>JBOHFW010000331.1:0-15433 GCA_050699835.1 Pseudonocardiaceae bacterium | reverse complement strand
CTGGATCCCGCGTTCGGTGCCACAGTCGTTCTCCCGCACGATGACGTCCTGCGAGACGTCCACCAGGCGCCGGGTCAAGTACCCGGAGTCAGCGGTCCGCAACGCGGTGTCGGCCAACCCCTTGCGGGCACCGTGCGTGGCGATGAAGTACTCCAGCACGGACAGGCCCTCACGGAAGTTGTGCTTGATCGGCCGCGGGATGTACTCACCCTTGGGGTTGGAGACCAGACCCCGCATCCCGGCCAGGGATCGGACCTGCGTCATGTTCCCGGCCGCCCCGGAAGACACGATCGTGAACACCGGGTTGTCCTCGGGGAAGTTGGCCTCCATCGCCTTGGCGACCTCGTCGGTGGCCTGCGACCAGATCTTCACCAGCTCGCCGTTGCGCTCCTCGTGCGAGAGCACACCACGCTGGTAACGCTTCTCCACCTGGTCGGCCCTGGCCTCGTACTGATCGAGGATCTCCTGCTTGGAGGCCGGTACCACCACGTCGGAGCTGGACAGCGTCACACCGGAACGGGTGGCCCAGTGGAACCCGGCGTCCTTGAGCTTGTCCAGCGTCTGGGCGACGGAGACCATCGGGTACCGCTCGGCGAGGTCATTGACGATCGCCGCCTGGCGCTTTTTGGGCAGCACATCGTTGACGTAGGGGTAGTCCTCGGGCAGCAGGTCGTTGAACAGCACCCGGCCCACGGTGGTCTCCGCGATCCACGCTGCTCCCGGTTTCCACCCCTCGGTCTCCCGCAGCCGGCCCTGCTCGCTGACCGGCGGGACCACGCCACGGAGCCGGACGCGGATCTTGGCCTGCAATCCGATGGTGCCGCGGTCCAGTGCCATCAATGCCTCAGCGGGTGAGGAGAACGAGCGGCCCTCGCCCGTGTCGCCTTCGCGGAGCTTGGTGAGGTGGTACAACCCGGTGACCATGTCCAATCGGGGCATGGCCAGCGGACGACCCGAGGCGGGCGAGAGAATGTTGTTGCTGGAGAGCATCAGCACCCGGGCTTCCGCCTGCGCCTCGGCGGACAGCGGCAGGTGCACCGCCATCTGGTCACCGTCGAAGTCCGCGTTGAACGCCTCACAGACCAGCGGGTGCAGCTGGATGGCCTTGCCCTCGACCAACTGCGGCTCGAAAGCCTGGATACCCAGCCGGTGCAGGGTCGGCGCCCGGTTCAACAGCACCGGGTGCTCGGTGATGACCTCTTCGAGCACGTCCCACACCTGCGGGCGCTGCCGCTCCACCATCCGCTTGGCCGACTTGATGTTCTGCGCATGGTTGAGATCCACCAGGCGCTTCATCACAAACGGCTTGAACAGCTCCAGCGCCATCTGCTTGGGTAGGCCGCACTGGTGCAACTTCAGCTGCGGGCCGACCACGATGACCGAACGACCGGAATAGTCCACGCGCTTGCCGAGCAGGTTCTGCCGGAACCGGCCCTGCTTGCCCTTGAGCAAATCGGACAGCGACTTCAGCGGCCGGTTGCCCGGGCCGGTCACCGGACGGCCACGCCGACCGTTGTCGAACAGGGCGTCGACGGCCTCCTGCAGCATTCGCTTCTCATTGTTGACGATGATCTCCGGCGCACCGAGGTCGATGAGCCTTTTGAGCCGGTTGTTCCGGTTGATTACCCGGCGGTAGAGATCGTTGAGATCGGAGGTGGCGAACCGGCCACCGTCGAGCTGCACCATGGGCCGCAGGTCCGGCGGGATCACCGGCACGCAGTCCAACACCATTCCCATGGGATTATTGCGCGTGACCTGAAAAGCTGCGACAACCTTGAGACGCTTGAGGGCCCGCAGCTTCTTCTGACCTTTGCCGGTGCGGATGATCTCGCGCAGGTTCTCCGATTCGGCGTCGATATCGAAGTTCTCCATCAGTTTCTGGATCGCTTCGGCACCCATGGCGCCGGTGAAGTAGTCACCATAGCGGTCGTACAGCTCCCGGTAGAGCAGCTCATCCACGATGAGCTGGCCGACCTCCAACTTGGTGAAGGTCTCCCAGATCTCATCGAGCCGGTCGACCTCGCGCTGGGCGCGGTCCCGGAGCTGGCGCATCTCGCGCTCGCCGCCCTCTTTGACCTTGCGCCGCACATCGCTCTTGGCGCCTTCGGTCTCCAGCTCGGCGAGGTCGGCTTCCAGCTTCTGGGCACGCGCCTCAATGTCGGCGTCGCGGCGGTCCTCAAGGCGCTTGCGCTGGACACCGATCTCGCTCTCCAAGGTGGGGAGATCGTTATGGCGCTCCTCGGTGTTCACCCCGGTGATCGCGTAGGCGGCGAAGTAGATAATCTTCTCGAGGTCCTTGGGAGCCAGATCGAGCAGATAGCCTAACCGGCTCGGGACGCCCTTGAAGTACCAGATATGGGTCACCGGCGCGGCCAGTTCGATGTGGCCCATCCGCTCACGGCGCACCTTGGCCCGGGTCACCTCGACACCGCAGCGCTCACAGATAATGCCCTTGAAGCGGACGCGCTTGTACTTACCGCAGTAGCATTCCCAGTCCCGGGTGGGACCGAAGATCTTCTCGCAGAAAAGACCATCCTTCTCCGGCTTGAGGGTGCGGTAGTTGATGGTCTCTGGCTTCTTGACTTCACCAAAGGACCATTGACGGATGTCTTCTGCGGTCGCGAGGCCGATGCGGAGCTCGTCGAAGAAGTTGACGTCGAGCACGTCTGTTTCCTTCTCCCCTGTGTCGATGTAAACTCTGTTGTCGATAAAACCCTGTGTGTGTTTGCTTAGACCCTGTGTTTGCTTAGACCCTGTCGCAGGTGTTTCGCTTTCTTCCGCAGGTGTTTCGCTTTCTTCCTCTGGTGCGCCCGGCGCGAGGGTGGGCGGGAGGACCACCCCCGCGCCGGACGCGAGCTTCCGGACCGTTACTGCACGACGTCATCTACCGAAGGAGACTCGTTACGGGACAGGTTGATACCGAGGTTGGCCGCCGCCCGCTCCAGGTCTTCATCGTCAGAATCCCGCATCTCGATCGCCGCACCGTCACTGGAGAGCACCTCCACATTGAGGCACAGCGACTGCAGCTCTTTGAGCAACACTTTGAACGATTCGGGGATTCCGGGCTCCGGGATATTCTCGCCCTTGACGATGGCCTCGTACACCTTCACCCGGCCGAGCACATCGTCGGACTTGATTGTCAGGAGTTCCTGCAGGGTGTACGCCGCCCCGTAGGCCTGCATCGCCCAACATTCCATCTCACCGAATCGCTGGCCACCGAACTGCGCCTTACCGCCCAGCGGCTGCTGCGTGATCATCGAGTAGGGGCCAGTCGATCGAGCGTGGATCTTGTCATCGACCAGGTGTAGCAACTTAATGATGTACATGTAGCCGACTGCGACCGGGTAGGGGTAAGGCTCACCGGTGCGACCGTCGAATAGCTGAGCCTTGCCGTCCGGCCCGACCATCTGCGCGCCGTCCCGGTTGGACAGCGTCGAGCCGAGCAGCCCGGTGATCTCCTCTTCCTGCGCACCGTCGAACACCGGCGTCGCGACTAGGGCGCCCGGTTCGGCCTCGTACAGGTCCTCGGGTAACCGGGAGGCCCAGTCCGGATTACCGTCGATCTTCCACCCGCTCTTGGCGATCCAGCCAAGGTGGGTTTCCAAGATCTGGCCGATGTTCATCCGGCGGGGCACACCGTGGGTGTTGAGGATGATGTCCACCGACGTCCCGTCCGGCAGGAACGGCATGTCCTCCACTGGAAGGATCTTGCCGATGACACCCTTGTTGCCGTGCCGGCCGGCGAGCTTGTCGCCGTCCTGGATCTTGCGCTTCTGTGCGACGTAGACCCGGACCAGCTCGTTGACGCCGGGCGAGAGCTCGTCGTCGTCCTCGCGGGAGAACACCCGGATGCCGATCACCTTGCCGGTCTCACCGTGCGGCACCTAGAGGCTGGTGTCGCGGACCTCGCGAGCCTTCTCCCCGAAGATGGCCCGCAGCAGCCGCTCCTCGGGGGTCAGCTCGGTTTCGCCCTTGGGCGTGACCTTGCCGACCAGGATGTCGCCGGCCTGCACCTCGGCACCGATCCGGATGATGCCGCGCTCGTCGAGATCGGCCAGCACCTCCTCGGAGACGTTCGGGATGTCCCGGGTGATCTCCTCGGCACCGAGCTTGGTGTCCCGGGCGTCGATCTCGTGCTCGTCGATGTGGATTGAGGTCAGCACGTCGTCCTGCACCAGACGCTGACTGAGGATGATCGCGTCCTCGTAGTTGTGACCCTCCCACGGCATGATCGCCACGAGCAAGTTCTTGCCCAGGGCCATCTCGCCGGAGTCGGTGCACGGCCCATCAGCGATCACCTGGCCGACCTCCACCCGGTCGCCCTCGGCGATGATCGGCCGCTGGTTGGTGCAGGTGCCCTGGTTGGAGCGGTGGAACTTGTGCATCCGGTAGGTTTGCCGGCTGCCGTCGTCGGCCATCACGGTGACGTAGTCGGCACACAGCTCCTCGACCACACCGGCCTTGTCGGCCACCACGACGTCGCCGGCGTCCACCGCGGCCCGCAGCTCCATCCCGGTACCCACCAACGGCGCCTCGCTGCGCAGCAGCGGCACCGCCTGGCGCTGCATGTTAGCGCCCATCAGCGCCCGGTTGGCGTCGTCGTGTTCGACGAACGGGATCATCGCGGTGGCCACCGAGACCATTTGCCGCGGCGAGACGTCCATGTAGTCCACGCCCTGCGGGTCGATGTAGTCCACCTCGGTGCCCTTGCGGCGGACCAGCACGCGCTCCTCGGCAAAGGAGCCGTCGTCAGCCAGCACCGCATTAGCCTGCGCGATGACGTGCCGGTCCTCCTCGTCGGCGGTCAGGTAGTCGATTTGCTCGGTGACATGACCGTCGATCACCTTGCGGTAGGGCGTCTCGATGAAACCGAACGGGTTGACCCGGGCGTAGGAAGACAGCGACCCGATCAGCCCGATGTTCGGGCCTTCCGGGGTCTCGATCGGGCACATCCGGCCGTAGTGCGAGGAGTGCACGTCACGGACCTCGAAGCCGGCCCGCTCCCGGGACAGGCCACCCGGGCCCAGCGCGGACAGGCGCCGCTTGTGGGTCAGCCCCGCTAGCGGGTTGGTCTGGTCCATAAACTGGGACAGCTGGGAGGTACCGAAGAACTCCTTGATCGCCGCCACCACGGGACGGATGTTGATCAGAGTCTGCGGCGTGATGGCCTCAACGTCTTGGGTGGTCATCCGCTCCCGGACCACGCGCTCCATGCGGGACAGGCCGACCCGGATCTGGTTCTGGATCAGCTCGCCCACGGTGCGCAACCGGCGGTTACCGAAGTGGTCGATGTCATCGGTCTCCACCGGTACCACGTCATCGGGCGCTCCGCCGGTGGCAGCCCCAGCGGCCGGCATCGTCGTCTCACCCGCATGCAGCCGGACGAGGTAGTCGATGGTGGTGACGATGTCGTCCTCGGTGAGCACCCCGTTGCGGTAGGGCAGGTTCAGGCCCAGCTTCTTGTTGGCCTTGTAGCGGCCGACCTTGGCCAGGTCATAACGCTTGACCTTGAAGAAGAGGTTCTCCAGCAGCGCCTGGGCGCTCTCCTTGGTGGGCGGCTCGCCCGGGCGCAGCTTGCGGTAGATGTCCAGCAGTGCCTCGTCGGGACCGCCGGTGTGGTCCTTCTCCAGGGTGGCGAGCAGCGTCTCGGAGTGCGCGAAGCGCGCGGCGATCCGCTCGCTTGTCCACCCCAGAGCCTTGAGCAGCACGGTCACCGGCTGGCGGCGCTTGCGGTCGATCCGCACCCCCACCGTGTCGCGCTTGTCGACGTCGAACTCCAGCCAGGCACCCCGACTGGGGATGATCCTGACGCTGTAGACGTCCTTGTCGGTGGTCTTGTCCACGGCCTGGTCGAAGTACACGCCGGGCGAGCGAACCAGCTGCGACACCACGACCCGCTCGGTGCCGTTGATGATGAAAGTGCCCTTGCTGGTCATCATCGGGAAGTCACCCATGAACACCGTCTGAGACTTGATCTCGCCGGTGTTGTTGTTGGTGAACTCGGCGGTGACGAACAGCGGCGCCGCGTAGGTCACGTCCTTGTCCCGGCACTCCTCAACGGACGCCTTGACCTCGTCGAAGCGCGGGTCGGAGAAGGACAGCGACATCGAGCCGGAGAAGTCCTCGATCGGAGAGATCTCCTCGAGCACCTCGGCGAGGCCACCGATGGGCCCCTCGTCCCCGGCATCGATACGGCGCTGGTACCACTCGTGGGCACCGATCAGCCATTGGAACGATTGGAGCTGCAAGTCCAGCAGATCGGGCACCTGAAGCGGCTCGCGGATTTTCGCGAAAGACGGCCGCGCCGGGGATCCGGGGAGGCGGGATAGGGGGTTGTTCGCAGCAGAGGTCTTGGTCGGGCGGGAGACTGCCAAGATTGCGTCCTTCCGAACACTAGCGCTGCCGAGCGCAGGATCGCGGGTCTCCTGGCGGGGTAACCTGGGGACCACGCTCCCGGCGCGGTGTTGGTGCAGTTGCCGATGTAGTTGTGGGATGCTGCCGACGCGCCCCTACGCATTCCGTGCGCATGAGGTCCTGGGTGTCCAGGTAACCCTGGTGGGGAGCAACTCCGGGTCCAGGCAACTTGGGTCCAGTACACACTGCGCAGGGGAGGCGTGAAAAAGGCAGCGCAAAAAAGCAGTCTAGCCGCTAGGACGGCGACTGTCCAGCGCCGATTCGACAGTCGGCGCAAGCGTGGTCTTAGAGTGACCTGCGAGACGCCCCCAGTCAAGAGTGCATCGTCCGATCAGTGGTCGAATATGCACGATCAGCGGCTATTACCCGATCGGTCCAGCTGGTCAGAACGGCTTCACCTCGGCGATTTTCCAGGTGCCGTTGACCCGGTGCGCGGTGACGCTGAGCCGACCCGCGGCGAGCAGGGGCTGGGCCTGCGCACCCCGACTGGCCTGCTGGTCGATGAACACCACCACAATCGCCCGGTCACCGTCAAGCACTTTGACGGCCAGCGCCGGCACGGTCGCCACCACCACGGCCTGTTGCCCGGGCGCCAGCTCCCGGACCCGGACGAACTGCCCGCGGTAGTCACGGGCAAACGTGCCGGTGATCACGGCGGCAGCGGCCCGTTCGTTGTCGTCCAGACGGGCGAAGTCGTAGGAGAAGACGCGTTCCACTGCGTCCCGTACCTGCCCGGTGACCTGCGCGGTAGCGGCGACATCGAGCAGCGCGCCGTTGCTTTTCACCGCTGAGGCGCCCAGCTTGTACGCCTCGGCACCGAACCATGCGGCGAAACCCAGCGCGATCACCATGACCGCGACCAACCCGACTCGCACCGGGATCAGCCATCGGGGGGTCGCGGGCTGCGCAACCCCCTTGATGGCGCCGACTTCCTCGACAGGGACAACCGGATCGTCGAGCGTGATCCCTCCGGCGGAGTCCCCGCGTGCACTGAGCTGTCCGAGCCGGTCGGTGGGATGGTGCCTTCCGGCGACCCGGGGCCGGCGCCGCGCCGGGGAAGGACGCTGTGGCGGCACGATCGGCCTCCTATCTGGGTGTTGGGGGCGTGGCCGAGGGGCATGCTCCGGGCACCGGGTTCGCCGAACCGACCGGTGCCAGCTTGTCGACCTTCCAGACGCTCTGGGCGCGACGCATCTCCAGCTGGATACGTCGGCGTACGCAGCTGGCCTCCCCCTTCTCGCGGACGGACGTGACGTCCACTCCAACGAGCACCCGTGCGGTACCGGCACGCTCGTCGAGCTCGGCGACCGCGCCATCAAGGATTGTCGCGGTGGTGGTCGTGGCCCCGTCGGTGATGACCCGTGCGTAGCTGGCCCGGTTGGCCCGCACCTCATCGAGCAGCGAGCCAGTCGCCGACTGCTCCCACAGCGCCAACCCCTCCTGCACCCGCCGGTAGTCAAGGGTATTGAGGTTGATCGTCGCCTGCTGGGCGTCCTGGAGCACCGTGCCCCGGGCGATACCCGCAGCGAGCGACTCATCGTGGGCGGCCCGGTACCACGATGAGCCGAACCATCCGGCAGCGACCACGGCGAGCGCGGCGGGCACCGCAATCACGATGGTGACCGTCCTTGGTGACCATGGGATACGCAGGACTCAACCCTCCAAGATCGACGTGAGACTGGTGATCGGCGTGTCACCAAGCCTGCGCGCGGGCAGCACCGGCCCAGCGCCTCGCCCGGATCCGCCCGGAGTGACCTGAGCGGGTGTCCCGGCGCGTGGCACGTTCTGCGTGCCACGAACATTGGTGGGGCTGCCCAGCGGCTCGGCACAGAACGCCTCGCGGTTGGCCGGGATCGGCGTGGTGTCCGTTCCGGAGCGCCGGATGGTGCCCTCATAGCCCCGCACGCAGGCGTACGGATCGAAGAAATTGAGCGCCAGCCCGAGGTGGGCGAAGCCGTCAGCGGGCACGACTGAGGAGTCGGTGCCGCCGGTGACCACTGGGTAGACGGACAGCAGGTGGCGCAACGCCTCCTGCCGGGGCAGCGCGACCCGGGACACCGTGAGCAGGTCGGCGAGCAGCTGACCGATCTGGGTGCCGCTCTCCTCGATCAAGGCGCTGGTCTGGTCCGCGAACTGCGGCGCTGTTGTGATCAGCCGGCGGAGGTCCGGGTCCGAGGAGCGTAGCTGTGCAGCGAGCAAGGAGAGGTCCCGGCTGAAGGAGAGGAGCGCACTGGAATATTCATTCTGGGTCTGCAATACCACCCGCCCGTCCCTGATCAGGGTCAACGTCTGCGGAAGCGCGGCGATGGCGTCGCGGCTGAACGCGTCGGTGCTCTCCAGCAACCTCTGCAGCTCCGGGCCGGTGCCGGTGAAGGCGGTGCCCAGCTCGTCCACGACGGTGCGCAGGGACTCCAGCGGCACCGACCGGATGACGGTGTCCAGGTTGGCGATGAGCTCCCCGATCTCGACCGGCGTGCTGGCCCGGGATGCCGGGATTACCGACCCGGCCGCGAGCGTCGGGCCATCCGCACGTGCCGGCCGCAGATCGACGAACTGCTCTCCGATCACGGACAGGTTGCTCACCACGGCGTCCACGTCAGCCGGGATGGGCCCAGCGTCCGGGGTGATCTCCAGTTGAGCATCGACGCCCTGGTTGGTCAGCCGCAACGCGGTGACCCGGCCGACGCTGACGCCGCGGTAGGTGACGTCGGCGCCGGTAAAGATCCCGCCGGAGTCGGTGAGCTGCAGAGTCACCGGGTAGGGACCGGCGCCGAACAGCGCGCCGGCACCGAGGTAGCGGATGCTAACATAACCCACCCCGAGCACGGTGACGATGACGAACGCCAGCAGCCGAAGCCGGACTCCTACGCTGATCATGCCGGTCCTCCTCGCAGCGGCGGGCGCAGCAGCGGAGCGAGCAGCACACCCATCCCACCCAGGTCCGCACCGGGGCCTCCGGAGGCGGACGGCGGTGGGGGCAGTACACCGGAGAGCCCCTCGAGCAGCGATCCGAGCGGTGGGCGGCCCGGGGCGAGCAGCTCCCCGAGCGGTGGGGGCACCCCCATCAGTGGCTGACCGGACTCGGAGAGGTTATCCAGCACCGTGCCGAGGTTCAGGTCAGCCGTGACATACAGGTTGGAATAGTCACCTTGAAAGGCCTCCCGGACAGTGCCGTCGGTGAAGGGGTAGGTGGCGATGAGCTCCAGCGCGTTGGGCAGGTCCGCACCCGCGGCGGCCAG
This sequence comes from Pseudonocardiaceae bacterium, assembly GCA_050699835.1. Taxonomy (GTDB): domain Bacteria; phylum Actinomycetota; class Actinomycetes; order Mycobacteriales; family Pseudonocardiaceae. The sequence continues at coordinate 5,780 of JBOHFW010000331.1, read as the reverse complement.
CTGCGCCAATGTGGGGAGCAACAGCTGCAGGTCGGCGATCAGGTCATCGCGGCTGCGGTTGATCGTGTCGGTGGCGACCACGGAGAGCCGGTCCAGGGCGGTCAAGGTGCCGACGAGTTGGGTGCGCTGATCGGCCAGCACCTGTAGGCCCGGGGGCAGCCCCTCCAGCGCGGTGGCGATCTGGCCGCGTTGCCGGACCAGGGTGGCGGAGAGCCGGTTCAGCGCATCCAGCGCGCGGTTGATTTCCGCTTTGCGCGTGTCCAAGCCGGACACCAGCGTGTTCAGATCTGTCAGCAGCGCCCGCAGCTGCGGTTCGTGACCGGATAGCGCGGCGTTCAGCTCGCTGGCGATAGTCCGGATCTGGTCGACACCACCCCCGTTGAGCAGCAACGATAGCGCGCCCAGCACCTCCTCGACGTCGGTGGCGCGGCTGGTTCGGGGCAACGGGATCAGCGCGCCGTCAGCCAGCCTGCCCCGGGGTGGCTCAGCGGTGGGCGCCGCAAGCTCGACGAACTTCTCCCCCAGCAGGCTGGTAGTGCGCACCCGCGCTACGGCGTTGGCGGGCAGCTCGACGGTCCGGTTGACCTCCAGGGTGACCATCGCGTGCCAGGTGTCCGGGGCCAGCTTGATCTCCCGGACCGCCCCGACGGACACGTCGTTGACCTTCACCAGGGACTGCGGCACCAGCTCCAGCACGTCGGAGAACTCCGCGGTGACCCGGTAGGGGTTTGCACCGGTGTCCGCGCCGCCGGGCAGCGGCACGTTCTGCAGCCCACCTTGCAGCACGCCGCAACCCACCGCGCCCAGGATCGACACCGTGACCGGCACGCTGAGCAGCATCGCGAACAAACGGCTCATCGCCCGCCCCCAGGCTCCCCGCCCCCGGGAACACTGGGCAGCGCGAGCATCGGCAGCGGCGGCGGTTGCCCGGACTGCAGCGCGGTGATCACTTGGGCCGCGGTGGGCAGCGGCACGGCACCGGTGAGCTGGGGCTCCAGTGCCCCGCAGGTTCGCGCCAGCGTCGCCGGCACCTGCCGGGGGGTGCCGCGCCGGAGCAGCTCGCAGACCAGCAGGATCGGCGGGGCCCGCAGCTCCTCGATGTTCAGGCGGGTGTCCAGGGTGCCGGAGGAGGAGTTGTAGCCGTTGTTCAAGTTGCTCAGCCCGGTGGGTGCGGTGTCGAGGATCTGACCCAGCGCCTCGCGTTGCCGCACCAGCACGGCGGTCACCTCGGTGAGCGCCTCCACGTTCGAGCGCAGCACTGCCCGGTTGTCCTGCACGAATGCGGCTACCTCACCCAGCGCGAGGGACAGCTCCCGCAGCGCCGCGCCGAGGTCAGCGCGCTCACCGGCCAGGAAGTTTGACACCTCGGCGAGCTGGCTGGTGAAGTGCCGTACCTGCGCATCATTGGCGGCCAGGGTGGACACGAAGGACTGCAGCTGGGTGACGGTGTCGAACAGCTCCTTACGGGATCCGGCCAGCGTCTCGGACAGCGCCGCCACGTTGCCGATCGTGTCGTTGATCGCCTGCCCCTTACCGTTCAGATTGCTCGCCGCGACATCGAGGGCGTCCGAGAGGACCCCGTTCCGGTTCACCCCACTGGGCCCGAGCATGGTCGCGAGGTCGTTAGCGGCCCGGGTCAGGTCGTCCACCCCGAGTGGGACGGCGGTGCGCTCCACCGGGATCACACCTCCGTCCGGCATCGTGGGGCCCTGGGTGTAGGCCGGGGTCAGCTGGATGCTGCGGCCGGCGACCAGGCTGGGCGAGAGCACCACGGCGGAGGCCCCGGCCGGCACGTCGACCGCGTCGTCGATAGTCATCACGACCTTGACGAGGCGGCCTTGCGGCGCCACCGTGGTGATCCGGCCGACCGGCACCCCGAGGATCAGTACCTCGTTGTCCGGGTACACCCCGACCGCGGAGCTGAGGTAGGCCGTGATGGTGCGCCCGGAGCGGGGTGTCAGCCACCACACACCAGCAGCGACCAGCACGGCGAGCACGCAGCCGATCACGATCACCCGGCCGATCCAGCGGCGCATGCTCAGCACCCTTCCTCGTTGATCGTGAGCGGGCCCAGCGCGGTCGGTGGCGGCAGCAGCCCGCAGACGAAGTTGTCGAACCACCGCCCGTTGCCCAGGGTGTTGGCGAACAGCCGGATGAACACCGGCTCGAGCTGTAATCCCTGGGCCAGGTTGTCCTGGTTGCGCTGCAGCACGGCGGCCACCCGGTCGAGCTGCTCCAGCGCTGGGCGTAGCTGCGCGCTGTTGTCGGCCACCAGGCCACGCAGCTGCAGCGACAGCGCCTGGACACTGCTCAGCAGCGCGCTGATCGCTTCCCGACGGCGGCGGATTTCGGTCAGCAGCGCCTTGCCATCGGCGAGCAACCGCTCGAACTCGGCGTTACGGCTGGCCAGCACCCTGGACAGGGTGTCCGTTCCGGCCAACAGATGTCGGATCTCCTGATCCCGGCTGGCGATGGTCTGGGAGAGCCGGGTCAACCCGTCCAGAGTGCCGCGAACCTCCTCGGGGGTGTCGCGGAAGGTGTCCGCCAGTGTCTGCAGGCTCTGTTCGAGCTGGCCGGTGTCGATCTGCTGCAGCGTCCCGGACAGCCCGTTCAGCGCGTCGACGACGTCGTAGGGCGACGCGGTGCGACGCAGCGGGATGGGAGTGCGGGGATCCAGCGCACGCTCCCCGCGCGGGTCCAGGCTTACCGACTTCGCGCCCAGCAGGCTCTTGATCTCGATCGCGGCATTGGTCTCGTCCCCCAGCCAGGCCTCCCCGATCCGCAGGGCCACCCGCACCCGGTCACCGGCCAGCTCGACCGCGCTGACCCGGCCGACCTCGATCCCGGCGATGTACACCGGGTCACCGGCCGTCAAATTGGCGGCGTCGCTGAATTCCGCGGTGTAGGTGGTGCCGCCACCGATGAATGGCAGGCGCTCGGCGTGGTACGCGGCAGTGGCCAGCAGCGCGAGGACGACCACGCCGACAATGCCGATCGCGATCGGGTGGCGCGGCCGCTGGGAGCTCACTGGGTGCACCTCACCGCTGGTGGTGGCGTGCTCAACGGGACCACCAACGGCATATTCGCTGCATCGGGCACGGGGACCGTGATGGTGCCCTCGAGCCCGCAGAGGTAGAAGTTGAAAAACGAGCCGTAGCTGGCGGCCCGGCTGAGTTTGGTGAGTTTCTCCGGCAGGAACTGAAGCACCCCGTCGATGACCTGCTCGCTGGCGGCCAGGTTGGTGGATAACGCGCCCAGCGCGGCGATGTCCTCGCGCAGCGGGGGCCGGGCGTCGGTGAGCAGGCCGGCGGTGCTGGTGGCGAGCGCCTCGATCGAGACGATCGCCTGGCCGATCGGCTCCCGGTCCGCGGCCAGCCCGGAAACCAGCCGCTGGAGTTGCAGGATCAGCGCGGAGAGCTGCTCGTCTCGGGCGTTGACGGTGTCCAGCACGGCGTTCAGGTTCGCGATCAGCTCGCCGATCACCCGGTCGCGGTCGGCGAGGTCCCTGGTCAGCGAGGAGGTACTGGCGAGCAGGCTTTCCACAGTGCCGCCCTGACCCTGCAGCACCTGCACGATCTCCCAGGACAACCGGTTGAGCTGTCCGGGGTCCAGCCCCGTGAGCAGCGGTTTGAACCCGTTGAACAGCACGGTGAGGTTCAGCGGTGGGGTGGTGCGCTCGATCGGGATCAACCCCCCCGGTGGCAGGGTCGCACCCACCGGGCCAGGACCCCGCGCCAGGGAGAGGTAGCGCTGCCCGAGGAGGTTGCGGTAAAGCACCGACGCCCGCGCCGACGCGGGCACGCGCTGGCGGGAATCCACGCTGAAGCTCACCTGCGCGACCCGGCGGTCGACCAGCTCGATGGAGTCCACCGAACCCACGGTGACCCCGGCAATGCGCACATCGTCACCCACCAGCAGGCCGCTGACATCGCTGAAGCGGACCAGGTAGTTGGTCTTGCCGGTTAACGTGACGTTGGCGATAGTCAGTGCGACCAGACCGGTGGCCAGCGCGGTGACGGTGGTGAACACGATCAGCTTGGTCAGCGGCGCGAGCACTCCCCTCACCGCAATGTCACCTCCGTCCCGCGTAGCAGTGGGCCGAGCAGGAAACTGCTCCAGTTGGGGACCTCCGCGGGTGGCTCGCCGCTGGCCGAGGCGAGCAGCGCAGCGAGGAACTGCTGCTCAGCCGGGGAGTTCGGCAGTCCCATCGACGCCCCCGCGGTCTGTGGTGGGGTGCTCACCGGCCCAACCCCCGGCGAGGGATCGGAGCGACCGGTCGGGGGCGCCGTCGAACCGTCGTCGATCGGGCCACCCGGGTACTGCGGGAACTTGATCCCGTCGCGGACCGGGTAGCAACGCGGGCCGCGGTCCTCCCGGTAGCGCGGCTCATCCACCCCCGGTAGGTACGTCCCGCGGTTGTTGGTGACCTCCAGGTAAATGTGCAGCCCGGGCTCGCGGGTACCCACCCCGAAGACCCGATCCAGCTGCGGCACCAGCCCGGCGATCGCGCGCAGCAGGCACGGGTATTCCGGGGCGTAGCGGGCCAGCGACTCCAGGGTGGGCCTACTATCAGCGGCCAGCGCGATGAGATTGTCCCGGTTGTCGTGCAGGAACCCGCGAAGGTCCTCGGACGCCGTGGTGAGCGAGGAGAACAGCTCCGCCAGGTTCTCGCGCTGCTCAGAAACGGTGTGGGTGGTGGTGGACAGATCCGCCAGCGCGGCGAGCAGGTCGGGTGCGGCTTGGGTATAAGTGTCGGCGAAGTCAGCGGTGCGGGTGATGTCCTCCTGGAGCTGCGGCAGTGCGGTGTTCAGCCCGTTGACCAGCTGCTGCGCCCGGACCAGGGTGTCGCCGAGAAGCTGCCCGCGACCGCGCAGCGCCCCGGAGATCGCACCGAGTGTGCTGGCCAGATCCTGCGGCGCGACGGCCTGCAGCAGGGGCAGCAGCCCGTCCAGGGCGGCGTCCAGTTCCCGGGCAGCCTGGCTGCGGTCCTGCGGGATGACATCGCCCGCCGACAATGCCCGTCCGGACGGGCGCTGCGGCAGGACCAGCGAGACGTACTTCTCCCCGAACAGCGTCTTGGGCAGCAGCCGGGCGCTGACGTTGTCCGGGATCAGCGGCACCATCTCGGGTTTCAGCATCAGCGCCACGGTGGCGACGCCACCCGAGGAGCTCAGGCCGGTCACCTCGCCGACGATCAACCCTCGGATCTTGACGTCCGAGTGCTTATCCAGCTGCAGCCCGGTGTTCTCGACGCGCAGCGTCACCGGCACACCGCGGGAGAAGACGCCCGAGTACGTCGCGATGGACAGCGCAACCAACGAGATGACCACGATCAGGAAGGCCAGCCCTTGTAGCCTGCGGCGGAGCACCGTGGATTTCACCCGCCCACCCGATTCATCCGGCCACCCGCACCGTGGTGGTGGTGCCGAAGATGGCCAGGGTAAGGAAGAAGTCGGCGATGGCGACGATCACAATGCAGGCCCGCACCGCGCGTCCCACCGCGATGCCCACCCCGGCCGGCCCGCCGCTGGCCCGGTAACCGTAGTGACAGCACACCAGGATAATCACGAAGGCGAAGGCCAGAACCTTGACGTAGGACCACAGCACGTCGCTGACCGGCAGGAACAGCGTGAAGTAATGGTCGTAGGTGCCCCCGGGCAGCCCGCTGATCCCGGTGACGTTCAGCCTTGAGGCGGCGTAGGAGCAGACCAGACCAATGGTGTACATCGGGATGATCGCGATGAACCCGGCGATCACCCGGGTGGTGATCAGGTACGGCA
>JBOHFW010000330.1:0-7526 GCA_050699835.1 Pseudonocardiaceae bacterium | reverse complement strand
GGCGTCGCTGCCCAGCCCCGTCCTCACTTCCGCAGGTACTTAGGCGGCTCACCCTTCGACCCGTGACACAGCCCACGAAAGCGCATCCGAACACCGGTTTCGCGTGGTTACGGATGATCGGTGCGCTGATCGTGGTGGTCGAACACTCGGCGGCGCTGCTCGACCCGTCACGCCTGGGGGCCTTCCCCGCGGCATGGAACTTTTCCCCCGGCTATATCGCGTTGATGGGATTCTTCGCGATGAGCGGCTACCAGATCAGCGACAGCTGGCGCCATGAACCATCATGGTGGCGTTTCTGCGCCAAGCGGACCTTACGATTATGGCCTCCGTTGTTGTTCGTGGTGCTCGTCACCGCCCTGGTCATCGGTCCGCTGGTATCGACGCTGGAGCTGGCGGAATACTTCTCCACCCGGGACACCTGGGGATATATCGTCCACAATGCGGGTCTGTACACGTTGCAGCATCAGCTGCCCGGGGTGTTCGTTCACAATCCGTGGCCCTGGTCGGCGAACGGCTCGATCTGGACACTGCCGATGGAGCTCACCGGTTACCTGCTAGTGCTGGTGTTCGGCGCAGCCGGACTGTTCCGCCGGGCACCGTGGTTGACCATCGTGCTGATGCTCACCCTGGTGGTGCTGGACCGCCGATTCGATGCGAGCATTGGAAACCCCGGAGATGGTGGCACGTTTCTCCAGGTGCCGATCGGCTCGATGGTCGCGTTTCTCGTCGCGTTCAGCATCGGCATGGTGCTGCACACCTATCGGGACCGGATTCCGCTGTCACCGCACATGGCTTGGTTGCTGGTCGGTCTCTACATCGCGGTCCACAACACCCAGGCCCAGGCCGTTGCGCTCCCTTTCATGGCCGGCTATGGAGCATTGGTGCTGGCGTATCACTGGCCGGCTCGTCTTGAGGGCTACGACTCCTGGGTATTCGGCAGTTACGGCTTGTACATCTGGGCGTTTCCCGTTCAGCAACTGTTGATCATGGCGGGGTGTGTTACCCAGTGGTCGCTCACGGTAAGTGCGCTGCCGCTGACCTATCTGTGCGGTTGGCTGTCCTGGCGCTATATCGAAGCTCCGACGATGTCACTGCGCCGATACCTTCCGCGCGGTAAGCCGCCAGCTGGGTCCCAGCGCCCACCGAGTCCAGGTCCCCGACACCGGCTCGCGCCGCCGCGCAGCGGGCCAGCGTTCGCCGAGCGGGAACCCGCTGTGCCGGTGGCCTCAGCGTAACCTGGCAGCATGGCGCTGTTCGGACGCGATAAGACCCGCCTGGTGACCCCCGAGGAGGCACTGCCCGGGCGATCCACCCCGATGCCTGTGGCGGGACGGCACACGGTGACCGGCCACCAGATCGTGCCCCCGTTCCCCGATGGTCTGCATACCGCGGTGTTCGGTATGGGCTGCTTCTGGGGTGCTGAGCGGATCTTCTGGCGAACCCCCGGGGTGTACTCCACTGCGGTGGGCTACGCAGGTGGGCATACCCCTAATCCCACTTACCAGGAGGTGTGCTCCGGACAGACCGGTCACACCGAGGTGGTCCTGGTCGTGTTTGACCCCGCCCAGATCTCCTACCCCCGGCTACTGCGGATCTTCTGGGAGAGCCACGACCCGACCCAGGGCATGCGACAGGGCAACGACCGGGGCACCCAGTACCGCTCCGCGATCTATACCACCGACGCCGACCAGCCCGCCGAAGCCCAAGCCAGCCGGACCACCTACCAGCAGGCGCTCATCGCAGCCGGGCGTGGTCGAATCACCACCGAGATCGCACCCCTGCGCGAGTTCTACTACGCCGAGGATTACCACCAGCAGTACCTAGATCGCAATAAAAACGGCTACTGCGGTCTGAGTAGCACCGGAGTGGCGTGTCCGGTGGGAACGGGTGTCGAGTCTGGCGACGCCTGACGTTCCACCTCACGATGACGCCTGCTCGGAGCCAACCCGTTGGACCATTCATGGCGAGCGTCTGGTCGATGACACCCGGCGGTTGCGGTTGAGTATCGCGCAGGTGGAATTGCCCGACGGGGTGCGCTTCGAGCAGTACGTGTTGCGGATGCCGAAGGCCGCGATAACGGTGCTGCTCGACGATGCGCGGGAGCGGGTGCTGATGATCTGGCGGCACCGGTTCGTGCCGGATTGCTGGACCTGGGAATTGCCCGGAGGGTACGTCGATCCCAACGAAGATCCAGCGCTCGCAGCGGCACGCGAGGTCGAGGAAGAGACTGGCTGGCGGCCCCGCAGCATGACCTTGTTGACAAGGTTTCAGCCGTTAGTCGGCACCGCCGACTTCGAGAACCTGATCTTTCTGGGCGAGGGTGCTGAAGACACCGGCGAGCCCGCCGATATCAACGAGGCTGCCCGCGTCGAGTGGATCACTCTAGAATCGGTCCGCGACCATATCGCGCGCGGCGAGATCATCGGCGCCGGTACGCAGATCGGGCTCCTGCACATCCTCGCCCGTCATGCTCCCCAATCTCGCTGAACCAGCAGGCTAATCTGCTCGTCGAGCGTCTGCACCGCCAGCTCAGCCCGAAATGGCGCGAGCCGATGTGACAGGTCAACTGATCATGTTAGCAATGTCGGCCATGCGAGCCCCGCTCCTGACGAACACCGGCTGGCCGAACATGTGGCGGGGACTAACGACGACGTCGGACGGCATCGCGGTGTGAAGCCTGAGCGACGAGGATGTGGACGTGGCGGCTGTCCACTTCCAAGGCGAACAGCACGTAGATCCGTGAGCGTCACGGCGCAGTCCACGTGGAAGAAGTCCACGGCCAGCATGGTCGAGGCTTGGGTGCGCAGGAACTGCCGCCATGTCGTATCGGTGCGCCGGGATGGCGCTGGCGGTATCTGCCGCTGCTTGAGGATCCGGGGATCGTTGAAGCGCCGACGCGGTAGCGAGCTTGAGTAGCGTTCGGCAGCAGCTCGATGAGCGCGGCAAGCACTGCCCGGTCGTCCCAGTCCAGGTGGGGTCTTGGGGTCTTTCTACGTAGCACGGCGACCTCGTGGCGCAGGACGAGCAATTCCCCGTCCTTGACTGCCGACGAACGACCGAGCAACACCAGCCAGCTGAGAAGCCGGATGAAGATCAGGTAGAGCAGGCGCAACGACACGGCGCACGATCATTCCTTAAGTGGTGGGCGCCTCGACCGCCGCAGGCCACGGGCGCGGCCGACTTCTGGAACCCGGCACGCTTATCCGCTTCCTCACCCTGTGTGAGCGTCGACTGTGCCACGCACTCTCACCGAGATGAAAGTCCGCCAAGTCTGTCCCGTGTTTACTGCGTCCGGGATCTGTCTGCGGTTCGTCACCGTCCCGTAAATGGCCCTGTTCGGTGGCCGACGACCGAAGATCGGTAGCCCAATATTTATCACTCCCCGCACGATGCCCGTCGCTGGTATCGGGACGCCAACGACGTCGCGGCGACGCTGCAGCGCCGTTTGTTTGATGGGACTAGCCCAGGCTAACGAAGAAGGTTCGGGTCTGCTTGGACCCGTCTGCGTCGGATATCGAGTAGGACGATAAGGATGATGGTGAGCTAAAGAAGCTATCCGGTTGGTACGCCCAGGTGCCAGTTTAAGCCGCTTGGTCAAAAACTAATATCGTTTACCGCTTGTGCCCGAACAGCTATAGGTCACGTCCGCGTCGGCGGCGCTTCCGGACCCGAAGATCGTGGCCCCGACGAGACGAACATTTGACTGCAGGCCCGCACGCCCTTCGGCCAACCGAAACTCGTCCACATCAACGACCACCCAAAAAGGAGCAGCAATGAAAGGCGAGCAGTACCCCGCCCCCGGAAACAGCTACGAGGCGAACTTCGGTGAGTTCGCATGGCGACTCGACTTCGACGCTGACGGCAAGACCGTGACGTTCAGCCCGATCGACGCCAAGCAAGAGGACCTTGCCGGCGAGCCGGGCAGCCAGACCGTGACCTACACCGCGGTTCCCATTCGTGACGGCATCTTCATGGTCTACTGGCAGGAGGCCCGCGGCACGACCGTCACCCACGTCCAGGACTTCGAGAGCCAGCGCGTCCACACAAACATCACCACACGCGACGACACCTTTATCAACCTCCCCGGCACCTTCACGCCCGTAAACCGGGCGATGGCCAAGGGCTGAACACGCCACGCGGCACGCTCACCGACGTACGACGCGGGCACTGTCGCGTTCTTGATGACTGGGTCGGGTAAGTGGGGTCGATGCGTCGTCGCGCGGCCAGGACACCGTCGCTGTCATCACCAGTCAGCAGCGCGGCGCGCAACCGGTTTCACCATGCTGATCTTGCTGGTGGTTTCGCCCGGGCGCATCTGGCACGATCCACAGCGCGGCGGCGCACCCGTTGGTACGACGAATCGACACCGGTCGAGATTCGGCCCGACCAGATGACTGGATCTACATACTGATGAATCATCGCGCCGCTGGATTTGGTCCCCGGCAACGAGTGAACTCGCTGCCGGAGCTGATTGATGCCTACGACGGGGAGGTGGAGTATTTCGGTCGCATGATTGCCAATCGGTTCGCCGGACACCGCAGATATCGGGTATTCCAGCAGATCGATGGGGTCGGACCGACCTTCCACCCTGCTGAAGACTGCCCCGGTCCGGTCGGGCTTGCGGCGATCGCTGGTGGGTTGTCAGTGTGGTGGAGTGGGTATCGTTCGCCGTCGTAGTTGGCGGCCGATCGGCTACACCCGTGGACCCTTGACCATCCCCTGGGATGGTGACAGGATGGCAGAGTGGCCGAGATCGACAAGAGCGAGAAGATTACCATCAACGTGGGGCTCGTCGACCTCGGACAAATCGACCTGCTCGTCGACGAAGGTTTTTACGCCAACCGCACGGACTTCATCCGCACGGCCATCCGGCGCCAGCTCGAGAGCCGCTCGGATGCTGTGGCAGACACGGTCGCCCGGCGGACCCTGACCCTGGGCATTCAGCACCTCACCCGGCGCGACCTCGAGCAACTCCGCGACATCGGCCACACGATCGAGCTGCGTGTCCTGGGACTCGCGACCATCGCCGACGACGTCGATGTCGAACTCGCGCTCGCGACAATCACTTCGGTGGAGGTCCTGGGGGCGTTCCGCGCCCCGCGGGCCGTCAAGGCCGCGCTCGCCTCGCGCATCACCTGACCAGAGCGCGCCGTCCCGGCGCCAGCTGCGTCATCACCACGGCACGCCGGTCGAGGGCCGGTGCGGCATCCCCAGCACGAGAGGACTCTTCATGGACCACGGCAGAAGCGCCGGTATGGCCGAGGCTCTGCGGCTCACCCGCGAGGGACGGCTGGCTGAGGCGGTCGCCGTCCTCCAGCGCACCTTGGGTGCGCCCGCCACCCCGCCGGCCGGTGCAGCTCAGACCGGTGCCACGCAGACTCCTCCGGCCGCCGCGTCCATGCCGTTCGGCCTCCTGGACCGGCTGCGCCGGGCTCTGCCGCGGGACTTGCCCGGTAGGGGGCCGCGCGGTCGACGCGCGGCAACCACCGCCGCGGTAGGCGGGCAGATCCTGCGGCTGAGCCACACCGAAGCGGCAGGAACCCGCCGCTTCGACCTCTACGTCCCCACCGCCCGCGGCCAGCGGCGGCCGCTGGTGGTCATGCTGCACGGAGGCTCCCAGGATGCCGCGGACTTCGCTGCGGGCACGCGGATGAACGACTTGGCCGAGCGGCATGGCCTCCTCGTGGCCTACCCCGAGCAGTCCACTGCGGCCAACCGCGGCCGCTATTGGAACTGGTTCTCCCCGGCCGACCAGCGCGCCGGGGCAGGTGAACCGTCCATCTTGGCCGGGATCACCAGGCGGATCGTCGCTGAGCACGGCGCCGACCCGGACCGCGTGTACGTCGCCGGCCTGTCGGCCGGCGGCGCCATGGCCGCGGTGATGGCCGCGACTCACCCAGAGCTCTACGCCGCTGTGGGGATCCACTCAGGCATCGCCTACCGCGCCGCCCACGACGTGAGCTCCGCGTTCGCCGCGATGCGCGCCGGGGGCATCTCGGCCCCAGGCGGCGACCTGCCGCTTATCGTCTTCCACGGCGACGGTGACACCATCGTGGCCCTGGTCAACGCCGAGCGCCTCATCGCGGCCCGCCTCGCCGCTGGCTCGGTGGGCCCCTGCACACCAACGACGATTCGCCTCACCCAGCCCGGTCGCCGGCCGTGCACCCAGACGGTCATCCGAGACGCCGACGACACGGTCATCACGGAGTCCTGGACTGTGCACGGAGGGGGGCACGCGTGGTCCGGTGGCGACCCGGTCGGGTCCTACACGGACCCGCACGGCCCCGACGCGTCCGCGGAGATGGTGCGCTTTTTCCTTGAGCACCCCGCGGTCCGAGACGTCGGTTCCGGCCGGCGCTCAAACTAGTGCGAGCTGAAAACAGCCACGCCCGCCGTCACGACGGTTTGACGGTTCGACGGTGTGACGGCATGATGGGGGAATGATGAACCAGACGATCCATGGACCGATCACTGATACGCCGCTGCGGGTCCGCCCACCCTACGACCAGCGCAACCTGGCATGCGATCAAGGGACAAACGAGACTGTTCACCAGTGGTGGGACCGTCGGTGCACCGACGGACTGGCCGCGCTGCTCACACCGCTCGAGGGCATCGAGGTCAGCGACTACGAACGGCACACTCTGCAGTGGCTCAGTGGCCGGGAGGACAGCACCATCGCCGTGGTCGGCGCTCTGCTGCACCGCGCCCGCGCCGCCCATCCGCTGCCCACACCCACCGTGTGACACCCCCACATGCGGTAATGCGAAGTCTCCTCACGCCGTCTCCGTATCCGCGCCGATTCCCTCATAGCGATGTCTGATCTAGGGCATCCACCCTCGGTCGACGGCAGGATTACGACCCCGTGCTCACCATGCTGAGGAGGACAGCCGTGACCCGCCGGCCCGCAGACCTGCGCGACCAGCTCGACACAACAACCCCAGCCAGCCCCACGGCGTCTCCGACCGCTGTCGCAGCCGCGGACGGCGCCCCACCCGTCGAAGCGCCACCACCCAGCAAGTTCACCGTGCTGCTCGCCCCCGACGCCGCCGCTGACTTCGACCAGCTCGCCCTGGACATCCGCCGCTTACTCGGCCGCCGGGTATCCAAGGGCGAACTGGTCCGAGCCCTCATCGCATTGGCCGCCGCCGACCTCACGCTTCGCGACCAGCTGCTCAACGAGCTTCGCGCCGGCCCCATCGTATGGTGACACGCGCTGTTCCGGTCGCTTGGTGATCCCACCCGGTTGGCGATCGTGGCGCGACTGATCGAGGGGGAGGCGCGGGTGGTGGACTTGATGCGTGCCCTCGGGTTGGCGCAGTCGACCGTGTCGAAGCATCTGGCCTGTCTGCGGGACTGTGGATTGGTGGAGTTTCGAGCGGAGGGGCGGCAGTCGTTCTACGCGCTGAGCCGTCCGGAGCTGCTGGACCTGCTGCGCAGTGCGGAGCGGTTGTTGGCCGAGACCGGAGACGCGGTGGCGGTCTGTCCGGTCTACGGTGAGTCGACGTCGGCAGCGGGTACAGCGTCGT
>JBOHFW010000329.1:0-2817 GCA_050699835.1 Pseudonocardiaceae bacterium | reverse complement strand
CCCGGCACACCGTCTGGTTCGGGGGCCCGGACGGCCCGAGCTGGCTGCTACCCGTCCCCGACGACACCGCAGAGCCCACTCGGGACGCACCGCGCTAGCCCGATGAGCTTGGCGCCATGGTCACCCGACCCGAACGGGCAGAGCTGGTCTTCACCACATCAGAACCAGGACGGCAGACCGAGGTCAGCGGGGGTCGAATCGGCCTTGCTTGATCTCGCGGAGGAAGGCCGGCAGGTCGGGTACCAGGAGCACCGGGCCTGCGGGGTTCTTGCTGTCCCGGATCGCCCCCGGGGTGTGCGCCAGTTCGACGCAGTTGCCATCTTCTCCGCTGTGGCTGGATTTCCGCCAGGCTAGTTCGACGCAGTTGCCTTCTACCCCGCTGCGGCTGGATTTCCGCCAGCGCATCTCGGTCATGTCGCAGCCTCCAATTCGTGAGCTGTCTGGGTGATGAGGGTGCGGGAGTCGGCCGGGCTCATCGCCAGCTGGTGGATCTTGTCCACCGCGGTCTTGTATTCGGCCACGTCGTCCGGCTCGGACACGAACGCGCCGGTCCGGTGGTGTTCGAGCAGGACGATGGACGGCGAGCCGTCGAAGTCGTAGAGCACGAATGGTCCTTCCAGGCCCGGGTGCCAGCCCTGGGAGGACCGGACGATCTGAATGGTGATCGTGTCCGACTCGGCGAGCTTGATCAGGTGGCGGAGCTGGTCGGCCATCACCCGAGGCCCACCGATCAGCTCGTGCAGGGCGGCCTCGCCGAGCAGCGCGGTCAGCCGGACCGGGTTGCTGCGCGTGATGACGTCGCGCCGTCCCATCCGCACCAGCACCCGTGCCTCGACCTCGCCAGCGGGAAAACTTTCGCTGCCGATGATCGCTCGCGCGTAGTCGGAGGTCTGCAGCAGGCCGGTGATGAGGTGCGGTGACCAGTCGATGATCGCCGCGGCGGCCCGCTCGCACTCCATGGTCCCGGCGATCTGCTGGGAGACGCCGGGGATGCCGACCGTCAGCCAGTCCTGGGCGTCCGCGTGCCGGCCCAGGGCGAGGATGGCTTCCCGTTCGTCGCTGGTCACGCCGATCGCGGTGAGGTAGCTGGCGACGTCCTCCAGGCGCGGCACGCGCTTGCTGGTCTCCCAGTACGAGACCACGGAGTGGGAGATGTCGAGCCGGCGGGCGACCTCGCGCACGCTGACTTTGGCCGCTTCGCGCGCTTGGCGAAGCGCTCCGGCTAGTGCCCGGGCGCGGGGTGCGCCACCGGGTTCGGTCACGCCACAACCCTAGTCCACCGCCGGTTACGCACAGTCCCCCGACCGGTCGGTTGCAAATTGGTCGCGACCATGACATATTGGTCGCGATCGAAGTGAGGGCTGCGTTCCCGGTGGTCCGCGCTGTACTCCGGAGGGCTGGCGTGGCTGAGGGCACCGAGTGGTCGGTCGAATGTGCGGACGTGGTTGGCCGATCTCGGCTGGTGATCGTCGGTGTGGCCGACCGCCGAGTCTCGCTGCGCACCCCGCCCGGAGAGACCGCGATCATGACCTGGACCGCCACCGAAGAGCTGCGCCGGCTGCTGGCCTTCGCGGTCGCGAGAGTGCTCCACAATAAGACCGCCCGACCAGAATGAGGAGTTGATCACATGAAGGTCGGGTGGCGGCGGCCGGTTGGCGACGAGTTGCTCCCGGAGCTGGCCGGACCGGCGACGCAGGGACGCCCGGGAGGCAGGAACCCCGTCGCTGGTCCGGTCTTCCAAGGGCATGGGAACAACCACAGATGGTTGGAAGGCGCTGGACTTGGACATGGCAAAGGCAAAACACAGACTCCTGAAACGTCGACACCGGCTCACCCCGCAGCGTCGTTGTCTCATCGACATGGTGGACATCCGTTCCCTCGTGATGCACCTCTTGACACCTGATGCCGCCGCGGCGGGCCTTCGTGGCAAGGGCCGTTACATCGCTCTGTGCGGGGCTGACGTGATTCCCGCATCTTTGACCGAGCCTGGACGTTCCCGCTGCGAGCCATGCCTGTCGCAGTCCGCCTCGGTCCCGAGTCAAAGGTCCGCCGTTTCCTCCCCGGAACCCCGGTCGGCCCCCGGATGAATCTGCCCCCCCCCGGTTCACCGGCGGCCGGCCGGCCCCTTAAGACCAAGGTGCTGCACGATGATTTGGTACCAGACCCCCGACGACGACCACGCGCACCGAGGCACGGTGAGCCGGGGCCGGGTCAGCACTGCGTGCGGCCTCAGTTTCACGGCGTCCCGCCGGCTGGCCGACCGACCCGACCACACGATTTGCCTGAACTGCGACCTTGCCCCGCAGGAGCACCACGACTGGCGGGCGCTGCTTGCGGTGCGGGCGGGTGACCTCACCAAACAGGGTGACCGGTACTACCTCTGCCAGGTGGCGTTGCCCTCCGCCTCGCTGATGGCCGCTGCCCTGCGCAGGTTGGAGCTTGCGGGCAAGCTCACCGCCGAGGATCAGCACGGACGAGCGCAGGTACGTACCACGCAGGCCGGAGACGCGCAGCACACGATGCTGGACCAGCGCCTGCGGACCGTGGCAGCGGCCGGGTCGCTGCCCTGAGATTCCGGCCGGGTCGCCGAGGTCGAGCTAATTCCCCCGTGCAGCTCCCTCCTGCGACCCGGCCGGTTCCAACACCCAAAGGAGAGCGAAGTGATCCAGCCGGCCGAGGACCTCGACCCGTGGATCGAGGGTTACCTGCTGTTGCGTCAGGCGATACTCGACGGCCGCTTGACCACGGAGGCCGAGATCGGCGCCTACGCCGCCGAGATACGACACGGGCTCCCCGAAACCAGCCCACCACCAACAT
>JBOHFW010000328.1:0-8775 GCA_050699835.1 Pseudonocardiaceae bacterium | reverse complement strand
GCTGTACACCCTCACGACGAGGGCTTCCTCAAGGGAAGCGCGTGCGCTGGGTCGGGGCTGGATGTGGTGAGCGTGGTCGCCTGTCACGGTCAATCGACACCTCCTCGCCGTGCGAATCTAGTGTCTAATGTCGGGCGGGCGAGTTGACCACCTGTGCCCCAGTGATCCACCGAACGAGGCTGGGTGGTCCAGGCCGTCCCGGTGTACTCCCCAGTACAGGTCGATCGCGCCGAAGGTCAGTGCGGCCCGGGTGGGCACCGAGCCGACGATGCCGCACTTGTCGTTGGCGGTGGCCTTCGCCGCCTGCAGCGCGGCGAAGGTGAGCTGGCGTGCGACGCTGATGCGGCACTCGGTCAGAGCCAGGCATGGGAGACGTCGCTGACCTTCTCCGCGACGAACGCGACGTAGTACAGCGGCTCGCCCTGCACAGACATGCGGTGCCGGTAGCGCTTCTTGGCGAGGGGCCGGATGGCCTCCTCATCGAACATCCGACGGATCAGGCTGCTGAAGCCGCTCAAATCGCGCTTGGCGACGAAGTCCTCCTTGATGGTGAAAGCCACCAGACCTGGGGTGGAGATGAGGTTGTAGGCGACAGCGAAAGCGTGCGGCGGCATGTCGGCGAAGCCCAGCGCGGCTACCGTCGTCATCGTGTTGAGGTCGGCTCCGGCGAGCGTGTCGCGCTCCTCGCGCGCCAGGTCGGTGAGGTCGGCAACGAGGTATCGCTCATAGACCCCGGGGCGGTCCCGGTGGGCTGCGGCGGCCGCCTCCTTGATGATGTCGATGCCGTAGACGGCCCCGACCCCGAGCTCCCGGAGCTCCTCGCCGACTATCCCGTTCCCAGCCCCGACATCAAGCACCCTGAGCTCGCCCGGCTCGGTCCCTAGCTCGGCGAGCACCCGAGCCAGAAGCCTTCGGATCACACGTGGTGACTTACACTTGAGCCTGTCGTAGAAGAGCCGCTCGTAGAAGCCGGGGATGTCGTAGATCTCACGGTAATCGTGGAAGCGAATGCGCCTTCGCTTCCCGTCAACCAAAATTTCGCACCATTCCTCGTCCTGGTCGAGGTTCTGCCCAGCTTCTGGGAGCACGATCTCGAAGTCAGCTCGAGTGGCAGTCTCAGGAATGGTTGGATCGCTCAGGCTCATGACGACACAAGCTCCTCTGCCGGTGTTCACTCGGCCCCCGGACATCGCATCAACCAACCGCTGACCGTCACACGCAACGGAGGTAGTTTACCTTGCCACAACGCTGGCTGGGACCTCAGGTCACCGAGGTCCTGGTCTTGCAGAAGCGGGATCTGCTGACGACCCGCAGATTCTTCACCCGCGCGCTCCAGCACGCCCCACGCCCGGCCGAGGTCACCAACGGACCGCGCATCCGGCTATCCACATGTAATGGACAATTCGCCGCGGCCATTATGAAACCGGTGTTGATGCCGAGCCCCGACATCGGGTTCCCAGCGGCCTAACCGAACTCACCCGCGCCACCTGACCGAATCGCCATAGCGGCCAACCCTGCTCACTCATCGCTGACGCAACAGTGCCTTCGCCGCGCCCCTGCTGCGACGTTGACCCATGCAACCGGTTTGCGATAGAGCTCGTCGTTGCGCACAGTCGGAGTCCAGCAGGTCGTTCATGCTGCCCGGCAGCGAGCCGCGACTTCTTTGCCAGGGCTAGCCTGCGGTTGGCGACAGCTGCTCGATACGTTGAGCGCCCCCGCCCCTCGTCGCCGGTCTCTGGGAGGTAGCGATGCGCATCACGCTCGCACAGATCGACTCCCGGCCCGGGGAGCTCGAGGTCAACGTCGCACGTGCCGAGCAGGTGCTCGCCGAGGTGGTCAGCGAGGGCACTGACCTGGTGGTTTTCCCCGAGCTGTCGTTGAGTGGCTACTCGATCGGGGACCTCAAGGAGGACATCTCGATCCCGCCGGATGACATGCGGATGGCGAAGCTGGCCAAGGTGGCCAAGGGCGCGGGTGTGCTACTCGGGTTTCCCGAGGCGCAGGCACACGGCCTGCACATCTACAACAGCGCGGCCTACTACGAAAACGGCCTGCTGGTGCACGTGCACCGCAAGCTGTTCCTGCCCAACTACGCGATCTTCGAGGAGCGCAAGCATTTCCTGCCCGGTCAGTCCTCCCGGGCCTTCCCGATCCTGGGTGGACGGCACCGTGCGGCCACCCTGGTCTGCAACGACGCGTGGCAGCCGCAGCTGGCCTACGTGGCCACCCAGGACGGGGCGATCATCCTGCTGGTGCCCGCCTGTAGCGCGCAGAGCCTGTTCCCCGAGCGGTACGACTCGCGGTCCTACTGGCGCGGTATCACCCGGTTCTACGGGCGGATGTTCCAGCTGTACGTAGTTTTCGTCAACCGCGTTGGCACTGAGGGGTCGCTGCGCTTCTGGGGCGGTTCGCACATCGTCGATCCGTGGGGCGAGGTGATCGCCGAGGCCGACGAGAGCAAGGAGCAGCTGCTCACCATCGACGTCGACCTGTCGCTGGTGCGCCGCCGACGGCGGGACATCCCGCTGGTGCGGGAGGGTCGGCTGGGCCTGCTACGCCGGGAGATCGATCGCCTCCTCGAAGAAGGTGGCGACTTGTAGGGTTGCCACTCACGGGGTGGCGAAGCAACCCAGCGTCGCGTTGGGGCGCACCCCGGAGAAGTGACGCTGCCAGATCCGGTAGTAGAGGATCTCTTCGTCGCTGCGCAGTGCCCAGCTGTCCGGTGGTTGCTGGTCGGCTCCCTGAGTGTCGGCCGGCCCGGCGTTTTCTGCGGCCAGCGCGGCGAGCACCTCGCCGGCGCCCGAGCCGTCGCCGAACTGTTCCTTGCCGCGCCAGAGCAGCTCCTCGGGCAGCCAGTCGGTGAAGGCCTCGCGCAGCACCGCCTTCTCCGGCCGGCCGTCGGTGGTCTTCTTCCATTCCGGCGGCAGGGTCAGGGCTGTGCGCACCACGTTGGTGTCCAGGAATGGCTCGCGAGCCTCCAGCCCGAAGTACATCGTCGTCCGGTCGCAGCGCTGCAGGTTCAGGTGGTGCAGCTGTTCCAGGCTGCGCACCAGCTCGGCGTGGAATGCGTTCGGGTCGGAGAACTCTGGACTGTGCACGTAGCTGTAGCCGCCGTAGAGCTCGTCGGCGCCCTCACCGGTGAGCACCACCTTGACCTTCTTGGCCGCCTCGCGCGCCAGCAGCAGGTTCGGCACCGCGCTGCGGACCAGAGCTGGGTCGTAGTGCTCGATCACCTCGACCGCGTTGTCCAGCTCCTCCCCGATGGATTCGGCGGTGGCAATGATCTCGTGGTGGTCGCTGCCGATGAACTCGGCGACCCGCCGGGCCGCCAGCAGGTCGTTGCTGTCCTTGGTGCCGACCGCGAAGGTGAGCAACACGTCGCCGCGGCGGCGAACGTGCTCCGCAGCGATCGCGGCGACGATCGCGGAGTCCAGCCCGCCAGAGAGGAACACACCCACGTCGACGTCGCCCATCATCCGCCGCTGCACAGACAGCACCACGGAGTCCCTGACCTTCTCCAGCACCCCGTTGTCCCAGCTCGGGTGCTGTGCCCGGCGAGCCGGGCGAATTCCTACCGGAACCGAGTCGGCATAGCGCACGATGCCGGTGGCCGGGGTCCATAGGCAGCCGGGCGGGAAGGAGGTCACCCGGGCTCGGTCCTCAGGATCGAAGGCCCGCAGCTCGCTGGCGAATAACGTGCCGTCCGTTCCGTCAATCCAGTACAGCGGCTTGACCCCCATCGGGTCGCGGGCGACCAGCCCGTCCCCGGCGGCGGTCACCATCGCCAGCGCGAACATGCCGCTGAGCTCGGCCACCGAGGCTGGACCGTCCCGCATCACCAGGTGCAGCGCCGCCTCGGTGTCCGACTGGGTCTGCAGCAGTCCGGGAGGTAGCTTCGCGCTCAGGTCCTCGTGGTTATAGATCTCACCGTTGCCGATGATCCACGCAGTGCCATCACCGTTGGCCAGTGGCTGCTTGCCGCGGCTGATGTCGACGATGGACAGTCTCTGGTGGCCCAACCAGGTCGAGTCGAGCGCCAGCACCCCGGTGTCATCCGGTCCCCGATGTTGTACCCGGTTGAGCATCCGCTCACACGTGCCGGTGTCAATCTCACCGAAGGCCGCGACGATTCCGCACATTGTGATATCACCTATCTCGGTATCTCATTAAACATCACGGGATGGGAGGCCATCCAGCGATGGAGAGCTGACTCACTCTCGGCTCGCAGAGCGAGCTCATTTGCTATTGCACCGCACGGGTCACTCTGCAAATTGTCATGAGAGCGTAACGGGACGGGAATGGCGTTGACATGTGCTCATGGGGTAACAAGGGGGTCATGACCGCCAATCGGGGTGTGGTTGGCGAGCAGGGCCATCGCCCGCACGCGACTCGGGCTGTGCGGTCTGGGGCTCGGCGGTGGGCCTGGTTGCCGGTGTTGGGCGGGGGCATCGGGCTCTACATCGCCGTCCGGCAGGCCCTGGTGATCACCGAAAATCCGCGCCTGGTACCTGCACTTTTGGTGCTGGGGGTGGTGGTGATTCCGGTGAGCTTCGTGGTCTACGTCGATGGCCGCAACCCGGTCTATGACGTGCCGCTGAGCGTGCTGCTGAGCTGCGCGCTGCTGGGTGGGGTCCTGGGCGCCGCGGTCGCCGGTGTGCTGGAGTTCGACACCGCGCTGTGGCTGGATGAGCTGCCCCCGGTGTCCGTCGGGGTGATCGAAGAAGCCGCCAAGCTCCTGGTGCCGATTGCGATACTGATCTTCACTCGCTACCGGGCCAAAACCGCCGACGGGCTGCTCATCGGGGTCGCCGTGGGCATGGGCTTCGCTCTGCTGGACACCCTCGGCTACGGATTTGTGACCCTGCTCGCTACCGGCGGCGACCTGACCGAAGTCGAAGGACTTGTCCTGCTGCGAGCGGCGCTCAACCCGGCCGCGCACGCCGCCTGGACCGGTCTTGCCGCCGCGGCGCTGTGGTGGGCGCACACCCAAGGGTGGAGACTGCGTGGGCTGGCCGCGGCGGTCGGCGGCTTCGGGCTCGCGGTGGCGTTACACACCCTCTGGGCTGCCACCACCGCCTGGTATAGCTACCTCATCGTCGGGATCATCAGCTTCGCCCTGCTCCTGGGTCAAACCCACCGCAGCGTCTTGAGGTAGCCGTGCCTGAAGGTGACACCGTGTATCTGGCGGCCCAGAGGATGGCGGCTGCGTTGAGCGGGAAGCGCCTGACCCGCGGGGAGCTGCGGCCATCCTGTACCGACTCGGCCAACGCTGGCGCCGGCCAAGCCACCAAGCCCGCGCGGTGTTGACCACACAGGACCGGATGGCGGGGCTGAACAACCCGACGTCGAGATCGGCCTGGCTCTACTCGATCAGCGGATCATGGCCGGGGTCGGTAATGTTTATCGGGCTGAGCTGTTGTTTCGTCACCGGTTGGATCCGTCGCGGCCCGGTTGCGAACTGCGTGAGGATGACTGGGCGGCCTTGTGGTCGGATCTCGTTGAGCTGATGCACGATGGGGTGCGTCGCGGCCGGATCGATACCGTCCGCCCGGAGCATGATCCGGTGCGGATGGGACGTGCTCCGCGAAGGCGGCGAGACCCTCAGGCGGCAGCGCGGCGAGCTGCTCGATCACAGCCTTGTCGGGAACGATGCGGTACACGACCGACCTAGCGGCCCAGCCGCTCCCGAATGAGTGCTTGCATGTCCACGCTTGAGCCATCTGCCGCTCGTCTGCCTGCCCAGCACTACCGTCCGCACTAAAGACACCGGCAAGCGACCCCATCTGAGCGCGCGGCACCTGGCGCCACCAACCCGTCGCTCCCCAGTCGCACCGACCGCCTAACCTTGGTCCTCCGACCACCATCCACGGCGACGCCCCAGCCGTCGAACAGCTCTAACTCCTGCGGACTCGTTCTGGATAGCGCGGAAGGTTGAAGGTAGTGTCGCACCCTATCGTCCCGCGCTCGCTGGACGTACTATCAATTTCAATCTCGTTAATTTTCGGCCTGTCGATCGGAGGGCCGTCCGGTGCGGTTAGCAAATGTACTGCGTGCCAAGGGATCGGTGGTCGCAACTGTTCCGCCGGACGCGCCGGTCGCCGTTATGCTCGCCCAAATGGCTAAGCACCGTGTCGGGGCCGTGGTTGTCGTCGACGACGGCGCGGTGGTGGGTATGGTGTGGGAGCGGGACGTCATCCGCCTCCTGCACGAACGCGGAGCTTCGCTCGTTCAGGCCCCGATCTTGGAGATCATGAACGCCGACGTGATCAGCTGCATGCCTACCGACGAGGTGGACGGCGTCCTACGGGTCATGACCGACCGGCGGATCCGGCACCTGCCGGTGATGGTCGGCGATAAGCTCATCGGTATTGTCAGCATGGGCGATCTGGTCAAGGCGCGAATCGACGAGCTGGAGACCAATCGGGCATACCTGCAGTCCTACATCAGCGCTGGCTGATACACGCCACCGTGACTGAAGCGCTGCCAGGAACTGGGTGGTCGGCAATTCACCTGTCAATTCGATGGCGGGAACCTGTACAAGACGGAGATGTGCTTCCTGCTGGGAGTATCGCCCTGGATCGGGGTCCGCGACGTCGATCCCGATGCCGCGGTGGCCCTGGCTCGACGGCTGCATAGTTCAGGTGTCCCATTTCAGGTCGAAACCCAGCATGCGCTTGTACCGATCGACCAGCTCCTCATCGCTCAGCTCGGACCAATCCGTGCGAATTCCCTTGGGTTCGGGACCGTAGACCTCGGCCGCTATCTCCATCTCCTGTTCAAGAGCCCATCCCTCCGGCATTTGCCGGATTTTGTCCAGAGAGTCCTCGCTCATGGCACCTCCTGGCGAAGCGAAAAGCCGCCGCCCTTCTCACCTATGGTTCCACGCTGCTGGCGGTCGCGCTGCCTGGGCGCAGCGCGACGATCAGCCGCTCGACCCGCGGATCGTGCCGCAGCTCCTCCAGCGTCACCGGCAGTGGCAATCGCCAGTTCGGGTACTGGTCGATGGTGCCGGGCAGGTTGGGTTGGCGGATCTCGCCCACCACGTCGTAGGGGGAGGCCAGCAGCAGCTGGCAGGGTGTGCGGGCCAGCAACGCGTGCATCGCCACCACGATCTCGTCCTCGGTCGCTGTCTCGGCGCCGAGCAGGCCCTCGGCGCGCAGCAGGGCCACGAGTTCCGCCTGTTCGGCTCCGGCCTGGGTCCACTCCGCGGCTTCGTCGTTCAGCAGCCCCAGCGTGCCCCGTGCCCGCACATGCTCACCACGCAGAAAGCCGCGTGCGGTGGGCAGGTCATGGGTGGAGATGCTGGCGGCGGCACGCTTCGGCCAGCGCTGCGCAGCGAGCAGCGGCGCGCTCGGGACGTCCTCGTCGCGGGCGAACCAGAGCACCACGCAGCCCAGCATCCGCTGCGCCGCCAGCGCCTCGGTCACTTCTGGCTCCACCGTGCCCAGGTCTTCACCAATCACCACCGCGCCGGCCCGGTGCGCCTCCAACGTCAGCGCCGCGAGCATCACCTGCGCGTCGTAGTGCACGTAGGTGCCCTGGTCGGGGGTTGCTCCGGGGGGCACCCACCACAGCCGCCACAGGCCGGCCACGTGATCGATACGCAGCCCGTCGGCATGCGCGAGCACCGCGCGCAGCATGTCCCGGTAGGCGGCGTACCCGGTGGCCGCCAGCCGGTCTGGGCGCCACGGGGGCAGCCCCCAGTCCTGCCCCTTCTGGTTGAACGTGTCCGGCGGGGCCCCGACGCTCACCCCCGTGGCGAGCACGTCCTGCAGCGCCCACGCGTCGGCGCCCTCCGGGTCCACCCCGACGGCGAGGTCGTGCACCACGCCGATGGCCATCCCGCGGGCGGCGTCCCTGGTAGTGGCCAATTGTTCGGTGCACTGCTGCTGCACCCAGGCGTGGAACGCCACCTGCCGGGCGTCCGCGCTGGCGCTGGCCGGATGCTGCAGCTCGGTGGGCCAGCGTGACCAGGACGGGCCGTGCCGCTGCGCGAGCGCGCAGAACGTCGCGAAGTCGCGCAACCCCTCGGACATCACCGGGTGTAGGGCGCCTTCGGCCCGCCAGAGCAGCTCCAACGCGGCCTGTTTCGCTCGCCAGATGGCGTCGTAGTCGATCCGATCGCGCGATGCGCCGGTCCCCCTCGAATAGTCCCACAGCGCGTCCACCTCGGCCCGTAACGCCGGATCCCCGCAGCGGTAACTGCCGATGTCGGTGACGCGCAGGTACAGCGGGTTGATGAAGCGACGGCTGGAGGGGCTGTACGGCGAGGGTTGCACGGGAAGGGTCGGTGTCACCGCATGCAGTGGGTTGATCAGCACAGCTCCGCTGCCATGCGCTGCCGCCGTCCAGGTCACGAACTCGCGCAAATCGGCGAGGTCCCCAAGGCCCCACGAGCCGGCCGAGCGCAGCGCGTAGAGCTGCAGCATCCAGCCCCAGGTGCGGGGTGGCTCGGGCAGCGCTGGTGGCGCCACCAGCACGGTGGTGGTCTGGTCTCCGGTCGTCAGTGTGTACCAGCCGGGCGCAAGCTCGACCGGCAGCGCCCCGCTGACGGGTAACTCGGTGCCGTGCTCATCGGTGAGCGCGCCGGGGTTGCGGATCTCCCGGCGCTCGCCCTGGCGCAGCACGACGGTGCTCGGCGGCGTGGGTGTGTGGGTCGCGGCGAGCGCGTCTCGGACCTGCGCCGGAGTGTCCGCGCTGACGCCCAGCAGCCCGAGAACCCGGCGCACCACATCGGGGTCGACGTCGACCCGCCTGCGCTGCGCATCCCGGTAC
>JBOHFW010000327.1:0-21237 GCA_050699835.1 Pseudonocardiaceae bacterium | reverse complement strand
AGGCGGCGAGCACCCGGGCGGCAGCCGAGTGCACCTGCTCCAGCGCGGCCAGCGCGAGGCGCCGCGGGGCGGCAGCGTCCGGGTCTTCCCGGCGCTCACTGCCCAGGGCGGTGATGCAGTGGTGTGCGGCATCGCGCACGGCTGCCAGGCCAGTGGCGATAACGGCGTCCAGGGTGTCCCAACGCTGTACATCAGCGTTGCCGAGCAGCAGCGCCAGCCCGTCACCGGCCGCGGCCAGCTCGTCGGCGATCTGCTGATCGATCAACCGGGCGCAGCGGCGAGACGCGGTCTCGACCATCGACGCGGTGAGCTCCTCGGTGGCCGCGCCGGTGACCCGGTCGACCAGGTCGTGCGCCTCATCGATGATCACGACGTCGTGATCAGGCAGGACCGGCCGATCGCCCATCGCGTCGATCGCCAGCAGCGCATGGTTGGTGACCACCACCTCGGCCCGGCCGGCCCGGGCCCGGGCCTGCTCGGCGAAACAATCCATGCCGACCGGGCAGCGGGACAACCCCAAGCACTCCCGGGCGCTGACCGACACCTGCCGCCAGGCCCGATCGGTCACACCGGGTACCAGCTCGTCACGGTCCCCGGTATCAGTCTGCGAGGACCATTCGTGCAGCCGAGTGATCTGGCGGCCCAGCACCGACGTGGGCGAGGCCGCCGCGGCGGCCTCGAACAGGTCCTCACCCTCGTCAGCCGGCCCGCTGTGCAGCCGGTGCAGGCACAGGTAGTTGCGCCGACCCTTGAGGATCGCGAAGCTCGGTGCGCTACCCAGCAGCGGCTCCAGCGCACCGGCCAGCCGGGGCAGGTCACGGTCCACCAGCTGGCGCTGCAGCGCGATGGTCGCGGTGCAGACCACCACGGTGGTCCCGGTGGCGACGGCGTGCCGGATCGCCGGCACCAGGTAGGCCAGCGACTTGCCGGTACCGGTGCCGGCCTGCACCGCGAGATGCTCGCCGGTGCTGATCGCCCGGTCCACCGCCTCGGCCATCAATACCTGGCCCGGCCGCTCGGTGCCCCCCAAAGCATGCACCGCCGCCGCGAGCAGCGCCGCGACATCCGGCACGGTGGAGGCGGAGGCGGGCACAGCCGCAGACGCTACCGCCTGACCTTGTGCGGTGGATCTCGTCCTGCCAAAGGCTCCGGCTCAGGCGTCGATGCCGGGGATCAGGCGGGCAGCGGTCGCCTTCCTGATCGCATCGACGCGTGAGACCGCGCCGAGCTTGGCGTAGATGTTGGTCAGGTGGCGCTTGACCGTGCCTTCTGCGATGAGTAGCTTCCGGCCGATCTGGGCGTTGCTCATGGCGAGCGCGGTGAGCTGTAGTACCTCCAGCTCGCGTGCGGACAGCGCCCCATTTGCAGACGGTTTGCCCAGTTGGTTGATCGTGCGGCGGGATACCGACAGCCAGATGTTGCCCCGCTCAGTCACCACCGAGCGCACTGCCGCGATGAGCTCCTGGTGTGCGATCGTCTTGACGAAGTACGCCGCGGCGCCCTGGTTGAGCAGTTCCTGGACCAGCTGAGGTTTGTCGTGCATCGTGAGCACGATCACCTGGGTGTCCGGATGCTCGTGGCACAGCCTGTTGACGATCACTCCAGTGCGGGGCCCGGGCATCTCGACGTCGATCAGCGCCACGTCCGGGCGGTGCTCCGCAACGAGTGCCAGCGCGTCCGCACCGTTGGAGCCGTGAGCGACGACGTGGAAGGTCGTGTCGCTGGCGAGCAACTCGGCTAACCCCTCACGGAACAGTGTGTGATCGTCCACGAGTACGACCGAGATCTCCCGGGTGCCGACGCTCACAGCAGCGCCTTGCCGAGCGGCATCGAGATCTCCACTGTGGTGCCGTGACCTAGCAGGCTGGACAGCCGCAGCGTCCCGCCGAGCAACTGCACCCGTTCACGCATCGAGGACAGGCCAATACCCTCGCCGGTCTTCGTCACCTCCTCGGCCGAGAATCCCCGGCCTGTGTCGGACACTCTGGCTTGCAGTTGAGATTCACTGATCTCGACGGTGACATCCAGCCGGGTCGTGCCGGAGTGCACCAGCGCGTTGCGAATTGCCTCTCGCAGCGTGACATACACTTCCTCGCACACTTCCCCTGGCAGCATCGCGGTGTCACCGGTGATCTTGACGCTGGTCAAGACGTTGCTCTCAGCGTTTGTCGCCAGATACTCGGTGAGGGCCTGCTTGAGTCCGTCGGGTCGCACGGTTGTGTGCAACTCGGCGGAGAAGTGTCGGACACCGTCCAGCGCCTGCTGCATAGCTTCCCGGGCGCGGTGGAGCTTCTCCTGCGCCTGGGCTACGTCTCGGCTGGCGTGCACCTCATGTAACTCAAGGTTGTGGATGGCCACGCCTATGGTGTGGGCGGTGTGATCGTGCAGATCCCTGGCCAACCGCGCCAGCTCTGCGCGATGCGAGTCGCGGAGGGTCTTGAGCATGAACCCGGTGTAGGCCCCGGTGCTCAGGGCGACTCGATTCATGATCACTCGATGTAGTACCAGCGCGGCTTCGGCGTCTGGCCGTTCGGCGGCCGAAAAAGCTCGTATCACGACGGGCAACGCAGTCTCGAACAGCACGCTCGCCGCCCGTAGCGAGTCCGCAGGATGCATCCTCTCGGTAGCCTGGGTGGCACCGATCGCGGTGCTCGGTGACATCGCGTTAAGGTTGACATTCTCGCTGGGGCCCGGGTTGCCGACGACTTCATCGAGTATTGATCGGATCTGGTCCAGCATCTGTTCGTAGGCGTCGACACTGTCCAGGATCGGGCTGCCCTGTGCGCGCAGTCGACGCTCGAAGTTGGAGACGATCTCTTCGCGCAGCTCGCCAGACAGGATGGGATCGCCCGTCACGCCCTTAGCCTCCTCCCTGAGAGCACTCACCAAGGGTCCCCACGCTTCCCGGGTCCTTGATCACATTGTCCTTCACTCGCTACGGGTGGAATCCGCAAAGCGGTCAAGTACATTACGTACTGTCGGCAGAACTTTCTGTGACGCCTCTTTTGCGTCGTTCATCCCAGACAGTTAGTACCCTAGTGCTCTTCGTGAAGCCCGCCCATAAAAGGAGTAACACATTGTTCCGAATGACGCAATAACAGACTTCGCGTCAGCGTCCGCCTTCAGAGCGCAGGCTCTTGCTGTTTTACGTGGGTTACTTAGCGTGAGGACATGCGTGCGGGGGTGTTGGGTCCCCTCGACGCTGACGGTCCTTGGTGGTCCCGAAGCCCGTCCACAGCCGCCGCGCATCACCGACGAGGACCAGTTGCGGTGCACCCTCATTTTAGCTGCCGAGGTGGGCCAAGATCGTCAGGTGCCCAGTACGGTCCACTCGGCGGTGCGACCAACGCAGCCTCGACCCGTAATTTTACGCAGAAGTTACGGAAAAGTAAAAAAGCTGAAAACTGTTTGCCGTCACGCGGGTGATGCCGCTTGGAGATACGACCTTCGTAACAGTCTCCATTGCACCTTAGTGCCGACCACGCCAAGGGTCTTGAGCTGCAACTAGAGTCGTCTTACTGTGGGCTACGGTCACAGCTGTCCGGTCTCTCGTCCCACCACGTTGTCGGAAAAGCGGCGGCCGAAGCCCGACGGGCTTGATTCTATTCGCTGATCACTCCCGAAAAACTCCCGAGAACCATCCACGACTTTCCTGTCGAGGAACTCCTGGGACGGGATCCGACGGCTCTTGCCCGGGCCGCGGCCCGCGCCGGACCTATCGCCGCCGATGCGGAACTCCTCAACCTTGACCGTTTTCTCTGGGCCGCGCAGCCCGCGCGCGAAGACCTCGAACGCGCAGCGCCGGGACGCTGAACCGTCGGCCAGCGCACGGGCGAGCATCGTCAGCTCGTACTGGTCGGTGAGGAACGCGGTGCTGCTCGGCGGGCACGGCGGCATCTGGCGAGCTTATTGACCGGCCTTGGTGGGAATATTGAGTCATGAGCGCACCCGTCGAACTGGAACAGACCCAGGTCGACCCTGCAGTGGACCCGGTAACAGACGAGGTCGGCACCGAGGACCGGCCGTGGCTGACGATCGTCTGGAACGATCCGGTGAACCTGATGTCCTATGTCACCTACGTCTTCCAGCAACTTTTCGGATACAGCCGCGACGAAGCCACCAAGCTGATGCTCGACGTGCACCACAAAGGCCGAGCCGTGGTGACCAGCGGTTCCCGGGACAAGGTGGAGATCGACGTCGCAAAGCTGCACGGCGCCGGCCTCTGGGCGACCATGCAGAAGGACACGTGAACGGCTGGCGGCGGCGCGGCGGCGCGCTGGTGGCCACCCTGACCGAGCGGGAAGCCGGCCTTCTTCGGGGGCTGGTCGGCCAGATTCGCGAGCTGCTCGCGGACCGGGTCGCAGCGAGGCCACACGATGAGCTGGCCGAGCTCACCGGCATCATCGCCGGCCCCACCACCGCTCCGGCTGACCGCGTGCTGGCCCGGCTGCTCCCAGATTTCCACCGCGAGGACACCGTGCTCTCCGGTGGTCTGCGGGCGTTGCACGAGCCCGAGCTGCTGGCCACCAAAGAAGGCGTGGCCGGGGTGGTGCTGGACACCTGTCCGGCGCGGGGCGGGCGGGTGCGGCTGTCCGATGAGCAGGCGCAGGCCTGGCTCACCGCGCTCAACGACGTCCGCCTGGCCCTGGGCACGGTGCTCGAGGTCACCGAGGACATGCCCGACGAGCTCCCCCCACATGATCCCCGTGCCCCCCACCTGGCCGTGTACCACTGGCTTACCTGGGTGCAAGAGTCCCTGATCCAGGCGCTGGCCAGCACGTAGGATGAGGTAGTGCTGAGGATCCGCCGCGACCTCGTCGACGCGATGGTGCAACACGCCCGGCGGGACCACCCGGACGAGGCGTGCGGTGTTCTCGCGGGCCCGGCGGGTTCCCAGCGCCCGGAGCGGTTCATCGAGATGACGAACGCCGAGCGTTCGCCGAATTTCTACCGTTTCGACTCGATGGAAGATATTCGGCTGGAGCGTGAGCTGGATTCGCGGAACGAAGAGCGGGTAGTGATCTATCACTCCCACACCGCCACCGAGGCGTATCCCTCACGAACCGACGTGAACATCGCGGGCTATCCGGAGGCGCACTACGTCCTGATCTCTACCCGCGATCCGGACATCCACGAGTTGCGCTCTTACCGGATCATCGACGGTGCGGTCACCGAGGAACCGGTCGAGGTCGTCGAGTCGTACATGTTCTCCCATACCGGCGCCGACGACGTCCCCGATGCGCACTGAGCTGCGCGCCGTTGGAATGTCGGGGCGGTGTGCGTACTTGTACTGGTGAACCGCCGCACCCTACAGGAGGATCTCGAGAATGGCCGTCACCGTCTCCGTTCCCACTATCCTGCGCACCCACACCGGAGGCGAGAAGTCCGTCGAGGCGTCCGGCTCCACGATCGGTGAGGTGATCGAAGACCTGGAGAGCCGGCACTCGGGGATCAAAGGCCGGTTGGTGAAGGACGGATCCCTGCACCGCTTCATCAACGTCTACCTCAACGATGAGGACGTCCGCTTCGCGGGTGGTCTGGCTGCCGCGGTACGCGACGGCGACAACGTGACCATCCTCCCCGCTGTCGCCGGGGGTCGGCGATAGCGGGGAGGATGGTCACGAGCGCGACCGAAGGGAGCAGCAATGGCCCGCTACGACTCGCTGCTCGATGCGTTGGGTGACACGCCGCTCGTCGGGCTGCCCCACCTCTCTCCCTCATCGGAGGTGCGGCTGTGGGCCAAGCTGGAGGACCGCAACCCCACTGGGTCGGTGAAGGACCGCCCGGCGCTGGCGATGATCGAGGACGCCGAGCGCACCGGTCGGCTCACCAAGGGCTGTACTCTCCTGGAGCCGACCTCGGGCAACACCGGGATCTCGCTGGCCATGGCTGCGAAGCTCAAGGGCTACCGGCTGGTCTGCGTGATGCCGGAGAACACCTCGATCGAGCGGCGCCAGCTGCTCGAGGCGTACGGCACGGAGATCATCTTCTCGCCCGCGGCGGGCGGCTCCAACCAGGCAGTGGCGCGGGCCAAGGAGCTGGCCGCGGCCCATCCCGACTGGGTCATGCTCTACCAGTACGGCAACCCCGCTAATGCGGCCGCGCACTACCGCACCACCGGTCCCGAGATCCTGCGCGATCTGCCCACCGTGACTCATTTCGTCGCCGGACTGGGCACCACCGGCACGCTGGTCGGCGTGGGCCGCTACCTGCGTGAGCGCAAGCCCGACGTGCAGATCATCGCCGCGGAACCGCGCTATGGGGAGTTGGTCTATGGCCTGCGCAATCTCGACGAAGGGTTCGTGCCCGAGCTTTACGACCCCGAGGTGCTCACCGGCCGGTTCTCCGTCGGCTCCTTCGACGCGTTGCGCCGCACCCGCGAGCTGCTGGAGATAGAGGGCATCTTCGCCGGTATCTCCACTGGCGGGATCCTGCACGCGGCGCTGGCCGTCGCCGAGAAGGCCGCCGGTACCGGCGAAGGCGCCGACATCGTCATCATCGTCTGCGACGCCGGCTGGAAATACCTCTCGACCGGCGCCTACACCGGCGATCTCGAGGAAGCCGCCGCCCGCCTGGATGGTCAGCTCTGGGCGTAGCCCAGCTAACACAGGGTTCTCTCAGGGAATGGGGGTAACGTCGGCGGGCATGTCGGATGGGCGTTCTGGCGGGCGGAGCCAGGCGCGGGTGTTGCCGGCCCGCCCGGGGCAGGCCGCGATGATTATTGCCGCGTTCACCGGCGTGCTCTACATCACCGAGGCGGTGGACACCCTGCTCGGTGGCGCTCTGGACTACGACGGCATCTATCCGCGACGTTTGGACGGGCTGTACGGCATCCTGTGGGCTCCGCTGCTGCACAATGGCTGGGAGCATCTGGTGGCCAACACGGTCCCGGTGCTGGTACTCGGGTTCTTCGCGCTGGCCGGCGGCGTCGGCCAGTTCATCGCGGTGACCGCCACCGTCTGGTTGGTCGGCGGCCTCGGGATATGGTTGACGGGCAGCTCGGGTGTGCATCTCGGTGCCTCGATCTTGATCTTCGGTTGGCTCGTCTTCCTGCTCGTGCGCGGTTTCTTCGCGCGTAGCCCAGCGCAGATCATGCTGGCAGTGGCGCTGTTCGCGATGTGGGGCGGCGTGCTGTGGGGCGTGCTGCCGAGCACCGTCGGGATCTCCTGGGAGGGGCACCTGTTCGGAGCGCTGGGTGGGCTGATCGCCGCCCAGGTGGTCGCCCGGGCTGACCGACCCGGACATCAACCCCGTGCCGATCAAGCCCGTATTGATCAAAGCCGGTTGAACGGCTCGTGATCGGTCCGGATGCCCCCATCGGGGTTTTCGATTCCGGCGTCGGCGGGCTCACTGTCGCGCGCGCCATCGCCGACCAGCTACCGCACGAGCGGCTGCACTACGTCGGCGACACCGCGCACGGACCGTACGGTCCGCTGCCCATCGCGCAGATCCGATCGCACGCGCTGGCGGTGGCCGACGAGCTCGTGGGTAGCGGGGTCAAACTGCTGGTCGTCGCCTGCAACACGGCCTCCGCGGCGTGCCTGGCCGATGCCCGGGAGCGTTACTCCATCCCCGTGGTGGAGGTGGTGCGCCCGGCGGTGCGGCGGGCAGTCGCCGCTACCCACTCCGGCCGGGTCGGGGTGATCGGTACCCAGGCCACCATCCGGTCCCGGGCCTATCACGACGCCTTCGCCGCAGCCCCGCACGTCGAGGTGACCGCGGTCGCCTGCCCGCGGTTCGTGGACTTCGTCGAGCGCGGGATGACCTCCGGACGTCAGATGCTCGGCCTGGCGCAGTCCTATCTGGAGCCACTGCAGCGAGCAGGAGTAGACACCCTGGTGCTGGCCTGCACGCACTATCCGCTGCTCACCGGGGTACTGCAGATCGTCATGGGCGATGGGGTGACGCTGGTATCCAGTGCCGAAGAGACCGCCAAGGATGTGCTGCGGGTGCTCACCGAGGACGAGCTGCTGCGCGCCGGGTCCGAGGAGCCCGAGCATCAGTTCAGCGCCACGGGAGATCCGGTGTTCTTTGCCCGGTTGGCCCGCCGTTTCCTGGGTCCTTCGCTGGCCGCCACCGCGCTGGCCGGGGGACGCTGAGATGCGGCTGACCGTGCTGGGCTGCTCCGGCAGCGTTCCGGGTCCGGAATCCCCAGCGTCTGGTTACCTCCTCCAGGCTGAGGGCACCAGCGTGGTGCTCGATCTGGGCAACGGGAGCTTCGGTGCGTTGCAGCGCTACCTTGACCCCTTCACCCTGGGCGGGCTGGTCTTATCCCACCTGCACCCGGATCACTGCGCCGATGTTTCCGCGCTGACCGTCTATCGCCGCTACCACCCCGACCCGCCGCCTCATGGCACGCTGCCGCTGTATGGGCCACCGGATGCTGCTGAGCGTCTGGCGGCCGCATACGCGCCCAACGCCGGTGAGCGCAGGGTGACCGATCTGTCCGACGTCTACGACTTCCGGTCCTACCGCGAGGCGGCTCTGATCGGCCCATTCGAGCTGCGCGCCGCGCCGGTCGAACACACCTGCGATGCCTCCGCGCTGCGGGTCAGCCACGCGGGGCGGGTGCTGGTCTTCTCCGGCGACACTGGCCCGTGCCGGCAGCTCGTCGAGCTGGCCACCGGTGCCGATGTGCTCCTTGCCGAGGCATCCTGGCCCGACCGGCCCAGCAACCCGCCCGGAGTCCATTTGTCCGGAAAGGACGCCGGCGAGGCCGCTGCGGCGGCGGGTGCCGGCCGGCTGCTGATCACTCACGTGCCTCCGTGGACTGATCCCGAGCAGGTGCTCGCCGAGGCCAAGGCCGCCTTCGGCGGGCCCACCGAGCTGGTCCTCCCCGGTGCCCACTATGACATGTGACGGCTCGGCCGTCGTGACATGTGACGCCGTGGCCTTTGAGTAGGCTGGCGCGGTGGCACGAGCGGACGGCAGGATCGACGAGGCGCTCCGGGAGGTGCGCATTACTCGTGGGTACCAGCAGTGGCCCGCTGGTTCGGTGCTGATCGAGTGTGGCCGCACTCGGGTGCTCTGCGCGGCCAGTGTGCTTGAGGGTGTGCCGCGCTGGCGCAAGGGTTCCGGGCAGGGTTGGCTCACTGCGGAGTACGCGATGTTGCCGTCCTCGACGCACACCCGGAGCGAGCGCGAGTCGGTCAAAGGTCGCCTGGGTGGCCGGACGCACGAGATCAGCAGGCTGATCGGGCGGGCGCTGAGATCGTGTATCGACCTCACCGCGCTGGGGGAGAACACCATCTCGCTGGACTGCGATGTCATCCAGGCTGACGGCGGTACCCGCACCGCCGCGATCACCGGTGGCTATGTGGCCCTGGCCGACGCGGTGACCTGGTTGCGCGCCGCGGGCCGGCTGCGCCATCCGCATCCGCTGTTCTGCTCGATCGCCGCAGTGAGCGTTGGGGTGGTGGATGGCCGGGTCCGGCTGGATTTGCCTTACGAGGAGGACTCCCGCGCCGAGGTCGACATGAACGTGGTGGCCACCGACAGCGGCACCCTGGTGGAGCTGCAGGGCACCGGGGAAGGCGCTACCTTCGCCCGGGCCACCCTGGACCAGATGCTGGACGTGGCGCTCAAAGGCTGCCAGGAGTTGACCGCGCTCCAAAGCGCCGCGCTAGCCGCCCCTTACCCTGGTGAACTACCCCGGTCGGGAGTCCCGTGAGGTTGCTGCTGGCGACGCGGAACGCCAAGAAACTGAGCGAGCTGCGACGGATCTTGGCCTCCTCGGATCTCGGCGATGCGCACGTACTGGGACTCGACGACGTGCCACCGTTTCCGGAGGCCCCGGAGACCGCCGCCACCTTTGAGGAAAATGCGCTGGCCAAGGCCCGGGATGCGGCGGCTTCCACCGGCCTGCCCACAGTCGCCGACGACTCAGGCCTGGAGGTGGACGCGCTGGGCGGTATGCCCGGGGTGCTCTCGGCCAGGTGGGCCGGTCGCCACGGTGACGACGCGGCGAACCTGCAACTGGTGCTCGATCAGCTCACCGACGTCCCGGACGATCGCCGTGGCGCAGCGTTCGTCTGCGCTGCTGCGCTGGTCGTGCCCTCGGTCGGCGACATCACCCACACTGTGGTGCGCGGATACTGGCGCGGCACCCTGACCCGGGCGGCCCGAGGCCACCACGGCTTCGGCTATGACCCGATCTTCGTCCCGCGCGGCGATCGGCGGACTTCCGCCGAGCTGGATCCGGCCGAGAAGGACGCCGTGTCCCATCGCGCGCAGGCACTGCGGGCGCTGCTGCCCGCGCTGCGCGCCCTCATCAGCTGACGACCTGCACGACCTGGCCCACCGACAGCGTGTTGAAGAACGTGGCCGCCGCGTTCTTGCTCAGGCGGACGCATCCGTGCGAGGGCGTGCTGAGGCTGCCTTGATGGAATGCGATACCGGTGCTGGTGAAGAACACGGAATAGGGCATCGGAGCGTTGTTGAACTGCCGGCTACGGTGATTCTTGTCTTTCCAGAGCACCCGGAACACCCCAGGCGGGGTGCGCCAACCCGGCTTACCGGACGTGATCGGGGTCGGTCCATAGGTGACCTGGCCCCCGCTCATCAGCCAGGCTCGCTGGCTACTCAGGCTGACACAGGCCGTCGCGGACGACCCGCACGGGGCAGCCGCGGACGTGCCGGCGGCGGCCGCGACCGCGGGGGTCACCACGGCGCACCCGACAGCGACGGTGAGTGCTATGACGCTATGGCGGAAGATACGTATCACGGTGAGACCCCCCTCGGTGATTGCGCATCAGAGTACAACGCTGAGGGTCATTGCGCAGGGGTCAAGCCGTCACGACGTGTGATGGTCACTGGGGTCTGGTGACCGTCACACGGTTGACGCCACGGTGCTGCCTGCGGTTGCCTAGCACAGTAGGACCGGTTCGTGATCCGATTCAGGGGTGAACAGCGACATGTCCCAGTCGAGTCCCGACGTTGACACGCTGCACGTCGCCGCCGACCGCCACTTCCCTTGGTTCGACGACCTGCCGATCCCCCTGGACGCCGTCAAGATCGGAGAGGGCGTCGAGTTGGACCCGCTGTGCGAGCCGCTGGCGCCGCTGCTGGGTGTGTGGCGGGGCAAGGGCCTGGCTCAGTACCCCTCGTTGCTGGGCGAGTTCCCCTACGGCCAGCAGGTCAGCTTCTCGCACGATGGCAGGCCGTTTCTGGTCTATGAGGCGCGGGCCTGGCTGCTGAGTCCGGCCGGCAAGGTGCTGCGCCCGGCGGCCCGCGAAGTCGGGTGGTGGCGGATGGATGAGGACGAGACCATCGAGCTGGTGCTGGCCCACATGTTCGGCATCTGCGAGATCTACTACGGCGGGCGCACCAGCGAGACATCGTGGGAGCTACGCGCCGATGTTATCGAGCGGACCGACACGGCCCGGGAGACCACCGCAGCTGCCCGCTTGTACGGCATCGTCGAGAACGGTGACCTGGCCTATGCCGAGGAACGGGCGCTGCGCGGCCTGCCCATCAAGCCGCACCTTTCGGCTCAACTCAAACGCATCGCCGGCTAACACTGCTCACCCCGTCCGCTGGAGCGCGGTGCGCACGGCAGCGAGGATGTCGATCTCCCTGCATAGCGCGAGGGAATCGTCGTGCGGTGGGTCGTTCCTGATGGTTCGTCCGTGGCTTGAGGGTTACACACTGAAGATCACCAGCTTGCTGTGCACGCTGGACGCGAGATGCTGGAGGTCATCCGGGTCGCAGGTAACCACCAGCGCCTGTAGTCGCAACGCGGTGGCCACGACCAGCGCGTCGACGACGTCGGAGGTGCCCGAACGGCCGCAGATCCTGCCGGCTGCCTTGCCGAGGTCCTCGGTGTCCGGAGTCACCCGGCAGCCCCGGAGCAGCCGAGCGAGGTTTGCATGCGGTGTCCCGCGCCATGCCTGGGCCAGGATCACGACCGGGACGATCGGGCGTACCCCACCGGCGAGGCTCTGCTCGTGCAGCGCCCACACGCCGCGGTGACGCCGTTCGGCGGCTACCAGCGCGCCGGTGTCGTAGACGATCCCTGGCACCGCTAGCTGGCGGCCCGTTGCGGCGGGATAACCCCTGCGTCGATGAGCGTTTGGCGTGCCTGTGCCCGCTCGGCGTCGGTTAGGGCGCCGTAATCAGCCTCGAACTCAGCCACTGCGGCCAGCCCGTCCGCGATCGCCGCCTGCTCCGCGGCGGCCCGCTCGGCAGCCCGAGCAAGCCATACCGAGACCGGCAACCCGGCAGCCTCGGCGGCTGCCCGGATCGTGTCCTCCAGGTCAGCGGGAACCGAAATCGACAGCCTGCTCGCACCCATGCACCGACAATACCACCAGTATTACGAATTAATACGCGATCTTTGCGGTGGGACGAGGAATGAGATCGGTGGCACGGACGGTCGAGAGCCGGTGTGCGATCACCACTGCGACCAGCCCGTCCGCGATGGCAGCCTTCGCGCAAGGACCGGACCGCTTACACTTCAACAAGATCTCGCGCCCGGTCCAGGAAATCTCGCACTGCTACCCGGCCATCACCCCCGCTCAGCACGACTGCCGCCTCGACGGTACCCCGATGGCTCCATGGTGCCGTGAGCACGAGATCGCGCGCGGGATCGTCAACCGGCTCGTCGGGCGTGTCCGACGTGACCGCCGCCTTGGCTGGCTGTCCCTCGGTGAGCATGCAGTCCAGCTCCTCCAGCGACATCGCCAGAGCGTCGGCGAGCTTGGCCGTAACCATGGTTGTGGAGACGTCTCGCCACGCTCCCAGCGACCGACTGTTGTGTGCTCCACCCCTATTGCCCGGGTGAGCGTTTCCTGGCTATGGCCGTGACTCCCTCCGGCCACTCGACATCTCAGGCGACGACCCCAGCACTAGTAGCGACACGCCACGACCATCAACCAGCTGAACAGCTACGATCGGACGTGAGGTCTCGACCACCATCCTCGCCGCTTCGTTCTTAAACTCAGTCGTGTATTTCCTGCGCCGTTCTGGCATTCATCTTCAGGCTACTTGCGTCCCGTCGCCTCGTCACCTGACGGCACATACCGCTGGGCGACCGCGCGGACCCGGATGCAGGTACACACCGCCACGGTTTCGCTGGCCTCGATCGTCCGACTAGGACACCAGACCGACTCCCGCCAGCCGGCGACGGGAAAACGCGGCCTGTCATCACTGGATGCGCGCGTCCCGTGACTCGACGCTGTTCGTCAACGGCCCGACGCCGCGGTGCCGAGCGAAAGAGAGGAGAGCGCATCGTGACGAACCACATAACCGCCGGTCGCGCTGGGTCGCACCCTGCAGTCCGTCGCCGTGCGACGGCAACGGCTCCTGCCGCTGGCCGCTGCGCTAGAGGCCGGCCCGGCAGTGACGCCAAGGAACTCGGCCGGATGGCCCACCAGGTCGCCGCGACGCGGGTGTAACAGGCACCGGGCCGAAGGTTGCCGCTGACCACAGTGGAATCCGAACAGTTCCGTGGTGGTGGAGCGGTTTAAGGCGTGGCGTTGGCCGGGGTGGTGGCCTCGGTGAGGGTGACGTGCGGGCCGTCGGGGGTGATGGTGATCCGCCACCGGCCCGGACCGGGGCGTCCAGCAGCGCGCCACCAGTGGTAGGCGGTCTCGATTTCATCCCACAGGTTACGCGGGCCGGATTGGTGAATGGGGTAGGAGCTTGTGTTGGGCTGGTAGTGCAGATTGGCCCAGGAATCGGTGATGGGGTCGATGAACCAGAGTGTGCCGGTCAGCTCGGCAGTGGGGTCGGGCACGGTGATGACCGAACAGTCGGGGACTTTCATGCCGATGGCCAGGGAGGCATCGTAGTCACCTGCCACGCTGTAGGGTGCCACGTTGGTGTGGCTGCGTCGGGCGGTGGTCTCGTCGCATTCCTCGTCATCGACACTGGCGTAGATGCGCTGCTCGCGCAGGAACATAAACGCCACATTGCCCACGATGTGGCCCTCGGCGGTGCCGTCACCGTTGACGGTGAACGAGGTCAGCGCCCCGTTGTGATAGGGCGTTCCCCAGGGAGTGAGGATTTTCCCGCCGGGGCGAGTCTGGGCGACCCATGGGTAGGGCACCTGTTGTACGGCGGCCGTCGACATGATCCGGTCATACGGTGCGTGCGGCGGGTAGCCCTGCGTGCCGTCTGCGGTGATCACGGTGACCGGGTAGCCGCTGGTAGTGAGAGCACGGCGGGCGTGTTCGGCGAGATCGGGGTCGATCTCGACACTAGTCACGTTATGGGGGCCGAGCCGGTGGGCGAGAAGGGCGGCGTTGTAGCCGGTCGCGGTGCCGATCTCCAAGACCCGCATGCCTGGTGTGGCGTCCAGGGCGTCGAGCATGAGGGCGACCACGTTGGGTTGGCTGGCTGAGCTGGTGATGTAGCGCCCGCGCTGCCCGGGTCCGGCCGGATGCCCGTCATCGACCTGGATGATCACCGCCGCGGGGCCATAGGCGCGCTGCACCCACTCCTGCGGATCATCGGCGCGGTGCAGGGCCACCAGCTCGGCGCCGTCGATGCGCCAGATCGTCTCGGGAATAAAACGGTGGCGTGGTACTGCCGCGAACGCCTCGGACCAGGCCGCCGTCAGTTCACCACTGCTGGTCAACCGGTCGATCAGCTGCTGAGTCAGCACCTCCATGTCGGTCATTTCTTGTCGTCGTCCCGCTGGTCGGTGTCTTGCTTACCGGGACTGTGTTTGCCGCCGTCGTCCTTCTTAACCCAGTCACCCTTGGGTAATGGCTTGTCCGGAGGTACCTGCCCGTCCTGG
Organism: Pseudonocardiaceae bacterium; assembly: GCA_050699835.1. GTDB lineage: Bacteria > Actinomycetota > Actinomycetes > Mycobacteriales > Pseudonocardiaceae. The sequence continues at coordinate 6,497 of JBOHFW010000327.1, read as the reverse complement.
TCCTTCTCCCGATCATGCTTTCCCATGGGAATTTTCTCCTTTTCGTGTTGCGGTCTACCCAAACGGGCAGGAAACATGGTTTGAGATGCGTACGGACAGCGCCGTCATTGGCCTGCCACTCGAGCATCTTGCAGGCATGGGGGCTGATAAGGCAAGCCGGACAGGTATTGGTCCCACTCGTCTTTGGTGATGTGGGGGGTGATGCTACAGATTCGAGCGGCGACATTTTCCACATTGGTTTCCCACAGCCGCCCGGTGGTGTCGCGGCTGCTGGTGGCCAGGGTGCGTCCGTCGCGGCTGAAGTTCACCTCGTAGAGGCCGTTGGAGTGACCGGCGAGGGTAGCCAGGGGGTTGGGATGGCGGGGGTCGCTGATATCCCACACTCGTGCGGTGTTGTCGCGGCTGGCGGTGGCCAGGGTGCGCCCATCGGGGCTGAAGGACACCGAGTAGACGTGTTCGGTGTGGCCGGTTAGTCGGGTGGCATAGGGTTTAGCGACGGTGCTAAGTAGACTGCCGTGAGCTTCCGTCGTGGGGGCAAGCCGGTAGGCGATCAGGCTAAGTTGCGCGGCCAGGGCTGGGTTTGTTGCACTTAGCTCCAGGGCCTGGTTAGCGACTTGCCGGGACAGAGCGACATTGCGTTGTTGCTCCGCGGCGCGCTGTTGGGTGAAGGCGATCCCCGCTGCAACCACAGCGAGGACGAGTAGCACCGACAGGACAGTGATGGTGCGCCCTCGCCGGACGCGGTCCCGGCGGATGCTGGCGCGCAGGAAAGTGCGGGCCGTCGGGCTGAGGTCGACTCGATCAGTGACCAGGTCCTGGGCTTGAATACGGGCGCCGGTGTCGGTCATGGCGGCGGCGAGTTGGCCGCGTTCCCACACCGGTTGGGGGAACGAGAATCGTCGTTCCATTCGGTGGCGGCTTGCTCGACGGCGCGGCGGGCCCGCAGCGCAGACGCGTTCTTGTCAATTGCTTGGGCCAGTGGGCGCCAGACGGACAGAATCGCCTCGTGGGCTACCCCGACGACCACGGTGTCGGTGTCGGTGATGAGCAGCCTGCGCTCGACGAAAACGTCCAATTCTCGGGTCACCGGCTCAGGCAGCTCATCGCGAGAGACCCGCCACCGGGTGGGGTGGCCCTGCTCATCGACGGTGACTAGCCGCAACAACCCGGCAATGACCTCCTCGTCCCGTCGCCCGGTGGCTGCGGTCGCGTTAGCCAAGGCTGTGTCGGCTTGGCGGTTCAAAGCACCCTGGACCCCGCCGAGCTGGTCGTAGCGTTGCTGGAAGAGCTGGCCGCCGCGGTGGACCCCGTCGGCGAGCTGGGAGAGGGTGAAGGCCAGCAGCGGTAAGGCTTCCCCGCTATCAGTGTCGGTGACCAAGCGGGCCACCAGATCGTCGTCCACGTTGATGCCGGCCAGCTGGGCTGGGCCTTGGATCACGGCCCGTAGTGCCTCGCGGTGCAGCGGTCGCAGGGGGTAGGGACGGGTCGGCAACACCGCTAAGTCGGCGTCCGCTAACAGCTGGTCCAGGAACTCCGGTCGCAGCGTGGCCACCACCTGCACCGGACCGCCCAATGCCGGGTGCAGCAGCTGCGCGAATCGGGTCCGTTGGCCGGGTGATGTCTGGGTGAGCAGCTCCTCGAACTGATCCACTACTACCAGCAGCCGGCGCGCCCGGGCGGCCAACAGCAGCTCATCGGCCAGCCCCGCCAGACCACCGTGATCGAGCCGATGCTGTATGTCGGCCACCGTCCAGACCAGGCCGACCTGTTGTGCCGCGGCGGCCAGTTGCCTGACCAACGCCGCCATTGGGTCGGTGCCGGGCAGGATCGGTGGGAGTGTGCACCAGCCCGGCTCCTCGGCCATCACATGCAGTAGCCCGGCGCGAACCAGCGATGACTTGCCGCATCCTGAGGGGCCGACTACCAGCAGCACCGCTCTTTCGGCGCGCTCGGCGGGGGACCGCAACAGCCTTGCCAGCTGTTGCACCTCTCCGCTGCGGCCAAAGAAAACCCGATGATCCTCGACCTCAAACGGGCGCAGTCCCGGAAATGGCGACCGGTCATCCGCCCACCCCAGCCCCCCGGCGGCATCAATCCGACGCAACGCTTCCACCAGCGCCGCGCGCCCCGCGGTGGGATCCTTGGTGAGGTCGGCGTAATGCGCAGACTTCACCAGCGGGTGATCCACCCCTGGCTCGGCCAGTACCGGCAGCAGCCGGCTACCCCGTGACCTGGCGTAACCCACCTCGTAGGGACACCACTCTGAGGCCAGGAAAGCCGAGGTGACTACGCAGACCACCGCGTCGGCCCAGCGCAGCCGCTCATTGAGCCGCTGCTCCCACTCCTCGCCCACCACGATGCCATTGCGCAGATCCTGATCCAGGAACACCTCGTGGCCCTCAGCAACCAGCCACCGGCGCACCTCATCGGTAGGTTCCCGATCTTCGCTGGCGTGGCTGATGAATATCTTGGCCACCACACCTCCCCCATGGCGTCACCGCCGTCACGCAGTCGGCATTCCTCACGCCGAGCAGGCCATCGATGGTGCTTGTTGGTTCCTCACCGGGACGGCACCCTACCGGTCTGATTGCTGCGGACGGTGATGTGCGGTCAACGGGCTGTGAACACGACCGTGGGTTGGTCGAATTGGGTGCGGTAGAGCTCCTCGTAGCGGCCGCCGGCGGTGACCAGGTCGGGGTGGGTGCCGCGTTCTACGACCCGGCCGTTTTCGATGACGAGGATGAGGTCGGCGGCTCGGACGGTGGAGAGTCGGTGGGCGATCACCACTGCGGTCCGTCCGGCCAGTGCCTCAGCTAGCGCGGCCTGTACGGCGGCTTCGGATGTGGAGTCCAGGTGTGCGGTGGCCTCGTCGAGGATCACCACGCGGGGGTGGGCCAGCAGTAGTCGGGCGATCGTCAGCCGCTGGCGCTCACCGCCGGAGAGGCGGTAGCCGCGCTCGCCGACGACGGTGTCCAGCCCGTCGGGCAGGGCGGCGATGAGGTCGGCGAGCCGGGCCCGGCGCAGCATTTCCCATAGCTCGTCTTCGGACGCCGCTGGCTGGGCTAGCAGCAGGTTGGCCCGCACTGACTCGTGGAATAGGTGGCCATCCTGGGTCACCATCCCCAGCGTTTCGCGGATTGACTCGGCGGACAGGTCGCGGACGTCCACCCCGGATAGTCGCACGGCGCCATCGTCGACGTCGTAGAGCCGCGGTACCAGTTGCGCGATTGTCGATTTGCCGGCGCCGGAGGATCCGACCAGTGCCACCATCTGTCCCGGCTCGGCCCGGAACGACACGTCGTGGAGCACCTCCGCACCGCCGCGGGTGTCGAGTTTGGCGACGTCCTCCAGCGAGGCGAGTGACACTGTGTCCGCTGCGGGGTAGCTGAAGTGCACCTCATCGAACTCGACCGACACCGGGCCGTCGGGCACTCGCTTGGCGCCGGGTTTGTCCTGGATGAGCGGGGTTAGGTCGAGTACCTCGAACACCCGCTCGAAGCTGACCAGCGCGCTCATCACCTCGACCCGCGCGGTGGCCAGCGCGGTCAGCGGTGCGTAGAGCCGGGTGAGCAGCAGGGCGAGTGCCACGACCGCGCCCGGCTCCAGCTGCCCGCGCAGCGCGTAGAAGCCACCGAGCCCGTAGACCAAGGCCAGCGCCAGCGCTGAGACCAGCGTCAACGCGGTGATGAACACCCACTGCACCATCGCGGTGCGCACCCCGATGTCGCGTACCCGCCGGGCCCTCGCGGCGAACTCGGCCGATTCCTGGGTGGGCCGGCTGAACAACTTCACCAGCGTTGCGCCGGGCGCGGAGAACCGCTCGGTCATCTGCGTGCTCATCACCGCGTTGTGGTTCGCGGCCTCGCGCTCCAGCCGGGCCAGCCGGGTGCCCATCCGCCGCGCCGGCAGCACGAACACCGGCAGCAGCAGCAACGCGAGCAGCGTGATCTGCCAGGAGATCCCGATCATCACCACGAACGTGAGCACCAGAGTCACCAGGTTGCCGACCACCCCCGACAGCGTGTCGCTGAACGCCCGCTGGGCGCCGATCACGTCGTTGTTCAGCCGGCTGACCAGCGCGCCGGTTCGGGTGCGAGTGAAGAACGCGATCGGCATCCGTTGTATGTGATCGAACACTGCGGTGCGCAAATCAAGGATTAGGCCTTCGCCAATGCCCGCCGACAACCACCTCGCCACCAGCCCGAGCCCAGCCTCGGCCACCGCGATGACGGCGATGAGCGAGGCGAGCCTGACCACGACGTCCGACGCCGCGCCCTGCACGATGGCGTCGACGACCCGGCCGGCGAGCACCGGAGTCGCCACCGCCAGCACCGCTGCCGCCACGCTGAGCAGCAAGAAGCAGGCCAGCTGCGTGCGGCGGGATTGGGCGAACCCGCCGATGCGCCGCAGCGTGACCAGGGAGAACGGCCGTTGTTCCTGTTGCGCGGTCATCGTGTTGTACATCGACATCCACGCGGTGACTTCCATGTCCATTCGCACACCACCGGCTTCTCGGGCCCGTCCTCAGATCGCCGGTGTCCATGGCCGGCAACGTGAACGAGGCTAGAACCTCAACCAAAGCTGAGGTCAAATTTGCCGGTTTAATCCTATCTGTCCCTCATGCTGGATCTGACCGATTTACCGGATGCTCAGGGTTCCAAGCCCAGCCCGGCTCGCAACAATGGGCTGGTGACGGCCTGGGCGAGCTCAGGGGACACCGCAGGGGCCATGGGGAGGGTCCTGGGTAACGGACCGGCGTCCGGGGGCGGCGTGTTGAGGCGCTGCCGTAGTAGCACGGCTGCGATCTCCGGGCCGTGCCGGTACCAGTCCACCGATTCCTGGCGGGTGGCCTCGGGCCCGAGGATCTCGACGACAAGGGATTCGACGCTGCGTGCGGTGGCGTCCCGGGGGTCGCTGGGTGCCTGCATCGCCGCCCGGTCGCTTCGCAAGCCCAGGTCGGCGGCCAGCAGGGCCTGGGCGTCCACGATCCCGGCGCCCATGTCGCCAGGATCCCACCCGGCCGGACGCCGAGCGGTGGCACCCACCAGGCGGCGGAACATCACTTGCAGCGTCTCCCCGCGGGCCCGGGCCGCCGCGATGAGGTTCGCGCGGCCGTGGTGGGCCAGCCAGAGCGCTGCGACGCCCGCCGTGAGCGCCACCGAGAAGCTCGTGCCCTGGCCTTGGTCCGACCCAGTCGGCACCGTCGCGTTGAACACGTTCTCCCCGGGAGCGGAGATGTCCACCGCCGGCCCGTGGCAGCTGCCGCGCCACCGGGCGTCGCGGACGTCGACGCCGGCCACGGCGATGCAGTCGTCAAAGCGCGCCGGCCAGACGACGGTGCCTACGCAGTTGCCGGCCGCCGCGAGGACGATGACATCGGCCTGTACCGCCCGCTGGAGGGCCCGGAACAGGCTGAGCCCCGGCAGCCCGCCGAGGCTCATCGTGATGACGTGGGCGCCGTGCTCAACGGCCCAATCGACCGCCCGGGCGACTGAGACCTGGGTGACGCGGATGACGCTCTCGATGGCCCGGATCGCCATGTGCTGGGCACGCGGGGCGCTGCCGGTCACCCGGCCGGGAGACAGTGAGACGAGCACGCTCGCCGTCGCCGTACCGTGACCGGGATTGTCACCGGGGTCACCTACCAGCGGGTCCGTTGGGTCCGGGTCGTTGTCGAGCACGTCGAAGCCCGGGACACTCTGGATGCCGTCGAGCTCGACGTGCCGGGTGATGCCCGTGTCGGGCTGCGCGACGATCACCCCGGCGCCCCGGTCCGGTCGCTGCTGCGCCTCGGAGAAGGCCCACGCCTGCGGCACCCGCATCGCGTCCAGCGCCCACTGCGGGGTCTGGTCGAGCGCATCCTCGCGCGGCGCCCGGCACCCGAGCGGGAAGCTGGCGCTGCGTAGTGTCGGGTCCCCAGGAGGGGGCTCGGGGAAGAAGTCGGTGGGCAGGTCCGGCTCGGCTGCTTCCAGGTCGAAGGCGTCCTCGAGCGCGTGGGCTGCGGCGAAGGCTGCGGCGCTGTCTCCGGTCAAGGTGCGGTCCGCGAGCTCGACGACCAGGACCTGCGGGTCCAGCGCCGACAGCGGCGCCACCTGGGCGCCCACCGGCGCGAGAGCGGCCGCGATAGCCGCGGCCCGGTCCACCGGATCCTGCGCCGGCTTCAGGATGAGGGCGAATCGCGCCGGTTGGCCCGTTGTATCCGGAGCCCGGCCTGTCGTGGCGTCCCGGATCGCGGCCATCATTGGCTCGTACCCGCCCCTCGCCCCTGTCCCCATCGCGCTGCTCATCGCGTCCGACGCACCTTCCGCTGAGTGATTCCCTGTGAGTGGCAAACAGTGGTATGGCTAACCGTCACCTGGTTAACTATCGGTGACCTGCGGTGGTGTGCTACTCCATTTCACATGGTGGCCCAGGCCGTGTCTGTGGATCTCCGAGTGGTACCTAACCATGGTGTCGCCGAGTTCGACCCCGTGGTTATCAGGTTCGCGGTGCACAAC
>JBOHFW010000326.1:0-27959 GCA_050699835.1 Pseudonocardiaceae bacterium | reverse complement strand
TGCCCCCAGGTGATCCCCGGGCCCTCGTCGGCCACGAGCAGCTGATCACATCCGGCCCGGTCGACCACCCGCAGCCCGCCACACCCCACGTATGCGACGAAGTTGCCCGACCACTCAGAAATCGGGTTTCTCGTGGCGGGTGCGCTTGAGTTCGAAGAAGTGCGGGTAGCGCGCTAGCAGCAGCGCGCCGTCGAAGACTTTCCCGGCTTCCTCGCCGCGCGGGATCTGGGACAGCACCGGCCCGAAGAAGGCGACCCCATCGACGTGAATCGTCGGAGTGCCGACGTCCAGCCCGACTGGAGCCATACCGGCCTCGTGGCTGGCCCGCAGCTCCTCGTCGTACTCGGTGGTATGCGCAGCCGAAGCCAGCTCGGCGGGCAACCCCACCTCGGCCAACGCCGCCGCGATCACCTCGTCGGAGTTCTTGTTGCCCTCGTTGTGGATCCGCCGGCCCATTGCGGTGTAGAGCGGCTCGAGTACCTTCTCCCCGTGGTCCCGGGCCGCGGCGATGCACACCCGAACCGGCCCCCAGCTCTGCTCCGGCGACTTGCGGTAGCCCTCGCTGCCCGCACGACCCTCGTTGAGCACCGCCAAGCTCATTACCCGGAAGCGCACGTCGATGTCCCGCACCGACGCAACCTCGAGAACCCAGCGAGACGTGATCCATGCCCACGGGCACCTCGGGTCGAAGTAGACATCCACCCGCGCGGGCCCAGTTCGGTCTTCGGTGCTGTAGCCGGTGGTTACCGTCATCACACTCTCCGTTCCTCGGCCCCTGGGTACAACCCGTCCGGGTGGTCACCTCATTCCCCGGCGTTAAGTCGCCAGCAGACAGACATACGCCCATGATTGGATGCCAAGGACTTCCGATCTGACATGAGGTGATCTGTGGCCGTCCCCAATCTGACCCAGGAGCAGGCCGTTGAGCGTGCCGCGCTGCTCGATGTCGACTCCTACACCGTCGAGCTTGATCTCACCGACGGTGCTGGCAAGCCGAGCGAAGGCACGTTCCGCAGCATCACCACGGTCCGCTTCCGCTGCCGCACTCCCGGCGTGTCCAGCTGGATTGATCTGGTGGCTGCCCGGATCGATGCTGCGACGCTCAACGGCACAGACCTGGATATCACCGGCTACGACGAGGCGGACGGGATCGCGCTGCCAGCCTTGGCCGCCGACAATCAGGTCGTCATTAAGGCGGAAGGCCGGTACATGAACACCGGCGAGGGGCTGCACCGGTTCACCGATCCCATCGACGGCGGAGTGTACCTCTACAGCCAGTTCGAGACCGCCGACGCGAAACGGATGTACGCCTGCTTCGACCAGCCGGATCTCAAATCAGTGCACCGCATCCGGGTCGTCGCACCCGCCGGTTGGGCTGTGATCTCTAACGCGCCCTGCCAGCGCACCGAGCAGCTCGAGGCTGGCTCGATCCGCCATGTCTTCGCCGACAGTGCCCGGATCAGCCCCTATATCGTCGCGCTGGTCGCTGGTCCCTACGCGCACTGGACCGACGAGTACACCGATGCGGAGGGGACCATCCCGCTGGGCATCTACTGCCGCGCCTCGCTGGCCGAGCACATGGACGCCGAGCGCCTGTTCACCGAGACCAAGCAAGGTTTCGGCTACTACCACGACGCCTTCGGGGTGCGGTACCCGTTCGAGAAATACGACCAGTGCTTCGTGCCCGAGTTCAACGCTGGGGCGATGGAGAACGCCGGGTGCGTGACCTTCCTGGAGGACTATGTCTTCCGCAGCCGGGTCACCCGCTACCTCTACGAGCGGCGTTGCGAGACGGTGCTGCACGAGATGGCCCACATGTGGTTCGGCGACCTGGTGACCATGCGGTGGTGGGACGATCTGTGGCTCAACGAATCCTTCGCGACCTGGGCCTCGGTGCTGTGCCAGGCGCAGGCCACCGAGTACACCGCGGCATGGACCACCTTCGCCACCGTGGAGAAGTCCTGGGCCTACCGGCAGGATCAGCTGCCCTCCACACATCCGATCGCCTGCGAGATCCCCGACGTGCAGGCCGTCGAGGTGAACTTCGACGGCATCACCTACGCCAAGGGCGCCAGCGTGCTGCGCCAGCTCGTCGCCTACGTCGGGCTGGCGGAGTTCCTCGCCGGCCTGCGGATCTACTTCACCCGGCACGCCTGGGGCAACGCCACCCTGGCCGATCTGCTGGCCGCGTTGGAGCAGGCGTCCGGCCGTGACCTGTCGGGCTGGAGCGCACAGTGGCTGGAGACCACCGGACTCAACACGTTGCGACCGGAGTTCACCCTCGACAATGACGGTGCGTTCGCGTCCTTCGCGGTACTGCAGGGCGGCGCGCGTCCCGGAGCCGGGCAGCGGCGCACCCACCGCCTCGCCGTCGGCGTCTACAACTCCCCGGACGGCAGCGCGCTGGTCCGTACCCACCGGGTGGAGCTCGACGTCAGTGGGGAGCGCACCGAGGTCCCTGAGCTGGTGGGGATACCAGCAGGTCAACTCGTGCTGGTCAACGATGACGACCTCACCTACTGTGCGCTGCGGCTCGACGACAAGTCGCTCTCGACGCTGGTGGAACGGATCGGTGACATCACCGAGTCGCTGCCGCGCTCACTGTGCTGGTCGGCGGCTTGGGAGATGACTCGTGAAGCCGAGTTCAAAGCCAGGGACTTCGTGGCGGTGGTGCTGAGCGGGTTGCCCGCCGAGACCGAGGTAGGCGTCGTGCAACGGTTATTGGCGCAGGCCCAGGTTGCGCTGTCCTCCTATGCCGATCCGGCTTGGGCCAGCGAGGAGGGCTGGCCGAGATTCACCAGCACACTGACGAAGCTCATCGACATCGCCGAGCCCGGTTCCGACCATCAGCTCGCGCTGGTCAACGCGCTGACTGCGGCGCTGTTGGGCAAGCCGGAGCTGGACACGCTGTCCGGTTGGCTGATCGGGGATGGAGTACCCGAGGCGCTGGCGGTGGACACCGACCTGCGCTGGCGGTTGCTGCAAGCTCTCACCGCCCACGGCGTCGTGGGCGAGAACGAGATCGGCGCCGAGCAGGACCGCGATCCCACCGCGGCGGGGCGCCGGCAAGCCGAGCGGACCCGGGCCTTGCTGCCCACCCCGGCTGCCAAGGAACGTGCCTGGCAGCGGGCGATGCTCGACGACGAGATACCCAACGCCACCAGCGAGGCGATCATCGGGGGTTTCAACCACCCCGCACAGAAGCAGCTGCTAGCGCCCTACCTGGACCGGTACTTCAACGAGATCGCCGAGGTGTGGGCCCGGCGGACCTCCGAGCGCGCGCAGTCGTGCGTGGTGGGACTGTTTCCCTCATGGGTCGTCGAGCAAGGCTGCGTGGACGCTGCAGACGCCTGGCTCGAAGGTGGCGAGCACCCGCCAGCACTCCGCCGGCTGGTCTCTGAGGGCCGGGCGGGCGTCGTCCGCGCACTGGGTGCGCGAGCGGCCGATAGCAGCTGAACGTGACATGCGAAACGGAGTCCTAGGACAACGGAGTCCTAGGACTCCGTGTGATCCGCCAGCATCCGCAGGCCAGAACTCAGACCGCCGGCGAGATCGCCGTCCTTGAACGAGGAGACCATGCTCTCCACCGCGAGCTTGCACCCACGGTCGGGGAGTCGATTCGCGGCCTTGCACCCGGTGACCACCTCGACCACTCGCTGACCGGGTGAGACGGCCACCAGTACCGCATCATCCGCCCACTCACCCAGCGAATCGTGCAGTTCCTCGGCCCGAGTTCGGGTGTCGAGGCCCAAGTCGCCGAGGTAGATCCCGAAGTGCACGCTCGCGCTGCGGCTGGCGCGGACTAGCACGTCATCGAGCTTCGCGAGTTGCGAACGGCTGAAGGGCAGCTGGGGCAGCACCGGCCTGATCTGCCGAGCGGCGGAGATCCGTCCCGTGCCGACGAGTGCTTCCCCGAGCGCGAGTTCCCGCTGGTAGCCATCGCCCTGAGAGTGGTCGCGCCGCGCGGGGTCCGCGGGTTGTTCGTTACCAGTTGCCATGGGCACCTCCACGGGCTCCCCCGGATCTGTGCCGGCCATGGGGTGCGGCCACGCCGTCATGCAACGCCTCAGGATGCGCCATCCACAACACGGCGGGATAGTTCCACTCATCGCCGACGCGGTATCGGCGCCGCCGGGCGAAGCTACTCCGCATCGTCCACAGCCCCACCAGGACCATGATGGCCAGCGGAACACCCGCCAAGATGAGGATGATCTCCAGCGACATCACGAGATCACGGTAGCTGACCGCAGCCTAACGCCACCTCACCAGGTATGGGGTCTGCGGTGTGCCCAGGGGTGAGCGCGCTCAAGCTGGCCTGCCAGCGCGAAGAGCGCTGCCTCGCCGCCCGGTCGACCCACCAGCTGGATTCCCACCGGAAGCCCGTCCTCGGTCCAGTGCATCGGCAACGAGACAGCGGGTTGCCCCGTTACGTTGTACAGCGCGGCATAAGGGGTAAATCGCTTCTGCCGTTCGAAATTCTCCTCGGGAGGTGCCGAGCTGAACCACCCGATCGGCGGGGGAAGCTGCGCCAACATGGGAGTGAGCACCGCGTCGAATTCCGCATGCGCCCTGATCGCTGCCCGACCTGCAGCCTGGACCTGACCCATCGCATGCAACAGTTCGGGCCCACTGACCGCAGCCCCCCGCCCACGCATCCACCGAGTGAAGGGCAGCAGTGCACCCTGCGCTTCTTCGGGCACCGGCACAGACGTCGCGCCCACTGCCCAGAGCCGCTCGAAGGGCGGCAGCAACGCCTCAGGGTCGAATGGCGCGGTGGTGTCGGTCACATCGTGACCCAGCCCAGCCAGCAAGGCGGCGGTGTCTTCCCAGGCCCGCCGGCACTCCGGCGCCAGCTCAACGCCGGGCAGCGGGGACTCGGCGTAGCGCCCGATACGCAACCGTCCGGGCTCCCGGCGGGCATGGTCGAGGAAGCTCTGCCCAGCCGGCAGCGGCGGAGCGATCACCGGCTCGGCGGAGCACGGCACCGCCATGGCGTCGAGCAGCGCGGCGGCGTCCTCCACGGTACGGGCCAGGGGCCCTATGACTGAAAGCAAAGTCACATCGCCCACCGCCGGGCCGCGGGACACCCGCCCACGGCTGGGTTTGAATCCGACTACGCCACAGGTGGCCGCCGGTACGCGAATCGAGCCTCCGCCGTCGCTGCCCTGCGCGAACGGCACCAGCCCAGCCGCCACCGCCGCAGCCGCCCCGCCGGAGGAGCCGCCGGCCGACCTGTTGGTGTCCCACGGGGTCACCGCGGGCGGCAGGTTGGCCGGCTCGGTGTAACAGCTCAGCCCGAACTCGGGAGTGCTCGTCTTGCCGAGGCTGATCGTCCCGGCGGCGGCGAGGAACCGGACCACATCGTCGTCGACGGGCGGCAGGTATTGCGCGTAGACCGCGGAGCCGAAAGTGGTGCGCACGCCAGCGGTTGCGGTGAGGTCCTTGATTGCGGTGGGGACACCAAGGAGCGCGGGCATCGCGGCCGGATCGGTCCGCATCACCAGCAGATCGGCGGTTCGGGCCGCATCCATGGCCCGGTCGGCAGTGACCGTGACCAAGGCCCCCAACTGAGTGTTTCGCTCTTCCAGCCGCCGCAGGTGGTGTTCGATGAGCTCGCTTGGGCTCACCTCGCGTCGGCGCACTGCCGCCGCCTGCTCCGTGGCGGTCAAATCGTGCAGGTCTGCCACAAACCCACCCTACGGGCGCGCGACCTGAAGGCACCGGCTCGACGTTGGTGGTGGTTAGGCGCAGCTCCCACGGGAGTTGGGGGCTCTTGAAGAGCCCCCAACTCAGGCGACCTCGCCGAGGTAGGGCAACCACAGGGGGTCGGCATCGGGCACCGTGGCCAGCAGCCGCCAGTGCTGCCCGCGCGGCGCGCGCGGCGCCACCCGCAGCTTCCACCCCAGCTCGCTGAGCAGCCGGTCGGCCTTGCGATGGTTGCAGGACGAGCAGCTGGCCACGCAGTTCTCCCAGCAGTGCTCGCCACCGCGGCTCCGCGGCACCACATGGTCGATGGTCTCCGCACGGGCTCCGCAGTAGCCGCAGCGGTACCGATCCCGGTGCATCAACGACGCCCTGGTCATCGGGATCCGCGCCCGGTAGGGCACTCGTACGTAGGTGCACAGTTTGATCACCGAGGGGGCCAACACGCTGGCGGTGGCAGAACGCAGCACCAAACCCGCGGCGTCGTCGTGTACGACATCGGCCTTGCCACACACCACCAAGACGACGGCTCGGCGCAACGGCAGCGCGGTCAGCGGCTCGAAACTCGCATTGAGGAGCAAGACCCGTTGGCGTCCCCAGGATGGCGGGCCCGAGGGCGGCGCCCGGTCAGCGACGAGGACAGTGGTTCCGAGAAGCCCGGTTGAGGTTCCTGAGTACGAGGCGGTCCGCTGGTCCGCCCCCGCTGGGTGACCCTCCGGGCTGGGTTGTCGGTCGTGCACGCGACCACCTCCGCCATTGTGCGCGACTAGTCCACCATAGAAGGCGGTCATCGCGCACGTGTCGGACGGTGCCGCGGGTGGCCTGACCAACGGACTGGCTGGGGACCACGGATACAGTCCGGCGGTTGAGGAGGTGCCCACCAGATGATTGCCCTAATGGCAGCGCAGCCCGACTGCTCCCGCGACGAGGGCTCATGGTGCGCGCGCGTGTACCAGCTCACGCACAACGACCTGGTGTCCCGCTACGCCGACACCGTGGTGGGGACCGGGTTGCGTATCCTGTTGATCCTCATTCTCGCGGTCCTGATCCGGCTGATGGTGCACCGGACGATCAACCGGTTGAGTGAGGTGACGGCAGAGGGAGCGCCCCCCGGACTGCTGCGACCGCTGCGGGAACGGGCCCCGGAGTCCTGGCGGGGTAGTGGGATGCTCTCGATACGCCGATCGCAGCGGGCCCGCACGATCGGCTCGGTGCTGCGCTCGGGCACCACGCTCGTGGTCTACGCGGTGGCATGCACCTTGGTGGTGGGTGAGCTGGGGATCAACCTAGGGCCGATCCTCGCCTCGGCCGGCATCCTGGGCATCGCACTGGGCTTCGGCGCGCAGAACCTGGTCAAGGACTTTCTGTCCGGGATGTTCATGCTGGTCGAGGACCAGTACGGGGTCGGCGACGTGGTCGACCTCGGCGAAGCCACCGGCACCGTGGAGGCGGTGGGGTTGCGGGTGACCACGCTACGGGACACCAACGGCACCGTCTGGTACGTCCGCAACGGCGAGGTACTGCGGGTCGGCAACTCCAGCCAGGGCTTCTCGGTGGCCGTCGTCGACCTGCCGATCGGGCATGACGCGGACATCCCGGGGTCCGCCGAGCTCGCCAGTCGCACCGCCACCGAGCTCACTGCCGACGGCAGCGCGCTGGCCGCCGACGTTCTGGAGCCTCCCGAAGTGCTCGGAGTCGAGTCGATCAGTTCGAACGGCGTGACGCTGCGGATCACTACCAAGGTTCAGGCCGGACGGCAGTGGGCGGTCCAGCGGGCGCTGCTGGCTGGCATCAAGGCAGCGTTCGCCGACGCTGGGATCCCACCACCGACGCCAGCTGGTTACACCGCCCCGCCTGGCGTGACGCCTGCTCCCGCGGGGGGAGCCGGCAAGGCAGGATGAAGAGGTGGCTGCACCGGAGAACTTCTACGAGGCCGTGGGCGGCGAGCAGACATTTCGCCGGATCGTCGGCCGCTTCTATGAGCTGGTGGCGAAAGACGAGGTGCTGCGCCCGCTCTACCCGGGCGAGGATCTCGGTCCCGCCGAGGAGCGGTTGCGGCTGTTCCTCATGCAGTACTGGGGTGGGCCACACACCTACTCACAGGCGAGGGGGCACCCGCGGCTGCGAATGCGGCACGTCCCCTTCCGGATCAGGCCGACCGAACGCGATGCGTGGTTGCGCTGTATGCGCATCGCGGTGGATGAGGCCGATCTCGACGAGGTCCACCGCACCGTGCTCTGGAACTATCTGGAGATGGCCGCGAACAGTCTGGTGAACTCCCTGACCTGAGTGCCGACGATAGCGGGGACCCACTGGCAGGATTGTCTCTCGTGCGACGCGCCGATGACCGCCGGCTGGCCTCTAGAGACGGGGCCTGGTGGCGGGACGCCGTCTTCTACCAGGTCTATGTCCGTTCCTTCGCCGATGCGAACGGTGACGGCGTGGGTGATCTGGAAGGCGTGCGCAGCCGGCTGGGCTACCTGGAACTGCTCGGGGTGGACGCGCTGTGGCTCACCCCCTTCTTCTGCTCCCCGATGGTCGACCACGGTTATGACGTGAGCGATCCCCGCGGCGTCGACCCGCTCTTCGGTGACCTGGAGACCTTCGATCGACTGCTGACCGACGCCCACCACCGCGGGTTACGGATCATCATCGATGTGGTGCCTAATCACACCTCCGACCAGCACGAGTGGTTCCAGGCGGCGGTGGCAACGCCGCCGGGCAGCCCCGCACGAGGGCGTTACATCTTCCGGGACGGCACCGGCTTCGGCGGGATGCAACCGCCGAACAACTGGACCAGCACGTTCGGTGGACCTGCGTGGACCCGGCTGCGCCCTTCGTCGGGCGACGTCGGGCAGTGGTACCTGCATCTGTTCGCGCCCGAGCAACCAGATCTGAACTGGGAGAACCCGGAGGTGACCGCTGATCTCGAACGGACCCTGCGGTACTGGCTGGACCGGGGGGTGGACGGGTTCCGTATCGATGTGGCCCACGGGATGGCCAAACCCAGCGGGTTGCCGGATATGCCGCATCCGATTGCGGCCGGCACCGGTCTGCTCGATACCGATATCGCCGATCCTCGCTTTGACGCCGATGGTGTGCATGACATTCACCGGATGATCAGGAAGGTGCTCGACGAGTACCCGGCACGGGTAGCGGTCGGCGAGATCTGGGTGAGCGACGATGTCGCCTTCGCCCGCTACATCCGCCCCGATGAGCTGCACATGGGGTTCAACTTCCGGCTGCTGGCGGCAGATTTCACGGCTGAGGCAGTACGCGAGGCCATCGAGCACTCACTGCTGGCTGTCCAGGACAGCCCCGCACCAGCGACCTGGACGATCTCCAATCACGACGCGATACGTCCGGTGACTCACTACGGCGGTGGCGAGGTAGGTCAGGCGCGGGCCCGGGCGATGATGCTCGTGCAGCTCGCGCTGCCCGGGCCGGTCTACCTGTACAACGGCGATGAGCTGGGTCTGCCGAACGTCGAGCTGCCCGATTGGGCTCTGCAGGATCCGGTGTGGCGGCGTTCCGGGTTCACCGACCGGGGTCGCGATGGCTGCCGGGTTCCATTGCCATGGGAGGGCCTCACCCCGCCGTACGGGTTCAACGCGACGCCCGGCACCTGGTTGCCGATGCCCAGTGACTGGGCCGGTTATGCAGTGGAAGCGCAGCTGGAGGACCCGCACTCGACCCTGTCGCTGTGCCGTCAGGCGGTGGACCTACGACGGGAGCACCAAGGGTTCACCGGCTCGGAGTTGGAGTGGTATGGCGCGCCACCTGAATGTTTTGCGTTCCGCCGTAAGGGCGGCGGGCTGGTCTGCGCCCTGAATGCCTCCGGCACCGCGGTGTCCCTACCACCGGGACAGCTCCTGCTGGCCAGCGGTCCGCTTCCACACAGCAGCGACGCGTTACCTCCTGACACCGCCGTCTGGCTGATCTGACACCCATCCCTCACCCTCAGACGAGCAGCGGTAGCAGCGCGTGCCGGCGCCGCAGCACGGCACCGTAGCGGGCATCCAGCCGGAGCCACGAGTCGGTGGCCCACACCCGGACAATCTCAGCTGCGGCACGGCCACCCACGAAGCCCATCCCGGACAAGGCAAACAGACAACGCAGCGGCACCCCGACGTCGAACCCGGCCCCGCTGACAGTGATCACCTTCTGGTCCAGTAGCGCGGCGGGCGGCGAGCCATGCGGACCCGGGTTAGACCTGGCTAGGGACACCCCTTGGTCGGCGAGGTCGGCGAGTACCTCAGCGGGCACCTGATCGACCTCGCGCCAGCCCCGTTGCGGCGGCAGCGCACAGCGCCACAGGGCATCCCGTGCCCGGCCGGGATCGACCACCGCGTTACCGGCTCCGGCTCGGACCCTGACCACCGCAGCGAGCAGGTCTGTTCCCTTGACGGTGAGATCATCGGGCCGCACCGCTCCGCGCATCGAGCGAGTCACCAGCGCATCGAACGGGGTGTCCACCCACGCGTGCAGTCGAGCGCTTCCGACCTTCAGCCGCACGATCGCCTGACTGTCCAGCCGGACCGCGCGGGCCACGAAAATACCCAGATCGTCCCGCTCGCTGGGGTCCGGGATGTACAGCTCAGCCACCGCTACCGTCGTCTCGAAAAGCGGCCAGGAACTCCCGCTCGGCGGGCATCAGCCGGCGTGGCCGCTGCATCGCGGTGTCGTAGGCAGCCATCTGGGTACTGGCGTTGACCGCGTCGCCATCGGTGCCCGCCACGACGTAGTCCAGGGCGAATGAGGCTGCCCGTAGCTCGCTGACCCACAACCGCACCTGAACTGGTTTGGCTGAGTACACCAGCGGCTGCCGGTAACGGACCATCAGCTCGACCACGACTACGCCGTCGGCCAGTGCGCGGGCACCATGTTGAACTCCCTCGCCGAAGAGCAGCTCAGTGCGCGCCTCCTCCAGCAGCGTGACCACCCGCGCATTATTGACATGCCCGTAGAGGTCCATGTCCGACCAGCGCACGGCCACGTCCGTCACGAATACCGCCAACTACCCTGTCCCCACCTCGGCCCGCGAAGTCAGTACCGAAACCTGGTCTGTCATGCCCAGGCTTGGGACTGTGAAAACCCAATGAGCGCGATTTCTGTCCCGAGGGGCCACTACTAGTCTCCGGCAGCGGACCGACGACCCTTCTCGGGTGGAATCCACCGCGGTTCCGCCGTGAGCTCCGGCAGCCGCAACAAAGGATTGGTGATCGCCTCCGAGGGCTCACCACGGTCTTCGTCACTCAGAGTGGGGTCACTCAGAGTGGGGTCACTCACATTGTGGTCACTCACATTGTGGTCACTCAGGTTCGGAGCCAACGCCAGGCCAGCCGTCCAACGTGTTCCTGGCCCGCGGTAGCGAGGTAGGTCGCGGATGGTCACGGCATCAGCTACGTCGTTGCCGAGGGTCCCAGCAGGACGGGCATCCGTATGGACATCACGGCTTTCCTGGTACGCAGCGAGCGCCTCGGCCAGCAGATCACCCAGGCCCATCTTGGGCGTCTCATCGTTCTCTGCCGGATCGCCATCGGGTTCCCATTCCAGCGCTCGTGGCGTTGGGGCCGGAGGCGGCCCGGACGCCGAGAACTCCCGCCGTGTCGCCGGGATACGCTCGGCGCCCTCCGCTGGGGCACTGCCAGCTATGTCATCCCCCAGCGACACGTCCGGACCATCCGTGCTCCGTCGACGATCTTCGCGACCCTCCTCGGGGCCGTCATCCTCGATCTGGTGCGCCGCGGCTGCGGACCTCTCGTCAACAGGTTCCCCAGCGCGGCGCCGGCCAGAACGTCCTGCCGGCAAGACCGACGCGGGAAGCAGGTCACTCACAGATACCAAGGTTTCTGCCTCACTGCGGCTGTGCCGTGCCCTGGAGTGCCAGGAATCAAGCCCGCCCGGTGAGTCGGCGTCCTGCACTACCGCGTTGTGTTCCTCGAGTGAGATGCTCGCGGCCGCAGGCTCCAACGGGGGAGTTCCCGGTTGAGGCGTCTGCGCCTCAACAACCTCCACCACCGCGACGTTCCCGCCAGCCACCTCCACCTCGCCGACTTCTCCCTCTGCGGCCTCCGCTACCGCGATCTCAGTCTCAAGAGCATCAGCCTTAGGGACCTCCGTCTCGGCGGTGTCCGTTTCAGCGGTCTCCGCATCGAGCCTGGCGCACCCCGACCCTGCGTTAGCCAACAGCTCAGCGACCTGGCCGATCAAGCGGGCTTCCTCGCGGCGTGCGGACCCGCAGTTTTCCAGCAGGACGGATCGCGCGGCCGCTACCTCGCGGCGATGGCGACCTTCCGCCGCACAGGCCGCGCGCATGCAATGCAGGGCGTCGGCGAACTCGCCCCTGGCCTCGTGCACGTGGGAGAGACCTTCCAGGCATTCCGCGAGGACCATATCCACCCCATAGCGCTGCGCCCCTTCCACCGCATCAGCCAGCAGGGTCAGCGCAGGCTCATGGCGGCCTTCGGCGAGATGCACCTGGGCGGCCAGCGCCAGCCGCAACCGGCCCACCGCACCCGCCGCGGCAGCGCGCACCTGACGTCGCAACAGTGGCCGCACTTCCTGTGTTGCGGTCTCGCCCGCGCCGCGGTCGAGCAGGGTGAGCGCTAGCACGAGCATCAACCGCGCACTCACTTCGCCACTGTCCTGATCAGGGTCAGCCAGTCCAGTCAGCAGTTCGCGGCCTTCCCGAGCCTTGGCCTCAGCCTCTTCGGCGGCGCCCCGGGCGCGGTGGCGCGCGGCGTCGGTTGCCCGGACGGCGGCGCGCAGCAGCAGCGCGGTGTCATGGTCGAGAGATTGGTCCTCGCGATAAAGCTCGTCCGCTTCTTCCAGCGCAGACGAAACGAGATCGTCGCGACCTAGTGCGATAGACGCCTCGGCGACGGCTACGAGTGCCCGGCCCCGCAACGCCGGAGCGACGTCGTCACCGGCGGCGAGGACCGCACGCACCGCACCGAGCGCCGTAGCGGGCTCCCCCAGCGCTGCTGCACAATGCGCCAGCTCCACGTTCAACTCATGCCGCAGCGGCTGTGGAGTGTCGGTGTCCCTGATTGCCGGGATGAGACGGTGAGCCGCTTCCCCATGCCGTCCGAGACGGTTCAGCGCGAACACCGCGAGGTGATCTGCCCGCAGGCCAGCCATCTTGTCGTCCTGCGCAGCGGTCACCGCCCGATCGGCCAGCAGGAGCGTCAGCTCGGGCGCTCGCCAGCGCAGCAGCATGGCTGATTCCACCAGCGATGCGGCCTCGCCCCCAGCTGGATCGCTGCCGCCAGTCCTGACCTCGCGCGCCGTGCTACTCACCTCCCACCCCCATCGCAGTTCCCGATCATCGACCGCCCCATACCCGCCTCAGCCCCGGGTCAATCTGCGGTAAGTCACGCGGTGCGGTCGTGCGGCCTCCGCTCCCAGTCGGTCAATCTTGTTCTGCTCATAGGCCTCGAAGTTCCCCTCGAACCAGAACCAGGACGCAGGATTCTCCTCCGTGCCCTCCCAGCTGAGAATGTGGGTTACCACACGGTCCAAAAACCAGCGGTCATGCGAGATGACCACCGCGCCGCCGGGGAAGTGTTCCAGCGCGTTCTCCAGCGAGCCCAATGTCTCGACATCAAGATCGTTAGTGGGCTCGTCGAGCAGGATCAGGTTACCCCCCTGCTTGAGGGTCAGCGCCAAGTTGAGCCGATTGCGTTCACCGCCGGAAAGCACCCCAGCTGGTTTCTGCTGGTCCGGCCCCTTGAAGCCGAAGGCGCTGACATAAGCCCGGGACGGCATCTCAGCGTTACCGACCTGAATGTAATCCAGACCGTCGGAGACCACCTCAAAGACTGTCTTGTTCGGATCGATGCCCGCGCGCTCCTGATCGACGTAGGACAGCTTCACCGTCTCGCCCACCCGGATCGTGCCAGAGTCGGGCTTCTCCAAGCCGATGATGGTCTTGAACAGAGTGGTCTTGCCGACACCGTTAGGACCGATGACCCCCACGATGCCGTTGCGGGGCAGCGTGAAAGACAGATCCTTGATCAATAGGCGGTGGTCGTAGCCCTTATCCAGGTGCGACACCTCCACCACCACATTGCCCAGCCTTGGTCCCGCTGGGATCTGGATCTCCTCGAAGTCAAGCTTGCGATTGCGCTCGGCTTCGACTGCCATCTCTTCATAACGCTGCAGCCGGGCTCGGGATTTGGCCTGCCGAGCTTTTGCCCCCGATCGCACCCAGGCGAGCTCGTCACGCAGGCGCTTCTGCAGCTTCTGGTCCTTCCTGCCCTGGACGTCGAGGCGGTCAGCCTTCTTCTCCAAGTACGTGGAGTAGTTGCCCTCATAGGGGTAGGCCCGGCCACGGTCGAGCTCGAGGATCCACTGGGCCACGTTGTCCAGGAAGTACCGATCGTGGGTGACTGCCAGGACCGCACCCTGGTAGCCCGCCAGGAACTGTTCCAACCACAGCACGCTCTCCGCGTCTAGGTGGTTGGTGGGCTCGTCGAGCAACAGCAGATCGGGTTTGGACAGGAGCAGCCGGCACAGTGCGACCCGGCGCCGCTCTCCCCCGGACAGGTGACCGACCGACTCGTCGGGCGGCGGGCAGCGCAGCGCATCCATGGCCTGCTCCAGCTGGGAGTCCAGATCCCACGCGTCAGCGTGGTCAAGCTCCTCTTGGAGCCGCCCCATCTCCTCCATGAGCTCATCGGAGTAGTCGGTGGCCATCATCTCGGCGATCTCGTTGAACCGGTCCAGCTTGGCCTTGACTTCGCCCAGACCCTCCTCGACATTGCCCAGGACGGACTTATCCTCGTTCAACCTAGGCTCTTGCTCCAGGATGCCGACCGTCGCACCCGGCGCCAGGAATGCCTCCCCGTTGTTCGGTTGGTCGAGCCCGGCCATGATCCTCAATACGCTGGACTTACCGGCTCCGTTGGGCCCGACCACGCCGATCTTCGCGCCCGGGATGAACGCCAAGGTGACACCGTCGAGAATGACCTTGTCGCCGTACGCTTTGCGCACTTGCTTCATGGTGTAGATGAACTCCGCCACGGCCGCGATCGTAGAGGGGAGCGCCGGGGCCGGGCAGCGCGGCCGACCGCCACCCGGTCCGGCCCCGAGTGTTCAGACGGATACCGGCACCAGCGGGCGGGCCGCTTCGACTAGGTCCGACAGGCTCACCTCTTCAGGTGAGTCCAGCTCGTCAAGCAGGTCTGATCGGTCCTCGGCGGGGGACGCTGGTTGATTGTCATCGAGGACCCGGGCGCGCTCCTCCAGGCGTGGCTTGCGCACGGTAGCGGCGCAACGAGCCAGGTCGGGTCCGATCGCGCTGGCCTCCAGTTCGACGACCGATCGCCGCTCACCCTGATCGGTGGTCCATTCCCGGGTGCGCAGCTTCCCTCGGACGATCACCGGATCGCCCTTGACCAGAGATGCAGCGTTCTCGGCGAGTCTGCGCCAGCAGCTCACGGACAGATACAGACTTTCCCCGTTCACCCACGACTCGGACGCGCTGTCGAACCGACGCTCATTGCAGGCAACCCGGAAATTGAGCACGAGCGTCCCGTCTGGACCTACCCGGCGCGGTTTCATGTCGCTGACCAGCGTTCCCACTACGGTCACCGGTGTCTCTCGCATTTCACATACCCTCCTGCGTAACCATCCCCGCCGGTGAGAAGCGGAGAGCCGACCCCGTCGGCCGGTAGCACCCAGGCTGCGCGGCACAGGCTCGCTCCGGTAGCCAACCATGATCGACATGTGGATAGCGGTGATCGATGTGCACAACTACTGGTGCGCAGGCCGGTCCCACCGCCGGAATGTCAGGAACCTGTGCTAAGCGCGGGCCAGCCCGTGCCTCATCGCTAGTGTTGGCGCCATGGAGCGAGTCTTCGGTCTGGAGATCCCCCGCACGCTGGAGGAGGTCTGCGATCCCCGCCGTCTCGCCCTGATCGTCTATGACATGCAGATAGGCGTGCTGCGCCAGATCAAGGGCGCGGACGCGATCACCGAGCGTGTCGTGGAGGTCCTCGATGCGGCGCGCTCGGCCGGTGTTCGAGTGGTGTTTCTGCGGCATCTGTCGATGCCCAAAGAGCTGATGGGGGTCTTCCAGCTGCGCATGGCCATGGCCTGGCAACGAGCGTCCGTGGACTGAACCTGGGTGCGACATCAGGCTGCGGGATCGGTCACTCCGCCGGGAGAGCTCTCGTGATCGGTGTCCCAGCCGGCGCGCTTGGCACCGGCTCGGTAGGCGCTTTCGTAGAATTCCAGTACCGCGGCCTTGGGATCCGCTTGGACACGCGCATCGTCGTACGGCAGGACGGCCAGGCGGCCGCCTCGTTGCTCCACCCATCGGGCGGCGGCGGGTTGTAGTGGCTCGTCGATGAGCCCCGTCGGCTCCGGGGCGGTGTAGGAGTAGAACGCCGGTGCGGGGAAGTTGTCGTCGCCGAACCAGAACCCGAAACTGATGACCTCCCGGGAGTAGGCCTCCCGGGTGACCGGGTCGACGTCGGGGGGGTGGTCGATGCGGCGGTCGGAGAACCGGGTGAGCGCAACGTCGAAGGTGTGCCAGAAGTGATGCACCGGGCTGATCTTGCCGGAGAACCCGCTAGCGAATTCCTCCAGTACGAGGTTGACCTGGCTGAGAACCTGCCAGTAGCGAGTGGCCCACGCCGGGTCGTAGGCCGCGTGCTCGGTGTCCTCGGCGAACGGTCGGCCTGCGTCCGGTAAGTCGAACGGATAGGGATGCTCGATCCGCGCATCGATGCCGAGCGCGGTCAGCGCCTGCATCATGTTCTGGTAGAAAGCCGCCACCGATTGCCCGGCTAGCGGGAACGACATCGCCTGACCGGTGATCGAGCAGACATGCAGTTGGTGGGCCACGAAGTCGAAGTCGATCGCGAAGATCGGGTCGCGGCCCATCGGGCGGGTGGTGATACCCCGGCCGGTGAGATGGAACGGCACGTTCCACCAGTGGTTGCGCCGCACGCTGGCGGCCAGCCGGACCTTGCCCACCACCTGGGCGAACCGATGTAATGTCTCTTTCGTATCAGTCCATGCCTTCAGCGGCATGGGCGGGAACAGCTCCATGACCTCAACTCTAATCGCGGCGGTCGGCCAATCGAGCGAGTAGCGCGTTATGCGTCGCCCGCTCGGCGTCGCCGTCTGATTCGGCCTCGCGGTCGAACTGGCGGGCTTCGCGAGTGTCGCCGCGTGCCCACTGCGCGAGGAGCGCTACCAGCACAATCACCATCGGGATCTCACCCAGGGCCCACGCTATCGCCCCCCCGACGCGCTGATCCAGGAGCAGATCGGGCACGAACGGCAGAGCAAGCGATCGGTAATAGTCGCCGCCGATGACCGTCGCCGAACTCATCAGCGAGAGCCCGAAGAACGCATGGAATGGCATAGCGGCCAGCAGCAGGCCGAGCTTGCCCAGATAGGGCAACCGGCGGGGGGCGGGGTCGACACCGATGATGAGCCAGTAATAGGCATAACCCATCAGCAGGAAATGGGCATTCATCACCAGATGCGCCCAGTGCGACGGTGCAGCAGCGTCGTACAGGCCGGTGAAGTACATGACATAGAGCGACGCCACGTACATGCCCAGCGCCATCAACGGGTGCATGGCCATCCGCACGATCCAGGAGCGGGTGAACGCCAGCAGCCACTCCCGTGGTCCCGGCGGGTTGCCGGCCCCCGCGGCAGGCAGCGCCCGCAGTGCCAGCGTCACCGCTCCGCCCAGCACGAGCAGAATCGGCGCCACCATCGACAGCAGCATGTGCACACCCATGTGCACACTGAACATTGCCATCGAGTAGCGGCCGATGCCTGAGGACGTGGCGATCAGGATGATCGCGCAGCCGCCCAGCCAGGCCGCCGTGCGACCCGCCGGCCAGCCCTCACCGCGCCGCCGTAACCGTCGCACCCAGGCCAGGTAGACGCTGGCGAGAACCAGCGCGGCAACGCCGAACACCAGATCCGGTCGCCAGTCCAGCAACAGCCGCTCCAGAGTGGGCGGACCGGCCAGGTCGTAGCCCAGGAACACCTCGGTACGGCTGGGTTGAGCGGCGATCCCTCCGGGCGGAGCGGTCCGGCTCAGCGCGACCGCCAGGCCGATCGTCGCGAACATCACCAGCACCTCAACGCCACCCAGCCGCAGGATGGCAGCACGGTCGCCCCGCTCGACCACCGCTGCCACCGCTGTGCGACGGTGCAGCCAGCCGAAAACACCCAACGCCATCAGCGCGGCGACCTTGCCCGAGACCAGCAGCCCGTAGGTGGTGAGCAAGCGATCGGGAGTGACCCGGACCAGCGCGTTGATCACTCCGGAGGCGGCCATAACGAGCCAACAGACCAGCGCCAGCTGGGAGAACCGGACGCAGGCCAGCCCGGCGTGCTCGCCCCGGCGGGCCAGGTGCGCCAGCAGCGCGATCAGACCTCCGACCCACAGGGCGGCCGCGACCAGGTGGTACAGCAGGCTGTTGGTCGCGACGTCGTGGGCCCCGCCCGCTGAGGAGTGCCCGGTCAGCGCCACCGGCATCAGTCCGATGATCGACAATGTGAACAGCCACACCGTCGCGCCCCAGCTCAGGGCGGCCCAGCAGAACCCGGCCACGACCCAGGCGATCCCCGCGGTGAGCGCCCAGGCCCCGACCTGGGACAGGACGGAGGCCATCGACGCCAGTAGAGGCAGGTCCAGCACTTCGGTCACCGGACGGCCCAGCGCGTCGGCCGCGAACAGCGGAACCATTCCCACCGCGCTCAGTGCCCAGATCAGGGCGGCGATGCGCGCTGTGCGTATTGCGGCGTAGCCACCGGTATCCAGGTAGCCGGACGATTGCGGCGGTACCAGAAACGCGGCCAGCAGCAGCGACCCCACCGTGACCAGTGCGGCGCCTTCGCACAGCACTCGCACCGCTGGGAGTGCCACCCGGGTGAACAGCCCAGGATCGGGCAGCCCCAAGCTGGTAAGCCCATCGTCGGAGAGGACCACGATCAGCCCGGCACTGAGCGCCATCCCGAGCAGCACCCCGACCGCCACCAGCACGCCCAACCGCGACCGCGCCTCTATACGCACCCCCATCACCCTAAACACCCGCTGCCCGACGCATTCAGCAGGTTCAGCGGGGTTATCGGGCGGTCCTTCACCCCGCTGAGCCCGCTGAGCCCGCTGAATGCGATCCGGCCGCTGATCGCCGGTAGTCTGCTTGCGGACGTCGGCCCCCGTAGCTCAGTTGGATAGAGCAAGCGACTTCTAATCGCTAGGCCGCAGGTTCGAGTCCTGCCGGGGGCGCTCCGCCGCAGCTCAGCGGCTCAGTCCCGGCTCGCTGGACATCTGCTCTAGGCTCTCCCGCGACTTGGTTCGGATCACGACCCCTGTGAGGCGCTCGATGCCCGGTACCGACGACCGGCTGCCGGACGACATCAGACGAAGACACGTTGACATGACCAAGGCGAGCATCGCCCGGGTGTATGACGCGTTTCTCGGCGGTAAGGACAATTACAAGATCGACCGCGAGGTCGTCCAGCAGATCCAGCGGGTCGCACCGGAGATGGGCCGGACCGCGTGGGATAACCGCGGCTTCCTGATCCGGGTAACTCGCTACCTTGCCGGACAGGCCGGCATCACCCAGTTCCTCGACTGCGGATCGGGACTACCCACGGCCGAGAACACTCACCAGGTCGCCCAGCGAGTCCGGCCGGGCGCCAGAGTGGTGTATGTCGACAACGACCCTGTGGTGATCGCGCACGGCCGGGCGCTGCTCACAACGGACGAGCACACCCACTTCAGCGATGCTGACATCTTCAAGCCGCATCAGGTCATCAATGACGAGGTGGTGCGCGCCTACCTTGACTTCTCCAAGCCGATCGCGCTGTTTCAACTCGGAACGCTGCACCATTACGACGACGAGCGTAGCCCGCAGAGCATCATGGCCGAATACATTGAGGCCCTGTCCTCAGGCTCCTACGTGGCGATCAGCCATTTCTGCGACCCCGAGACCACCCCTGAGCTGAGCGAGCTCGCCCAGAGGTTGGAACAGGCTTTCCTCCGCAGCCCGATGGGCAGCGGGGTGTTCCGCACCCGCGCCGAGATCGAGGGCATGCTCCCGGGCTTGGAACTGGTCGAACCCGGTCTTACCCGGTGTGCCGACTGGCGGCCCACCGGCCCACAGAGCACCAAACCACTCGAACCCGTGCAGCACTGCATCGTCGGCGCAGTGGGGCGAAAACGCTGACCTCAGGCAGGCTTGATGTTGGCGTTGAGATGGAAAATGTTCTCCGGGTCGTACTCACTCTTGATCCGGGCTAATCTATCGTATTTGGCTGCGCCGTAAGCTGACCGCACGCGGTTCTCCCCGACGTCGGGCATGGAATTGACATAACCCTCGCCACCATCTACCGCATACGGGCGCAGCGCCGCCCAGCACGTACGGACCCAGCCGCGGTCCACGGCCAGCAGGTCCGCATCGGGCGCGAAACCCACGACGAATACGCTGAACCGGGGTGAGCGTCCGCCGGTGAAAGCCGTCTCGTCCTCCCCTACCTGGCTGTAGGCGCCATCGAGCCGGTACAAGAGCACCCTCGACATCGGCGATTTCTTCAGCGGTACGTGCTCGGTCAGGGCCGCAATCACCTCGTCGGAGAGGTCCTCGACATAGGTGCTCTTCTCGTAGCAGTGAGATCCCCAAGCGTTGTCCTTGTCCAGCATCTTTTGGAGTTCGACATAGGGTATGGGAGCCACCATGTCGAACAGCGGCGGCAACGTCTGGCGGATCCGCTGGACAAGCCGGCCGTGCTCGGCGTCCGCGCCAAAGCCGGTCAGCACGATGGTGTAGCTAGGCCGGAAGTGGTGCTGCTCGGGCACAAACGGGGCTGGCGGCGCATTGAGCACTCCGATGACGATGTTGATGTCCAGTGACATGTCGGCAACGACCTCGCGAGCCAACCGCAACACCTCGACTCCCTGACCCAGCGGCCAGAAGAACAGGCCGAGCTGGACCATCGGGTCGACCTCGTGCAGGCGGAATTCGAAGGAGGTCACGACCCCGAAGTTGCCGCCTCCCCCACGCAGGGCCCAGAACAGGTCGGGGTTCTCGTCTTCAGCAGCGCGCAGCAACCGCCCGTCAGCCACCACGACCTCCGCGGACACCAGGTTGTCGATGCTGAGCCCGAACAGTCGGGTCAACCAGCCCATGCCGCCGCCCAGCGTGAGCCCTCCGACGCCGGTGTGGCTGATCAACCCGGCGGGCACCGCGAGCCCATGCGCCTGGGTGGCCGCGTCCAGATCCGAAAGGAGTGCTCCACCACCGACTCTGACACGCCGCGCCTCCGGACTGACCGTCACTTCGCGCAGCTCACTGAGATCGATCATCAAGCCGTCGTCGCAGACAGCCCAACCCACAGGGTTATGCGCACCGCCCCGCACGGAGATCTCCAGCCCCTGCTCGCGGGCTAAGGCGATTGCTGCGACAACATCCTTGGCAGACCGGCACCGGGTGATCACCGCCGGGTGGTGGTCGATGCCCGCGTTCCACACCCTCCTCGCATCGTCGTAGCCCTCATCCCCTGGAACGGATACCGACCCGGTCATGGCGGCTCGCAAAGCATCGATTCCTTGGGCAGCTGTCTGGGTCATGGGCCTCTCAATTCTCATCGGCAGGAAGTCTTATCTATCGTCGCCTGAATGGAGAGCGTAGTTACGGGGTCCCTGATACACCGCTCACCCTCACTGGGGGTCCCTCCATAACACTGTTATGTTTGCAGCATGGAACGTGCCACGAAGACAGCTGTGGTCACCGGCGCCTCTGCCGGGCTTGGCGCGCACTTCGCGCGCCTGTTCGCTCAAGACCGTCACGACGTGGTGCTCGTCGCCCGACGCCGGGACAGGCTCGATCAACTGGCCACCGAGCTGCACCAGGCGCACGGCGTTCAGACGACGGTCATCGCCGCCGATCTGAGCGACCCGAAGGCATCGCTGCACCTCCACCAGGAACTCACTCGGACCGGTATCGAGGTGGAATTCCTGGTCAACAACGCCGGTTTCGGCACCAGCGGCGCCTTCGCCGAGCGTGAGCTCGCCCGCCAGTTGGATATGATCGAGCTCAACGTCAAGGCTCTCACGCACCTGACAGGTCTGGTCCTGCCAGCGATGATCGCGCGCCGCAGCGGCCGCATCCTCAACGTCGGCTCCAGCGCGGGATTCTTGCCGGGACCGTTCATGGCGACGTACTACGCCTCGAAGGCGTACGTGCTGAGCTTCACCGAAGCGCTCGCCGATGAGTTGCGCGGCACCGGAGTGACCGCGACGGTCCTGTGTCCAGGCCCGACGGCGACCGAGTTTGCGCAGGTAGCCGGGGCGGGTAGCGCCGCGCTGTTCAGGGGCGCCGCGGACGCGGCCTCCGTCGCACGGTATGGCTACCGGTCGATGCTGGCAGGCAAGACGATCGCGATCCCAGGGATGACGATGAAGCTCGCTGTGCAATCGCTTCGGATAAGCCCGCGCGCGGTAACCCGCGTCCTCGCTAGGCAGCTGAATAAACCAGCATGACGCTCGCCTTAGCCGGTGAGATCGGCCAGCAACAGGCCGCTGCAGGGTTTCGGGGTGAAATAGGTGCTCTTGCGTGGCATCCGCCGGCCTTGCTCGTGCACTGCGAGCACGTCGGCAAAAGGTACCGGCGCCAACTGCAGCACGACGTCAACCTGCGGGCCCACGGGATGACCCGCTGGCAGGGCACGCACCTGCGGACCCTCCGGGTCGAGGCCCAGCGCGTCGGCGATGAGCAACCGCTCCACCAGCCCGTGATCAATCCTGGGTTCCGGCTCGCCGGGCTGGACCCCGGGCAGTCTGACGATCAGGCCACCGCCGGAGGCTGTGGCCACCACGCTGCCTGGCCGCCGAGGTGGATCCGGCGCGCTGACCTCCTGCACTACCAACCCGGTCCGACGCCAGGCCGCGGCTAGATCATCGCAGCTCAGCCGAGTATCGACGAGCACCCGGTGGATCGCGCCGATGCGCAGTTCCGGTCCCGCGGTCACCAGAGCGAGCAGCCCAGACCGATCGCTGGCCGCCGCAGCGGCCACCCGATGATTGCCGTCGGCGACCAGGAGCGGGCTGCGCGCCACCGCGGCGAGCACGGCGTCCTGCTCAGCCCCGGGACCCAGCAACCACAACTGGTGAGCTCGGCCACCGGAGTCGATGATCGACACCGCCGGCGCTCCCAGGCGCTCAATGCTGCCCAGCACCGCCGCGGTCAGCCGCTCACCGTCGGAGACCGGAACAAGCATCGCCGCGCTGGTGGCACAGCCGAGTCCGGCGAGCACCGCGGCGCGCTCGCGGACCACCGTCGGATAGACCTCCTCAGTGTGCCGCACCCAGGACATCCCGCGGGAGTCCATCGCGGCCGGATCGACCAGGCACAGCACGCCGAGAGCCATCCCGTCCACGCCCTCCACCCGGTATGGCGCTAGCACGTCGGCCACCTCGCGGTACGCACTGGTTCGCAGCCGCTCCAGGGCTTGCCGGGCGGCAGGCAGTGCATCGGTCAACGACAGGCCCTCAGCCAGCGCCTGGGGCGTGCGATGCGGGTGCTGCACGGCCAGCAACGTGTCACCGCCATCCTGAGACCGGGCCAGCGCCGCAATGACTTCGGTGGCCTCGGCGAACTCATCGACATCAGGTCCAGGCACGCGCTCCGTAACTACCCACCCACGCCCGATCACCCGCACCCACCGCACCATTCCCCGATCCTCCCCGAGGTCTGTCCTTGCGCCAGGTAGGTAGTCGAAATGAGCAGCCGAGAAGGGCGTTGGCGGTACTTGAAGGGCGACCAACCTAGGGGGTGCGGGCGGCGCGGTGCTGACGTAGCGCGGCGTAGGTCATGGCATCCAGGAGGGCGAGCCAGGAAGCTTCGACCACGTTGCCGTGCACGCCGACGGTGGTCCAGGATCCCGTGCCGTCGCTGGTGTCCACGAGTACCCGGGTCACTGCGTCGGTGCCGTGCGTGCCGGGCAGGATTCGGACCTTGTAATCGGAGAGCGACACGCTGCCCAGCCACGGCACGCGCGCACCCAGGGCCTGACGCAGTGCGCCATCCAGCGCGTTGACCGGGCCGTTGCCTTCTGCGGTGGCGATCACCCGCTGCCCCGCCACGTGTACCTTCACCGTCGCCTGCGCGACCACCTCGCCGTCGGCCTGATGGTCCACGACCACCCGGTAGGACTCCAGCTGGAACGGCGGCGCGGGCGGCACCTCGTCGACCTCGTGGCGCAACAGCAGCTCGAAGGAGGCGTCGGCGGCCTCGAACGACCAGCCCCGGGACTCGAGATCCTTCACCCGGGCGGTGATGACGCCGACCTCGGTCGAGCGGCCAGCCAGGTCCAGCCCGAGCTCGCCTGCCTTGAGCTCGACGCTGGCCCGGCCGGCCATCTCGGTCACCAGCACGCGCTGTGAGTTGCCGACCACCGCGGGGTCCAGGTGGTTGTACAACTCCGGATCCACTTTGATCGCGCTCGCGTGCAGCCCCGCCTTATGGGCGAAGGCCGACCTCCCGACATAGGCCTGGTGGGTGTCGGGCGCGAGGTTGGCGATCTCAGCCAGCGCATGCGAGGTGCGGGTCAGCTCGGCCATCCCGTGCTGCGGGAGGACCGGCATCCCCAGCTTGGTGACAAGGTTGGCGGTGACGGCGAACAGGTCCGCGTTGCCGGTCCGCTCGCCGTAGCCGTTGGCGGTGCACTGCACATGGGTCGCCCCGGCCTGCACCGCCGCGACCGAGTTGGCTACCGCACAGGCAGTGTCGTCCTGGCAGTGGATGCCCACCCGGAAACCCGTACGGGCGATCACCTCGGCGACGGTTTCCGCGAGCTGCAACGGTAACTGCCCGCCGTTGGTGTCGCAGAGCACGACGACGTCGGCGCCCGCCGTCACGGCCGCTTCGAGCACTCGAATAGCGCAGTCCGCGTCGAAGGCGTAGCCGTCGAAGAAGTGCTCAGCGTCGAGGAAAACCCGCCGGCCCTCACCGACCAGCAGCGCGACGGTGTCTTCGACCATCGCGCACGCCTGCCCGACGTCCACTCGCAACGCCCGCTCCACGTGCCGGCGGTCGGACTTGGCGACCACCGTCACCACCGGAGCTCGCGAGGCCAGCAGCGCCTGCACCTGGGGGTCCTGCGCCGCGGTCAGCCCAGCCCGGCGGGTTGAGCCGAAGGCCACCAAGGCGGCGTGCTTCAGGTCCAGCTCACCGGCGCTGGCTCGGGCGAAGAACTCGGTGTCCTTGGGCAGCGCACCGGGCCAGCCGCCCTCGATGAAGCCCACGCCCAGGGCGTCCAGCAGCCGCGCAACGGCGAGCTTGTCGGTCACCGAGTAGGAAATCCCCTCTCGCTGCGCACCGTCGCGCAGCGTGGTGTCGTAGAGGTGGAACTCGTCACCGAGTGGGGTGCCGGCTGGGCTGATGCGGGACATCGTGGAGGCTCCAAGAGGTGTGCTGGCCAACAAAAAAGACCCCCCGCGGATGCGAGAGGTCTGCGCGCCGGGCGATGATGCTGCTTACCCGACGCGCTCAGCAATAATGACTACAGCGTGGCGTGCCACGAGCGCAGTGTGGCACACCTGGCGGGCGAACGGAACCACCGGGGTGTGTCAGGGCCCATGCACAGGATCGTCGCGGGCACCTCCCGGTACAGAGGTGGGGTCTGTTTTCAAGCATGATCAACCGTAGCAGTCAAATCGGGCATAACTCCGGGGGGTGCGCACTGGCCTCCGACATCGCGAGCGCAACGACTCGTAGCAGACCGGGCTTATGGGCTTGGCAGGCCGCACACTGGGCTGACACGATCGGGTCCGATCCTCAGCCAGGAGACCACTCGATGACCGTAAGCTCGGCAGGTCGTCCGCGGTGGCATCCAGCTCCCAGCTCCTTACTGGCAGGTGGGCTGGCCGGCGGCGGTGGCCGGCACGTTCGTGCGGGCTGAGGTGGCACGGCGGCTGGCCGGTGTCGCCGCCGGGCTTCCGGAACCGTTCGGGCTCGCGGTGCTCGACGGGTGGCGGCCGCTGGAGCTGCAGCGGCAGATCTACCACGCTGCCTACCAGGACCGCACCCTGCCTCCCGGTTTTGTCAGCGAGCCCAGCACCGACCCGCAGACGCCGCCACACCTGACCGGGGGTGCGGTCGACGTCACCCTGACCTACCGTCGCCGCCCGCTGGCCCTGGGCACGCTGTTCGACGCGTTCACCCCCCAGGCCGCGAGCGCGGCGTTCGAGACCACCCCGGGAGTAGTCCGCGAGCTGCGGCGGCTGCTCACCGTCAGGATGCTCGGCGCGGGATTCACCGGCTACCAGCAGGAGTGGTGGCACTTCGAGTGCGGCACGCGGCGCTGGGCGGCGGTGCGCGGCGAGCGGCCACGGTACGGGCCGGCGAGCCCACCCCAGGCCTGCTGACCTCGACTGACGCCAACAGGAGCTACGCCAATCATGATGAGCACTCCGAGGGGCGGTAACCATGCAGCTGCCTGACCACACGCACAGTGATCTTTCGCGCGTCCTGGACCGCGTCGCCGATGCTCTCGCGGACATGGGCGCCGGAAGCCCTGGCCAGTATGCTGCATGCTGGGCCTCCTCGGACGACGCGACCCTGTTCGGCGCGTGGGGGCCGATCGAGAAGGGCCATGGCCCCGTCTCCCGAACGTTCGAGTGGGTCGGCAGCAGGTTCAGCGGCGGGACGCTGGTACCCGAATACGAGGTGGTGGATGTCAGCGGCGACCTCGCTTACACGGTCGGATTCGAGCGCGGAACTGTGCGCGTCGACGGTGGTGAGCCTCGCCCGATGACACTGCGGGTCACCCACGTCTACAAGCGGATCGACGGCGACTGGCACATCGTCCACCGCCACGCGGACTTCCCTCCACCGGACCAGCGCATCGCGTTGCCCGACCGGCTCGATACCGTGGAGCCATGAGTGACATCGTTGATGACAAGGCGCACATCCGCGGCAAAATCGACCTCTCGAACGCGGTCTGGCAGCGGGCGGCGGGCTCGGAGGAGCTGGAGGGGCCGCACCTGGAGATCGCGTTCGTGCAGGACGGCTACGTAGCGATGCGCAGCTCCGAAAAACCTGTGGATTCCGAGACTCTGATCTTCACCCCATCCGAGTGGGAGGCGTTCGTGCTCGGCGCCAAGGACGGCGAGTTCGACGTCATGTGACGAGAGGGCCTGTACATGACCTACGCGCTGCGGCTCAGCGACGACGAGCGAGCCCGGTACCGAATGATGGCGCTGCGGGCGCGAGAACGAGAAGCCGATCTGTGGCAGTTGGCGGGGCTGACGCCTGGCGCGCGGGTCGTCGACGTGGGATGCGGTCCCGGGGCCATGATGGCCGTGATGGCCGAGGTCGTCGGGCCCCACGGCCACGTGGTCGGCATTGACGCCGATGAGCAGGCGGTGCAGGCGGCGACGGCGGCGCTCGCGGGCATGCCCAACGCCGAGGTGCGATCCGGGCGTGCCGAGGACACCGGGCTGGCCGAGGGGTCATTCCACACCGTGGTGCTGCGTCACGTGCTGGCCCATAACGGCGGCGCCGAGCAGCGCATCGTCGACCACCTCGCCCGGCTGGCTCGGCCCGGCGGCCGGGTGTATCTGGTGGACGGGGACCTGCCCGCGATGAGCATCTCCCCGTCGCTCCCCGATGCCGAGGAGCTCATACAGCGCTACCTGCGGTGGCACACCGAGCAGGGCAACGACGTGCGGATCGGTCGGCGGTTGGCCGCGCTAGGACGCGCTGCCGGCCTCGCCGACGAGGAGTTCCGGGGTTGGTTCGAGATCGTCGAGCTCCCGCCCGGCATGCGCGGACCGGCCTGGGCCGCGCGCGAGTCGCTGATCGCCGACGGGCTGGCCACCGAGGAGGACTTCGCACGCTGGGCCGCCGCATTTGACGAGATCGACTCCTGGACCGAGCGGCCCCAGTTCATGGCGGCCGTCTTCGCCGCAGTCTGCCAGCGCCCGCTGGGGCTCCCTGAGCAGTCCTGACCAGGATACTCGGCGCCAAGACAGTGCTGGATCGAGCGTGCCCGCAGCCATACACAATCAGCGGGGGTCAATCGCGTCCTTGAGGTGGTCGGCGATGATGGCAACGTCATCCAGCTCACCAGCGGCCACGGACATGACGAGGTCGTAGGCCTGATCGTTGGAGAAGGTGAACTTAAGCCCGTTGACACCGAGGAATGCGATCATCGCGGCCAGGGCAAGTCGCTTGTTGCCATCGACCAAGGCGTGGTTGCGAGCGAGGGAGTGC
>JBOHFW010000325.1:0-13578 GCA_050699835.1 Pseudonocardiaceae bacterium | reverse complement strand
GTCCTTGCTCTGGTGGAGGCCGCGCGGCGGACCGGATTCTCGCGGTTTCCGGTGTACGGAAGTGACCTCGACGATGTACTGGGCGTGGTGCACGTCAAGCAGGCTTTCGCGGTGCCGGCCGACCAGCGCGCCACGATCCGGGTCGGCGCGCTGGCCAGCCCGGTGCCAATCGTGCCGAGCTCGCTGGACGGCGATGCGTTGCTCGACCGGCTGCGCGGCCGGGGCCTCCAGGTCGCGATCGTGGTCGATGAGTATGGCGGCACCGCGGGCATCGTCACCCTCGAAGACCTGGTTGAGGAGATCGTCGGCGACGTCCGCGACGAGCACGATCGGCTGGAAGTCTCCCAGGTCAGGCAGCTGGATGAGCAGAGCTGGCTTATCTCCGGGCTGTTGCGCGCAGACGAGGTAGCCGACGCGGTTGGATTCGTGATGCCCGAGGGAGACTACGAGACGGTGGCCGGCCTGGTGCTGGGACGGCTGGGCCGCATTCCCGACGTCGGTGATGAGATCGAGCTTGACGGGTGGCGGCTGACCGTGATGCGGATGGACCGCCGTCGCATCGCCGATCTCCGGCTCACCCGGACCTCGGTCCCGGAGCAGGTGACCCCGTGAGTGGCGCCGCGCTGCTCGCCGCGCTGGTACTGCTGGCCGGTAACGCCTTCTTTGTCGGTGCAGAGTTCGCCTTGATCAGTGCGCGACGAGATCGGCTGGAGGCGATAGCCAAGCGGGGGGTGGCGCGGGCTCGCACGGTGATCCGGGCCAGCGAGCAGCTACCGCTCATGCTGGCAGCGGCCCAGCTCGGGATCACTATCTGCTCGCTGGGACTGGGATCCCTGGGCGAACCCGCGGTGGCCCGCCAGTTGGAGTGGGTAGCCGGACCGCTCGGCATACCCGATCCGGTGCTGCACACGGTGGCGTTCGTGCTCGCGCTGGGCATTGTCACGGTGGCGCACATCCTGCTCGGCGAGATGGTGCCCAAGAACATCGCTATCGCAGGTCCAGAGCGCACCGCACTGTGGATGGTGCCACCGCTGGTCGGCTTCATGCGAGTGACGCGACCCGTCATCGCGCTGTTCAGTCAGGCCGCGAGGCTGGTCCTGCACCTGTTCGGGGTACAGCCCCGTAACGAGCTGGAGGGCGCATACAGTCCTGACGAGCTGGCCAACCTGATCGCCGACTCCAGCCGGGAAGGGCTGCTGGATAGCCAGGAGCACCGCAGGCTGACGCAGACCTTGTCCTCAAGGGAGCGGACCGTCGCCGACGTGATGGTCCCGATCTCCCGGCTGACCACGGTGCCCGTCGAGCCCACCCTGGGCGACATCGAGCATGCCGTGGCTCAGACCGGCTTCTCCCGCTTCCCGCTGCGAACCAACGGCCAGCTGGTCGGCTATCTACACGTAAAGGACGTGCTAGCGCTGCTCGGCAGGCCACCGGACACGCCGGTTCCGCCAACGAGTGCGCGCCCGCTGCCCGAGGTGGCTGCCAGAGCCAAGTTCGACGAGGCACTGACCCTGCTGCGCCGCTCAAGCAGCCACCTCGCCCGGGTCGTGGGCGCCGACGGGAGCACCGAGGGAGTCGTCGCGCTGGAGGACCTGGTCGAGGAATACGTCGGCACCGTCCGCGACGCGACCCACGTCTCGTGAGTGAGATGCCGCCGAAACCAGAACATCACCCCGTGAGCTGGATCTCCACGCAACGGGCCCGCGCAGCGGCGTGGTCAAGCACAGCGCGGCGCGGCTCGGCGATACCGAGCACCCGAGGCTCCGCACGCGCCAGTAACGTCGCCAGCCGCGGGTCGGCGGCCAGGGTACGCAGCGCCGCGGTATCCCCACCAAGGACGACGGCGTCCAGCTCGGCAGCCCGGGGCAACAGCACCCGAGCCGCGGTGTCCGCCGCAGCGCGAAGCGCCACTCGCACCTGGTTGTCTCGCCGCCGGGCGAAACGCTGTTGGGACTGCCCACCCGCCGCGGAGCGGCCATGTACCGGCCGGCTGCCGGTGCTGGAGGTGAGCACTACCCCAGCTCGGGCCACCCCGACGCTGTACCCGCCCAGACGCACCAGCAACAGCCCGATCAAGCGCGGCACCATGAGGTGTCCGAGCAGGTCATCCACGGCGAGGCCCGCTCGTGACCCGGGCGGCGCCACCAGCGGGCCAAAAGGCACTGGAATCGACGCCCTCGCGCCGTCACCAGCCGCCACATCCACTCGCTGCGGCGTGATCGTAGTGCTCAGCACCCCGCCGTGTCTGGCCGCGAACCGCACCAGGAATCCGGCCAGCCTTTCGGGCTCGACCTCCACCGCGCGCCCACCGGCGGCAAGCTCCCTGGTTCGGCTCACAGGTGCACGCTACGCGTGCCCGTGAGTGGCGTCTGGTGCCATCGGTCGCATTGCCATTCACGGGCACGCGTAGCGTGCACCTGTGATCGATGTGATGGTGGCGGGGGGCGGTCCCGCGGGATGGGCGGTGGCAGCGGCGTGCGCGCAGTTGGGGCTGGCCACCGAGTTGGTGGACCCCGCACCGGACCGGCCATGGCGGGCCACCTACGGATCCTGGCGGGCAGAGTTGCCCGCCGAGGTCGATTCCGCCGTGTCGGCGACCGGCCGTGGCGCGGCGATCGGCACCACCGAACACTGCCTGGGCTGGGAGTACGTGGTGCTGGACAACGCCGCGCTGCGGGGTGGGTTCGCCACCGCGCCAGTCACCGTGGTGAAAGGCCGGGTGCGCGATGCTCGCGCGGATACCGGCGGGGTCACTGTGGATGTGAGCGGCGGCGGCCGGCGCACCGCCGTGCTGTTCGACGCCACTGGCGCGGCACGCTCGGTGCTTGGCGCCGCGCCCCGCCGGTTGGCCTTGGCCGCGGAGCAGACCGCGGTGGGAGTGGTCGTCGACACCGACGCGGCACGGAATCTGGTGACGCCAGGCAGTGCGTTGTTCATGGATTGGCGACCACACCACGGCGAGACCGGATGGCCGACCTTCCTCTACGGGATCCCGGTGACCCAGAATCAGGTTCTGCTCGAGGAGACCTCATTGGCCCGCCGCCCCGGACTGGGACTAGGTGTGCTGCGTCGCCGGCTGCACGCTCGGCTGGCCTATCACGGGATCGCCGTACCCCCGGAGGGTGAGGAGCGGGTGCGCATCCCGGTGGATCGACCGTTACCAGCGCGCGGGGATTGGCGTGGACTGGTGGTGCCGTTCGGAGCGTCGAGCCCGCTGGTGCACCCGGCTACCGGTTACAGCGTGGCCACGTCCTTGCAGCTGGCTCCCCGAGTGGCCGCCGCTGTGCGGGACGCGCTGCAGGGGGGCGGCTCCGCAGCGGCCGGTGTCGCGGCCTGGCGCGCGGTGTGGAGCCCGGCCGCGTTGGCGGTCCATGCGCTACGGCGTCGCAGCCTGGAGTCCCTGCTGCGTCTCCCACCGAGGCTGGTGCCGAACTTCTTCGATGTGTTCTTCGCCCTCCCCCAGCAACACCGCTGGTCCTATCTCACCGGCCGCGAGGACGTCCCAGGCAGCGCCGCCGCGATGGGCGCGCTGTTTGCGGCGGCTCCGTGGTGGCTGCGCCGGCGGCTGGTGCTCGGTGCACTCGATCCGCGTGCGCTCTGCGCCCTCAGCGATGACGACAACAGCACCCTCAGGGGTTCGGGATGCTGATATTCACCTCGACCGCCGGCTTGATCTTGAGTGCGCCGAGCATGGCTGAGAACGGCTTGATCCCGTACTTGCGCTGATCGAGGACGACCTTGGTGTGCCAGCGCTGGCCGTCACTGCGCGCGTCGAGCGAGATCTCATTCGTCACGCCATGCAGTGTCAGGTCTCCCGTGATGCGCGCCCGGTCGCCATCGCGCTGCACCGACACGGAGCGGAACTGGATCTTCGGATACTTGCGGGGCTCGAGCGTCTTCTCGGCGTTTCGCTCGATATCCCTCCGGTTCGAATCCGAGATGTTGTCCACCACCTTCAACGAGCCCGGGTCGAAGTCGGCTGTGATCCCGTCATCGTCCCCCACATCAAGGGACAGGCTCGTCACCCGCAGGGTTACGTCGTGACCGAAGGAGGTCAGCATTCCCTCAACAAAGACCGATACCCGGCAGTCCACCGCTGCAGCATCAAAAGTTGGCACCCGATCAGGATATCTGGGTAGGACACCTCCGGTGAAGCTTCGCACAAGTGATCGTGGATGGCGCGCGAACATGCCTGAGGCAGCAGGTGCATGATCGTGCTCGTGCAGGTGCTGATCGACGCGGACAACCTCGACGTGCCCCGGCTGCGCCTGCTTGTCGCGGCGCTGGACGCACCCCGCTGCGCTGAGATCGTGGTGGCCGGCGCACCGGAAGCGCTGGAAGCAATCGACTGGCCCCGGCTCGCCCGGGTTCTGCCGGCCAGCGGCTGGCAGGGCGCGGACCTGCTGCTGGCCCACGCCTACCGTGCCGAGGACCGGCCGCTGCTGCTGGCCACCGGCGACGGCGACTTCGCGCAGCTGGCACGACGCCACCCTGGCCCGGTCCTGCTGGTCAGCGGCACCTCAAGCCGCTCTCGCGCCCTCACCGGCCCCCGCATTACCCCCACCGACCCCGCCGCCGACGGTGGTGCACAGTTGCGCTCGTGGATCGCGTTCTGGGGAGCAGAATGCGGTTAGCTAGCCGCGGATCAGCCGCAGTCTGTCCCAGAACGCGGGGACCAGCCCGGAGAACCTGGAGGTGGCCGTGCCGACGCTGTTCAGCCGCATCATCGAGGGGGAGATTCCGGGGCGGTTCGTCTGGCGTGATGAGCGCTGCGTGGCGTTTCTCACCATTGCACCGCTGCGGCCTGGGCATGCGCTGGTTGTTCCCCGGCACGAGGTCGACGAGTGGACTGATGCGGATGATGACGTGCTGACCCACCTGATGGTGGTGGCGAGGCACATCGGCACCGCGCAGAAGACCGGATTCGACGCACCCCGCGCCGGGCTGGTGATCGCGGGATTCGAGGTTGCGCACCTGCATGTGCACGTGTTCCCAGCGTGGGACATCAACGACTTCGACTTCGCCAAGGCCGATCACAGCCCGGACCCGGCCGAGTTGGACGCCGCCGCGGACACCCTTCGCCAGGCCCTGCGGACGGCGGGACACGGCGATCTGGTGACCAGCTGAGGCGGTCAACGTGCCGCAGATTCGGTTACCGAGGGCGCCTCCGCCAGCGGGTGACCGCACGGCATCATGATCGTGACAGCGATCGCGATCGGCCTCGGGGTGGGACTCGTCCTGGGCGGGTTCGGCGGCGGCGGGTCGGTGCTGACGGTGCCCGCGCTGGTCTTCCTCCTCGGCGAGGCCCCACACAGCGCGGCGACGGCGAGCCTGGTCATCGTGGGAATCAGCGCGGTGATCGGCCTGCTCATCCGAGCCTGGGCCGGGCACGTTCGCTGGGCTTCCGGCGTGGGTCTGGGTGCGATCGGGACGTTCACCGCAGTCACAGGCACCACTCTCGGTCGTAACCTCGATCCGCATGTCCTGCTGCTGGCCTTCGCCGCCGTGATCTTGGTGGCGGCGTTGTCCATGCTTCGCGGCACTGCCGAAGCCCCCCTCGTACCTCTCGCCGCGGCACCTCTCGCCACCGAACTCACAGCTCCAACCCGATTCGCTCTCCTCGTCATCACCGGCGCGGTAACCGGACTCGCCACCGGACTGTTCGGCGTCGGCGGGGGCTTCCTCGTCGTTCCTGCACTCGTGGTCGCCCTCAGGTGGCCCACACAGATCGCTATCGGCACATCGCTGCTGGTCATAGTGATCAACGCAATCGCCTCGCTCAGCGCGCGCGTCGCCACCGAGTCCTTCAACTGGAGGGTGATCATCCCGGTGACCGTCGCCGCCGTCATCGGAACCCTGCTGGGCAAGGCGGCTACCGATCGTATCTCCAGCATGTCCCTATCCCGTGCGTTCGCCGCGCTGCTGGTGGCAGTGGCGGCCTATACCGCAACGACATCGGTGATCGGCCTGTTGTAGAGCGCCCGGACGGGATCGTTACCGAACCGAATTACCAAGCCGACGGGGTGAGCGGGCGGAAACCGCGTAGCCGCAGGCTGTTGGACACCACGAACACTGAGGAGAACGCCATCGCGGCGCCGGCGATCAGGGGATTGAGCAGTCCGGCCGCGGCCAGCGGGAGCGCGGCCACGTTATAGCCGAAAGCCCAGAACAGGTTCCCCTGGATGGTACGCAGGGTGCGCCGGGACAAGCGGATCGCATCGGCGGCCACTCGCAGATCACCGCGGACCAGGGTGAGGTCGCTGGCCTCGATGGCGGCATCAGTGCCGGTGCCCATGGCCAGCCCCAGATCAGCCTGCGCCAGCGCGGCGGCGTCGTTGATCCCATCGCCAACCATCGCGACGACCCGGCCCTCCCGCTGTAGCCGGCGTATCTCCTCGACTTTCCCCTCGGGGAGCACCTCCGCGATCACCGTGTCGATTCCCACTTCGGCGGCCACGGCGCGGGCGACGGTCTCGTTGTCGCCAGTGATGAGCACCGGGGTCAGGCCCAGCCCGCGCAGCAGGCGTACCGCCTCGGCGCTGCTCCGCTTCACCGTGTCGGCCACCGAGAGCAGGCCCCGCACCTGGCCGTTCCAGGCCACGGCGATGACGGTGCAACCGTGAGCCTGCTGGTGTGCGGCCGCGGAGACCATCTCCTCCGGTATCGGCATCGACCACTGCTCGGCCAGCCAGGCCAACCGGCCCACCAGCACCACAACACCGTCCACCACGCCCTGTACACCCAGCCCCCGCGACGAATGGAAAGCGGTGACCGCGGGCAACTCACCCAGCCGCTGCCGAGCACCGGCGGTCACTGCGGCGGCGACAGGGTGCTCGGAGGCGTCCTCCACCGCACCGGCCCGTCGCAACACCTCATCGGCGTGCTCGCTGGCCACGGGTAGCACCTCGACCAGGGTCATCGTGCCGGTGGTGACGGTGCCGGTCTTGTCCAGCAGCACGGTATCCACCCGCCGGGTGGATTCCAGGATTTCGGGTCCCTTGATGAGGATGCCCAGTTGCGCACCGCGGCCGGTGCCGACCAGCAGCGCAGTCGGCGTGGCCAGCCCAAGGGCGCAGGGACATGCGATGATCAGCACCGCGACGGCGGCGGCGAATGCGGTCCCGGCAGCGGCACCGACGGCCAGCCAAACCCCCAGAGTGGCGAGTGCGAGCACGATCACGATGGGCACGAACACCGCCGAGACCCGGTCAGCCAGGCGCTGCACTTTGGCTTTGCCGCTCTGGGCGTCCTCGACCAACTGCGCCATCTGCGCAAGCCGGGTGTGCGCACCGACCCGGGACGCGCGCACCCGCAGCCGACCGGAGGCGTTCACCGTGCCGCCGATGACCGCCGAGCCCGGGCTGACCTCAATGGGTACCGACTCACCGGTCAGCAGGCTCTCGTCAACCGCTGACGACCCTTCCACCACCTCCCCATCGGTGGCTATCTTCTCCCCCGGGCGGACCACGAACTCATCGCCGACTTTCAGCGCGTCGATGGGGATGCGCAGCTCCTGCCCACCGCGCAGCACCGCCACGTCCGCGGCGCCCAGATCCAGCAACGCGCGCAGCGCGGCACCCGCGCGCCGTTTGGAGCGCGCCTCAAGATAGCGACCGGCCAGCAGGAACACCGTGACACCGGCAGCGACCTCGAAGTAGACCTGAGCATGGGTCTGGTGACCCGAGGCGCCGAGTCCGTGTTCGGTAATGAGGCCACCAGCCT
Organism: Pseudonocardiaceae bacterium; assembly: GCA_050699835.1. Classification (GTDB taxonomy): domain Bacteria; phylum Actinomycetota; class Actinomycetes; order Mycobacteriales; family Pseudonocardiaceae. The sequence continues at coordinate 5,856 of JBOHFW010000325.1, read as the reverse complement.
TGAACCACTCGTAGCAGCTCCACAAAAACGCCGCCGACACACCCATCGAGATCAACGTATCCATGGTGGCCGTGCCGTGGCACAAATTCCGCCAGGCCGCCCGGTGGAACGGCCACGCCCCCCATACCACCACCGGAACCGTGAGAAGCATCGATAGCGGCGCGAGGTTGCGCGGCACCTGCAGGCCCGGAATCATCATCGCCACCGACAGCGCGATCACCTGGACGGCGAGCACCGCGCTACCCACTAACCGTTCCCGCAACGCCCGGAACTCTATGCTGTCTGTCCCAGTCTCGGAGGCCTGGGATCGCTCGGTTGGTAGCGCAGCGGTGTAGCCGGTGCGCGCCACCGTGGCCACGAGATCCTCGGGAAGCACACCGTCGGTGTAGTTGACGCGCGCCTTCTCCGTGGCGAAATTGACGCTGGCGTGCACGCCCTCGAGCCGGTTGAGCTTCTTCTCGATGCGCGCTGCGCACGATGCGCACGTCATGCCGCCGATAGCCAGCTCGATCTGGTGACTGGGCTCACTGGGTCCGGTGGCGGTGCCGTAGTCATGCGCAGTGGACACGTCTCACCTCGCCAGCGCGGTGAACTCGACGGTCCGCATCTGACCACGGTGTTGGAACTCCAGGAACATCCGGTAATAACCGGCGGTCGGCACATCGGCGTCGAAGTTGATCGCAGTGTTCTGCGAGGGTCCCTCGACGGGATGCACATTCAGGTAAGCCAGATCACCCTCGCGCAGTATGACCAGCCGCCCACCACCCCCGAGAACGGGATCGAGGTCGGTGACCGGCACGTCGTCGCGCATCACATGCATCCATACCCGCGACAACGACCGAGAGACGAGATCTCCGGTCCAGATCACCGTATAACCATCGGCTTCGGCCATCGTCGACACTTTCGATATCGGCGCCGGCTCGACGAATCCCGGCGACTCCAGATCCACACCAAGAGTCACCGGTGTCTTGGCGGAACCGGGCAGGAACTCGGCGAAGGCACGGTAGCTGCCCGGATCGTCCAGCCGCAGCGGCACGATCCACGTGCCGTCGGGATCCATGACGGGGTAAAGATGCTGGTAGCCGCTCATGTCCCGGCGCACGACGACGAGATGCATCCGATGGTCACCGATACGGGCGAAATCGGTCACCGGCCTGCCATCGCTGGAGAAGATCGCGAACCGGAGATTCTCGTATTCACCGGCGGTGAATCTCGTGGTCCGGGGACGCAGCACGTAACCCTGACTGGCGACGGCCAGCCCGCCGGGTCCACCGCTGTGATCTTCTTCACCGACGCTGCGCTTGTCGTTGCCGTGCGGCGCTAACGCGGAGCGGCCGACAACCGACTCCCCGAAATTGATTCCGAAGCCGAACAGCGCGACCAGACCGGTGAGCACCGCCAGCACTGGCACCGGAGCTCGCATCCGGTCAACCCGAGACCTTCCGGTGTGCACCATGTCTAGGCTGGCGTTCCTTCTCCGAGATCTCCTCGGCTGAGAGCTCAGCGTGAAATTTCATAACCGGCCTCGCCGATTGCGGCATGAACCGCGGCACCGTCCACCGGTCCGTGGCTGGTGACACGCACCCGGCCGGTGGCCAGGTCGACCTGCACGTCGATGACGTTCTCGATCGCCCCCACCTCTTCCGTCACCGCCGAAACACAGTGCTCGCAGACCATCCCCGTGACGACGTACTCGCTGACGGTGGCGGTATCCCCCATGTCATGACCTCCTCGCAGATCGTGTCGGTTGCTGCTTGATACCTCATGAGCGCACCAGGCGAGCGATCGCGTCGGCTGCTTCCTTGACCTTGACGCCGGCGTCGGCCCTATCCGTCGCGGCGTCGACGACGCAGGTGGCCATGTGCTCCTCGAGCAATACCAGGGCGAAGGATTGCAGTGCCTTGGTGGCGGCCGAGACCTGGGTCAGCACATCAATGCAGTACTGGTCTTGCTCCACCATCCGCTGCAACCCGCGTATCTGTCCTTCGATGCGGCGTAGCCGGTTGAGGTACGCGTCCCGATCTTTGGTGTAGCTCGCCACCGCATCGTCCTCTCTCGACCCCACAGATCTTGACAGTTGAGTCACAATCCCTATGCGATCCAACATACCCCCGGATGGTATCTGCGTGCCAAGCCCGGTTCGGCCGGAGCCCGCCGCCGCTACCCCGTCAACAGCTAGGTCGGTACCAGTACCACCCACACCGGGCCGGGCGCGAACGTCAGCGGTGATCCATCCGACAGGGTGAACGTGGTGATCGCATCGGGAGTGGGGCGCGACCAGCTCCCGGTGAAAGCCAGACCGTCGCGAAGCACGACTACCTCACCGGAGCCGACCGTCGCCGCAAACGGCGATGGTGACCCCTTGGCATCGCGTACTCCAGCATCGCGTACCGCCACCCGCTGCAATACCACAGTGGCTGCGCCGGGCCGTGGCCCAGAGGCCGAGGTGAGCGCCTTGCCATCCATCGAGATCACCCACCTGGACTCAGCGGCTACCCACTGCACTCCGATGGAGGTCGCCGAGTAACGGACCGCAGTCTCCGCTACCGGGCGGCCGCCGGGCGCCGCGGATCCGAAGCGGAACCCGATATCCCGCGGTGGTGCGCCGCCCCGGCGAAGCAGATTGGCATCACCAAACAGGTTATGCGGCATGCGCCTGCGCCGGTCCCGGTAGTAGTCGCCGGGCCGCTCCAGCTCGGAGACATCGAGCAGTGGGGCGCCCGCCACCAGCGCTCCGACCGAGGCAGCCGCGCCCGAGAATGCCAGCGCGGGTCGGCCGAAATTAGCCAGCAGCTCCACGTCGGAGGCCCGAGTGCTGCGCACCGGGCCCACCACCGGCGGGACTTGAGACTGGTACACCGCGAGCAGCCGGCTCAGACCGCCCTCGACCGGCTCGACGTAGACCAGATCCGCCTGTTCGAGCCCACGTTGCGGCCGAGCTACCGCGGCATTGTCGACCTTGACCACGAGGACCGGCGCATTGAGGTCGGTAGGCAGGCCGGTGAACGGCGAGACCGGCGGCGGCGGGCTGGGCGGCGCGACGGGTACCGCGCTGAGTAACAAGCTCTCCGGCAAGAAAGGCGGAATCAGTCGGAATTCGCTCGAACCGAATGATTGCGATGAATCGGGCATCACCGGAGGAACGGCCAGGGCCGTTGACGATGCGTTCACCGCGGAGCTGGTGGAGCGGGACAGCAGGCCGATGGGCAGCGCGTAGACCAGCAGGATCAGGACTAGCACGCGCAGCACCTGACCCCTTCGGCTCATCACCGCCACCGCCTTGCCTACGCCTGATGCAACGTTGAGTAACACTTCATACCAGCGATGATCGCCGTGAGTGAAATCATGCCCGGCACGAGGGGATCCCGGCACCCATCCGGCGGCTACTGTCCGTGCCAGAATGCGGCCAGCAAGTTCACGAGCTCGGGTCACGGCATTACCGAGTGTCACGAGCAATCTCTCCGTGTCGCACTCCGCTCGGAGGATGACAAAGAGTCGCCCGGCGATTACGCTCAGGTTGATAGCTCAACGTCACTATTCGGGGGCACACAGTGAGTGTGAGCGACACAGTGAGTGTGAGCCATGGGTTAGCGCACGCCGAACCGAGGCGCGGCCTGATGGCTCTGCATCCACGCCGGTGGAAGCTGTGGGACGAGCGGACGACTGCCATCGCTTACATCCTGGCAGTGGATATCACCGCCGTGGTGCTCGCTGCGGTGATAATTGCGGTAATACCAGTCGACTCCGGCGATCTCGTCCGCTTCGGGTTGCTGGCGGTGGGGGCGCTCGCCCACCGGGAAGCGGTGCGCCAGATCGAGAGCCTGCGTGAGCGGGCCGCCAGCACCGGCCTGCTGACCAACCTTACCTCTTTGTGGATCTTTGCGGCGGCGTTGTCGGTTCCGCTACCGCTGGTGTTCGCTATGACCGCGCTGATCTACCTACACTCCTGGTACCGCGGCCACTCCAGGCGGTTGTACCGCAAGCTGTTTTCCGGCGCGACGATGGTGCTCGCGCCCACGACCGCCGTCGCGATCCTGCAACTCGGGCAGCCTACGGAGTACCCGATCATCCCGCACGGCCCACCCGGGCTTGCTGTCCTGGTCAGTGCCGCGGCGGCGTACTGGCTGGTCAGCGTCGTTATGGTGCTCGGCGCCGTAAGGATGTCCGATCCGCTCCAACCGGCCCGTCAGGCCCTGGGCGATCTGAGCGAGCAGGTCGCTGTGGCAGCCTCACTCGGGTTGGCAGTCGCGCTCGCGGTGATGCTGGCCTGGGAGCCATGGCTGATTCCAGTTCTTATGGTTGCCGTGTTCCCGCTGCACAGAGCGCTGCTACTACCGCACTTCCAGCAGGCTGCCCGCACCGACAGCAAGACTGGCCTACTCACGGCAAGCTTCTGGCGCGAGGAGGCTGATCGCGAGCTCGAACGGGCCCGCAGGCTCGCCGAGCCGCTCGGAGTGTTGATGCTGGACTTGGACCACTTCAAGTCGTTCAACGACCGCATGGGCCATCTTGTCGGTGATCAGCTGCTGCGCGCCGTGGCCGATGAGTTGCGCTCCCAGACCCGGCCCTACGACCTGGTCGGACGATTCGGCGGTGAGGAGTTCGTAATCTTGCTGCCCGGGGTGGGAACCGCTCAGGTCGAGCACATCGCCGACCGGATCCGCGCGAGAATTGGCCAGCTACGCGTCCTGGTGAACAGCTCGCACCATCAGCCGGTCACGGTCGATGGCATCTCAGTGTCGATCGGTGCGGCCGTCAGACCAGACGACGGCGACGACATCGAGGCGCTCGTGCTGGCAGCCGACGGGGCCCTGCTAGCCGCTAAGGAAGCCGGACGCGACCGCGTCCGGCTCGCAACCCACTGACCCCCGTGGGTGAGTTAGAGCGGTTGGGGACGGGGGAGTTGCTGAGCCGGGCTCGCGTGGTACGTGACGCCATCTACGGCACGCGGGTGACCTACTCCCCCAAGGTGTTCCTGCCCTTGACCATGCTGTGCCGAGACCGCTGTGGCTACTGTACTTTCGCGCATGCCCCCCGTGAACTTGCCTCGGCCTACCTGGAACTCGACGAGGTCCTGAGGATCGCCCGCCGGGGGGCAGAGCTCGGGTGCCACGAGGCGCTGTTCACCCTGGGCGAGCGCCCGGAGCAGCGCTACCCGTCGGCCCGGAGCTGGCTGACCGAGCACGGGTATGACTCCACGGTGGACTATCTGGTGGCGGCCTGCCGTGCGGTGCTCGATCAGACCGGGCTGCTCCCGCATGCCAACGCCGGTGCACTGCAGCGCGACGAGCTCGCCGCGCTGCGTGCGGTGACCGCCAGCCAGGGCATGATGATCGAATCGTTGCGGCCGGACCTGCCGGCGCATCGAGGCGCTCCGGATAAGCACCCAGACCGGCGGTTGGGAACCCTGCACGCGGCGGGCGAGCTGGCGATCCCGTTCACCACGGGGATCCTGGTCGGCATCGGTGAGACCGAGGCGGACCGCGTGGTGGCGCTCGAGGCGATCGCACAAGCGCACCACCGGTACGGACATGTGCAGGAAGTGATCGTGCAGAATTTCCTGCCCAAGACAGGCACCGCGATGCGACACGTCCCGCCCTGCCCACGGCAGGCGCACCTGCGGGCGATCGCGCTGGCCCGGCTGGTGCTGCCACCTGAGGTTCATGTGCAAGCACCACCCAACCTCACCGATAGTCCGGGCGAGCTGCTCGCCGCCGGGATCGACGACTGGGGCGGGGTCTCGCCGGTGACGCCCGACCACGTGAACCCCGAGCGCCCCTGGCCCGCCCTCGAGCGGCTCCGGGCCGCGACCGAAGCCACGGGCAAGGTGCTCGCGCCGCGGCTCACCGTCTACCC
>JBOHFW010000324.1:0-4230 GCA_050699835.1 Pseudonocardiaceae bacterium | reverse complement strand
GTGCGATCCCCGAGCTTTCCCCACCCGCCAAACCAGCTCATGCAGCAACGGGGGGCGGATCTTGGATCCGCCCCCCGTCCTCATGCCCCCGTGCGGCATGCCCTATGCGTGGCATACCCCCCGGTGTATCTTCAGTTGAGTCTCAGTTGAGCTGGCCGCGGAGCGCGCCGTGCCTGTGGGCGGTCGTGTGCAGGTTGAGATAGAACTCAGACGGACGGTCGAGGACAGCAAAGATGTCTCTACGGCTGGCATACACACAACTGGCGACGGTGTTACGGTCTCCATCGAAGTACTTATCGTCGAATAAATCAATCCAATGCGGGCCGTCCTCGCGACGAGGAGCTCTGTACAGATGGAAGGCGGTCACCGCACCGTCGAGCCTTTCCCAGTTGATGAAGTAGCAGACCCTCTGACGTTCGGGATCGAAATCGAGGCCAGCGACACCCCTGCCGTAGCGGTCTCCGCCATCCCTGAGCTCGTCACCGTCTAGCTCAACCAAGAACTCCCCATCCCAGTCGTAGTAAGCCGGGTAAGCCGGATAGCCCTCATGCGCCGACGCTGCGGCGGGTCCGGCGAACACCAGGATCGACGAGGCGAACGCCAGGCACGCGCCAAGCCGTCCCATTTTCCGGAGTGCTGTGCTGTGCTGCATCTGTGGGACCTTTCTTGTCCTCATTGGCCGTCTCCGCGTTCCGTATGAAGGGTCAGCGGTAGAAGCCCGATGGCCGTTATCTTCACGTTCTGCGAGCCGTCACCCTAAAGCGCACCAGACGGCGAGCAGGAACCGGGAGGCCGCATCGGGCCTACTGTTCTCGAACAGGTTCAACTCAGCTCCGCCCGCCCCGGCGCGAATGGCAATTTCACAATCCCTGTGTCGTCATCCAGCGGGGCAACGTTACACCTCGATCGGGGCTTGTCACGGCGCGCTTCAACTCGCCATCCGTACACGAAATCGAGTTCTATTCAGAGAAGTCTCACAGGTTGCCTACACGATAAGGGCTATTCTGTGATCATACGATTACTTTAAGTAACAAGACAGTGTGGCTGCGTCCAGCGTGATGGTGCCGGCAGCCGAGACGCTCCTGCTGCTCCTGCCATCACGTCACCGAGCAACAGGAGTCTCCGGGGCAATCCGGGCTGGCTGGGAACCTCACCGTGCATCCGCCGACGAGAACTGCCGATGACCCACGGCGAACTCCAGTTTCCGATGACTCTCGTGCGTGAGCTATCTCGACACCTCAAGGAAATCTTCAATTTACGATCTAATATGTGCACGACTGTGGATGCCTTGTTACCTTCAGTGGCAGGGTGAGCCGTGCGCGCTGACGGATGGCTAGGCTCGACGCCGTGGGCTATCCCAATGGCGACCTCCGCGATCAGCTCTCGCATGTCGGTGCAGAGGTCGTCCACGCCGGGCTGGTGGTGGGATCGGGCGGTAACCTGTCGGCCCGAGCACCGGGCGCAGACCGATGCTGGATCACTGCGGCAGGCAGCTGGCTTGACCGGCTGAGGCCTGCCGAGTTCTCACTGATCAGCATTCCAGGTGGTGAGCTGCGTGCTGGAGATCCACACCCGTCCAGTGAGTGGCGGCTGCACACCCAGACCTATCTTCGCCGACCGGACGTCAATGCGATCGTTCACTTGCACCCGCAGACCAGCGTGCTGCTCACCGCACTGGGTTATGACATTGCGCTGCTCACCACCGATCATGCGTACTACGTGCGCAAGATCTCGACCGTCAGGTTCGAACTACCCGGCAGCGTCGAGCTCGCGGCTGCTGCCGCGGAGGCCGTCGCCGGCGGGAACAATGCTCTGGTCCTCGACCATCATGGCTGCTCGGTGCTGGCCGGCACCGTCGAGCTCGCGCACAAGAGGGCGGTCAACCTGGAGGAGGCCGCCCGGATGACCTATGCCGCGCTGCTGCTGAGGCAAGGACAACCCGCACAGCTCCCCCCAGTCCCAGCACGATTCCTGGCCGCCTTGCGCCGCGACGAGGCCCGGATATGACGAGCCCACCTGTGCAGCCCGGTCTCCAGGAGCCCTTGCGACTACGTCCGCCGCGCCACCGGGTGAGTCCCCGTGCCATCACTTGGTGGACCACCCAGGCCGCGATCCAGGTGGCGGCCGTGCTGATCCCGCTGGCGCTCGCCCTGCTCCTCTGGGCCGATGCCCGGCCGTGGCTGATCCCCAGCACCGCAGCGGTAACCGTCATCGGCGTGGGCTACCTGCTGGTGATGCCCCGATGGCGGTTCCGGGTGCACCGTTGGGAGACCACCGAGGATGCCGTCTATACCTCGGCGGGCTGGATCAACCAGGAATGGCGGGTAGCGCCGATGTCTCGGATCCAGACCATCGACACCGAACGGGGGCCGCTGCAGCAGCTGTTCGGGCTGGCCACGGTCACCGTCACTACTGCCTCGGCGGCCGGAGCACTGCGATTGGCTGGGCTGGACCGCGCAGTGGCCGACGACCTCGTCGAGCAACTCACCGAAACCACCCAGGCAACCCCCGGGGACGCCACGTGAGCGTGACCACACCGCGCGAGCCCGACTGGCAGCGCCTGGACCCTCGAATGCTCGCCGTCACTCCGCTGCGCCAGTTCGCCGGGTTCCTGCCGATCATCGTGGTGATCCTGCTAGTGGGCATCGGGCAGGACTTCGGCGGGCGCGTCTACGGGTTGTTGGCCGCTTTGCTGATTGTGCTGCTCGCCGGCGCACTGCGGTGGTTCACCACCCGCTACCGCATCACCAGCGAGCGCGTCGAGCTGCGGTCGGGCCTGCTGTTCCGCAACGCCCGGTCGGTTCCGCGGGACCGGATTCGCAGCGTCGATGTCACGGCCGGACCGGCGCACCGGCTGTTCCGGCTGTCCGTCGTCAAGATCGGGACTGGCGAGCGCGCTGACGGCAGCGAGTCGCGCGAGCTGACCCTCGACGCGATCTCCTCAGCGGATGCCGACCGGATCCGGCAACGGCTGCTGAATCCCACCGATGCCGGTCCCGCGCAGCACCCAGATCTGACGGTGTCACCGGCAGCGATCACGCTGGCTGCGCTGGAGTGGTCGTGGTTGCGCTTCGCCCCGCTCACGACGTCGAGCCTGGTGGCGTTGGGTGCGGTGGCCGTGGCGATCGGGGAACTCATCGGTGATGTCGGCGTGGATGTCGGCGGGATCCGCGAGAGGCTGACCACGGCCCCGCTATGGTTGGGCGTCGCGGCCCTCGCCGTGCTGATGTTGGTGATCGCGGTGGTGGGCGCGGTGCTGATCTTCATTGAAGCCTGGTGGGGCTTTCAGCTGGTCCGCGAGGCGGGCGGCACCCTACGAATCCGCCGGGGCCTGCTCACCACCCGGTCGGTGTCGCTGGAAGAGCGCCGATTGCGCGGGGTCGCGGTGGTGGAGCCGCCGCTGCTGCGCGTCGGGCAGGGCGCGCGGACTGTCGCGGTGGCGACCGGGCTGGGGGGTCGTCGCGGCCATGGCCGGGGTGCCCTGTTACCACCCGCCCCGAGGAACGAGGCACATCGGGTGTCGGGGGCGGTGCTCGCGCAGCAGCCCTCCCCCACCATGACGGTGTTGCACCGGCACCCCCCGGTGGCGCTGCGACGCCGGCTGGTGCGGGCGGTGTTGCCGGTGCTGGTGGCGTCCGCGGCGCTGTGGCTTGCTCCGGTGCCGGTCTGGGTAGCGTGGGCAGCCCTTGGCCTGTTGCCCGTGACGGTGCTGCTCGCCGTGGACGCCTACCGCAATCTAGGACACGCGCTCACCGGCCATTATCTCGTCACCCGCTATGGTGCCGGCGTGCGCACGACTGTCGCACTGCAGCGCAACGGAGTGATCGGCTGGACGGTATCGCAGTCGTTCTTCCAGCGGCGCGCCGGACTGGTTACGGTGACCGCGACCACCGCGGCCAGCCAGGGCGGGTATCCCGTGCTCGACGTCGAGACTGCCGAGGGGCTAGCCGTGGCACAGCTGGCAGTACCTGGACTCCTCGAGCCGTTCCTGCATTATTAGGTGGGCGGCACCCATTAGGCTCTGGGGTGTGAACGACCGTCTGGTGTGGATCGACTGCGAGATGACGGGGCTGGACATTGGCAAGGACGCGCTGATCGAGATCGCCGCGCTGGTCACCGATAGCGAGCTGCGAGTGCTCGGTGAGGGCGTCGACGTGGTGATCCACGCCGATGACGCCGTGCTGGACTCGATGCCTGAGGTGGTGCGGGAGATGCACGCGCGTTCCGGCC
>JBOHFW010000323.1:0-31749 GCA_050699835.1 Pseudonocardiaceae bacterium | reverse complement strand
GCACCAGGCCGGCCGGGGCGCCTCGGTGCCGGTGAGGGTGGGCGCGGTGGATCCGGCGGGCCCGGCGGATCCGGCGGTGGACGCAGCGGGCCCGGCGGATCCGGTGGCCGCGGCGGCGGAGGTGGTTTCCGCGGTGGTGGCAGCAGCAGTGGTGGTGGTGGTGCTCCCGGCGGTCCCGCAGGGGCCGGCGCTCCGGCCGGCGGTGGTTTCCGGGGCGGACCGGCACGTCCCGGTGCTGGCGGCCGCGGTCGCGGTGGCGCTGCCGGCGCCTTCGGGCGACCCGGCGGCCCCGCGCGCAAGGGCCGCAAGTCCAAGCGGCAGAAGCGGCAGGAATTTGACAACATGCAGGCGCCATCGGTCGGCGGTGTCCGGCTGCCACGCGGCAGCGGCGAGACCGTCCGGTTGCGCCGGGGTTCCTCGCTCACCGATTTCGCCGAGAAGATCGACGCCAACCCGGCCGCGCTGGTGCAGGCGTTGTTTCACCTGGGCGAGATGGTGACGGCCACCCAGTCGGTGTCCGACGACGTGCTGGAGCTGCTCGGCCAGGAGATGAACTACCGGATCCAGGTGGTCAGCCCTGAGGACGAAGATCGGGAGCTGCTGGAGTCCTTCGACCTGTCCTATGGCGAGGACACCGGTGGTGAGGAGGACCTGGAGTCCCGGCCGCCGGTGGTCACCGTGATGGGCCACGTCGACCACGGCAAGACCCGCCTGCTGGACACCATCCGCCAGGCCAATGTGATGGGTGGTGAGGTCGGTGGGATCACCCAGCACATCGGCGCTTACCAGGTCACCACCGAGCTCGATGGGGTCGAGCGGTTGATCACCTTCATCGACACCCCGGGCCACGAGGCGTTCACCGCCATGCGGGCTCGCGGGGCGCGCTCGACCGACATCGCGGTACTGGTAGTGGCGGCCGACGATGGTGTCATGCCGCAGACGGTGGAGGCGATCAATCATGCGAAGGCGGCCAACGTACCGGTCGTAGTCGCAGTGAACAAGATCGACAAGCCGAGTGCGGACCCGACCCGGATCCGCGGCCAGCTCACCGAGTACGGGCTGGTGCCCGAGGAGTACGGCGGCGACACCCTGTTCGTCGACATCTCCGCCAAGGAGGGCACCAACATCGGCGCGCTACTCGAGGCGATCGTGCTCACCGCGGACGCCTCGCTGGACCTGCGGGCCAACCCGGAGATGGAGGCCCAGGGGGTGGCGATCGAGGCCCATCTGGATCGCGGTCGCGGTCCGGTGGCTACCGTGCTGGTGCAGCGGGGCACGTTGCGGGTCGGCGACTCGGTGGTGGCCGGCGACGCGTACGGCCGCGTTCGCCGGATGGTCGACGAGCACGGTGAGGATATCATCGAGGCGCTGCCCTCGCGGCCGGTGCAGGTCATCGGGTTCACCTCGGTTCCAGGTGCGGGCGACAACTTCCTCGTGGTCGACGAGGACCGGATCGCTCGCCAGATCGCTGACCGCAGGCGTACCCGGGAACGCAACGCCGATCTCGCCTCCCGCCGCCGCCGGATCAGCCTGGAGGACCTGGACCAGGCGCTCAAGGAGACCAGCGAGCTCAACCTGATCCTCAAGGGCGACAACTCCGGCACCGTGGAGGCTCTGGAGGACGCCCTGCTGAAGATCGATGTTGGCGACGAGGTGGAGCTGCGGGTCATCTCCCGGGGCGTCGGTGGCATCACCGAAAGCGATATCAACCTCGCCATTGCGGATAACACCATCGTGCTGGGGTTCAACGTCCGGGCGGACGGTAAGGCCACCGCACTGGCCAATCGCGAGGGCGTGGAGATCCGCTACTACTCGGTGATCTACCAGGCGATCGACGATATCGAGCAGGCCCTCAAGGGCATGCTCAAGCCTATTTACGAGGAGGTGTCGCTGGGTCGCGCCGAGGTCCGCGAGGTGTTCCGGTCCTCCAAAGTCGGCACCATCGCCGGGTGCATGGTCACCAGCGGAGAGATCAAGCGCAACGCCAAGGCCCGCCTGCTGCGGGACAACGTGGTCGTCCGCGAGGACTTCACGGTGTCGTCATTGCGGAGGTTCAAGGATGACGCCTCCTCGGTTCGCGAAGGCTTCGAGTGCGGCCTCACCCTCTCCTCGTACCACGACCTGCGGGTCGGCGACGAGATCGAGACCTACGAGCTGCGCGAAAAGCCCCGCACCTGAGTAGCCCGGGGGTTGGTGGCCCTTCAAGGCCCACCAACCCCCGAACTGGTGCTCTTCAAGAGCTACCAACCCTGGTGATGGCGGTTCTCAACAGCTACCAACCCACGGTGGTGTGCGGTGTACGTCGGTACGGTGGAACTGGACGTCATGTTCGGCGACGTCCATTCCCTGAAGCACAAGCGGTCCCTGGTCCGGCCGGTGATCGCGGAGCTCCGGCGGCGCTTCGACGTCGCGGCGGCTGAGGCCGGGCATCTGGAGTTGCACCGCCGATCACTGATCGGAGTGGCCGTGGTAGCCGCTGACGGCGGTCACGCGCGAGACGTGCTCGAAGCCTGCGAGCGACTGGTTGCCGGACGACCCGAACTGGAGCTATTGGCCGCCCGCCACCGGATGCTGGGGCCAGAAGACGACTAACGTGGGTAGCCGTGGTCTTCAGACGCCAGACCGCCCCGGCGAATGCCCCAAGAACGACAGACCGCTGAGGAGAACGCTGCGATGGCCGACCCCGCACGGGCCCGCCGGCTGGCCAAACGGATCGCCCAGATCGTCGCCTCCGGCTTGGAGCACGAGGTCAAGGATCCCCGGCTGACGATGGTAACGATCACCGACGCGAAGGTCACCGCGGACCTTCGGGATGCGACGGTCTATTACACGGTGCTCGGCGAGACCGTCGACGCTCCACCGGACAATGCCGGAGCAGCAGCCGCACTGGCCAGCGCCACCGGCGTGTTGCGCTCCATGGTCGGCCGCGCCACTGGTGTGCGTTTCACCCCTACCTTGACCTTCCGCTGCGATGAACTTCCGGACGGGGCACGCCGCATCGACGAGCTGCTGGCCCGGGCCCACGACGCCGACGCCGAAGTCGCCCGCATCGCGGCTGGGGCGTCGCCCGCCGGCGAGCCCGACCCGTACCGGAGCCTTGAGTGAGTAGCGGTGTGAGAGCGCCCAACGTCGCGGCACCCACTGTGCTGGAATCCAATGCCACTCACGAGCGTGAGCTGAGTGCTGCTGTGGAGCTCATCGCGCACGCCAGTGACGTCACATTGATCGCCCATGTGCACCCTGATGCTGACGCGCTGGGCAGTGCGCTGGCACTGGGATTGGCGTTGCGGCAGCGCGGCGCGACGGTGCGAGTGAGCTTCGGCGAGCCGGCACAGACCCCGGAATCGCTGCGCGGGCTGGACGTCGCCGGTCTCATCGTGTCTCCAGAGCAGGTACCGGCACAGCCGGAGCTGCTCGTCGCGCTGGACACCGGAAGCCGGAACCGGCTGGGCTGCCTGGCCGACCGGGTGGACACTGCGCGCGCCGTGCTGGTGGTCGACCACCACGCCAGCAACGACCGATTCGGCACCCACAACGTGGTGGACCCCAGCGCCGAGGCCACCGCGGTGCTCGTGCTCAGGCTGCTCGACGCGCTCGGTGTACCGCTGGACGAGCCGATAGCCCGCTGCCTCTACGCCGGTCTGGTGACCGACACCAGCTGCTTTCGCCGGGCCGACCCCGCGACCCACGCGATCGCCGCCCGGCTGCTGTCGGCGGGAGTCGATCCCGTGGCCACCACCCGTGAGCTGCTCGATAATCACCCGTTCGGGTGGCTGGCCATGCTGGGCGCGGTGCTCGCTCGCGCCCGATTCGAGCCCGCGTCAGCACAGGGTCTGGGACTGGTGCACACCTCGGTGCGGCTGGTCGACGCGGCGGGGCTACGCAGTGAGGAGGTCGAGAGCGTGGTGGATCTCGTCCGGACCACCTCCGAGGCCGAGGTGGCCGCGGTGCTCAAGGAAACCGGCCCGGATTGTTGGTCGGTCTCGGTGCGGGCCAAGCGGCGTCTCGATGTCTCGGCCGCTGCGGTCGAACTCGGCGGGGGCGGCCACCGCCTCGCGGCCGGCTTCACAGCCGACGGCACCGCCGAGGAGGTCCTGAATGCCCTGCGCGTCGCGCTGGACCGCGCCCCCCTGATCTGAATTGAGACCGGCCACCTCACAACCTTCGCAACCAGGGAGAGCGTCATGGGTATCGCGCCAGATCTTTCGGTGACCTCAACCGGCTACCAGCCGGTGCTCTCGGCCCTGATCGAGCGCACGGTCGGTCCCCAGGCCGCCGAGATCGACCGGTCCGGGGCTTTCCCGCAGGAGGCTGTGCAGGCACTCGGGGATGCCGGGATACTTGGCTTGATCAGCGCGCACCAGGTCGGGGGTGGCGGTGAGCCACTCGCAGCGGCCGCACACGTCATCGAGGCGCTGGCTACCCGATGCGCCTCAACGGCCATGGTGGTGTTGATGCACTACGCGGCCGTCCCCATCATCGAAGCGCACGGGCCGCAACAGGTCCGTCGCGCGATCGCACGCGGTGATCACCTGAGCAGCCTGGCCTTCTCCGAGGCCGGGTCGCGCAGCCATTTCTGGGCGCCGGTAGGCACCGCGAAGGCTCTCGACGAGGGCACCGTCCAACTCGATGCTCGCAAGAGCTGGGTGACCTCGGCCGGTCAGGCCAACAGCTACGTATGGTCGAGCCAGCCGCTGGCCGGCGATGGTGCCATGACCCTGTGGCTGGTTCCCAGCGACGCCGCTGGGTTGAGAGTGGCCGGCAAGTTCGACGGGCTGGGCATGCGCGGCAACGCCTCCAGCCCGGTGTCCGGGGCCGGGGTGGTGGTGCCCGCAAGTGCCCGGCTCGGGGACGACGGAGCGGGGCTGGACATCGCGCTGGCCACCGCGCTGCCGCACTTCCTGGTGCTCAACGCGGCGCTCTCGCTGGGCATCATGGAGGCGCTGGTCGCCGAGGCCGGCGCGCACCTCGCACGCAGCCGGCTGCAGCATCTTGACCAGACGCTGGCCCAGCAGCCGGTCTCCCGGGCGGCGTTCGCCCGGCTGCGCATCCGCACCGACGGCGTTAGGGCGTTCCTGCGGGACACGCTGGCAGCCCTGAGCAGCGGCCGCGATGACGCGACCCTGCGGGTGCTGGAGGTCAAAGCGGTCGCGGCGGAGGCGGCGGCCGAGGTCGCCGACGGGGTACTGCGGCTGTGCGGCGGCGCCGCGTTCCGCAAGGAGCTCAGTGTGGAGCGGTTGTTCCGTGACGCGCTCGCAGCCCGGGTGATGGCGCCCACCAGCGATGCCTTGCACGATTTCATCGGTCGGAGCTGCCTGGGGCTGCCGATGTTTGATGCGGCGGGCACCTGAGCACATGAGCACCGGGCTGGCCCTGGGCGGTTTGGTGGTGGTGGACAAGCCGGCCGGGATGACCTCGCACGACGTCGTCTCCCGGCTGCGCCGGCTGTTGCGGACCCGGCGTATCGGGCACGCCGGCACTCTGGATCCGATGGCCACCGGCGTGCTCGTCTGCGGTGTGCAGCGCGCCACCAAGCTACTCGGGCACCTTCCGCTGGAGCCCAAGTGCTACCTGGCAACGGTCCGGCTCGGCGCCTCTACCAGCACCGACGATGCCGAAGGGGAGCGCACCGGCGGCGCCGACGCATCCGCCGTGGACGAACAGGAGATCCTCGCAGGCATCGCGGGTCTGCGCGGAGCCATCGAGCAGGTACCCAGCACGGTGAGCGCGGTCAAGATCGACGGCAAGCGGGCCTATGCGCTGGCCCGTGCGGGCAGGCAGGTGCTCCTGAACCCCCGCCCGGTGACCGTGTTCCGGTTCGAGTTGCTCGCGCTGCGCCGCGGCGAGGCTGTGACCGACCTGGACGTGCTCGTGGAGTGCGGCGGCGGCACCTACGTCCGGGCACTGGCCAGGGACCTGGGCACGGCGCTGGGCGTCGGGGGACACCTCACCGCGCTGCGCCGGACCCAAGTGGGTCTCTTCGGCCTGGACGTCGCCCGCACCCTCGACGAGCTGGCCAGCGCGCCCAGCCTGTGGGCCGGGATGGACGAGGTGGTGAAGGACACCTTCCCGCACCGCGCCGTAAACGCCGAGCAGACCCGGGTGCTGGCCCATGGTGGGTCCGTGCCGGCCCTCGGGCTGGCCGGCACGCACGCCGCGATCGATCCTGACGGCGGCGCCATCGCGCTGCTCGCCGAACGTGACGGCCAGGCCCGGCCGATCCTGGTGCTGCGCCCCGCCGGTGAGTGACCAGGACCGATGAGTGACCCGTTAGCCTCATCGTCCGTGCAGCGCTGGCGCGGACTTGAGGCCATCCCGAATGGATGGGGCCGCAGTGTCGTCACCATCGGAGTCTTCGATGGGTTGCACCGCGGTCATGCCCAGCTGGTCGCCCACGCGGTGCGGCGCGGCCGGGAGATGGGCGTGCCCAGCGTGCTGATGACCTTTGACCCGCATCCTTCGGAGGTGGTCCGCCCCGGCAGCCACCCTGCGCAGCTCACCACCCTGCGCCGGCGAGCGCAGCTGGTCGAAGCGCTTGGCGTGGAGGTGTTCTTCGTGCTGCCCTTCACCGTCGAGCTCTCCCGGATGCCGGCCGATGAGTTCGTCCACGCGGTGCTCGTCGAGCGCCTGCACGTGGCCGACGTCGTGGTGGGCGAGAACTTCACTTTTGGGCACAAGGCGGCTGGGAACATCGAGCTGCTGCGGAGGCTGGGCAGGCGATTCGGCTTCACCGCCGAAGGCGTGGGGCTGCTGTCCCAGGGCGAGCTGACGTTCTCCTCCACCTACATCCGCTCCTGCATCGACGCCGGTGACGTCGCGGCCGCCGGTATCGCGCTGGGCCGCCCGCACCGGCTGGAGGGGATCGTGATCCGCGGGGAGCAGCGTGGCCGCAGCCTGGGATACCCGACGGCGAACGTGTCGACCCCCCGGCATAGCGCGATCCCCGCCGACGGGGTATATGCGTGCCGGTTCGTGCACCGCGGCCGGGAGCTGGCGGCAGCAGTCTCCATCGGCACAAACCCGACTTTCTCTGGTCGGGAACGCCGGGTGGAGGCCTTCGTCCTGGATCTGGACGAGGACTTCTACGGCGAGCGGGTAGCTCTGGACTTCGTCGAGCGGTTGCGCGGCATGTACCGCTTCGATACCCCTGAGCAGCTGGTAGCCCAGATCGACGACGATGTGGCGCGGACCCGCGCGGTGTTCGATCGCACCAGTTGATTGTCGAACACAGCCCCCAGTGTCTGCTCCTGCTGGCAGGATGAAGGATGGGCACGGAAGGGGAGTCCGGTGGACGAGCAGCTCGCCATCGCGCGCAACGTTGCCCTACAGCGGGAATGGTACGGGGAGTCGCTCGGTGATCGGGTGCGGCGACTCGTGGTCGCTTTCGATGTTTCGCAGGCGCAGCTGGCCGAGGTCCTCGGGCTAAGCGCGCCGATGCTCAGCCAGCTGATGAGCGGTCGCCGGGCGAAGATCGGCAATCCCGCGGTGCTGGCCCGGATGGTGATGCTGGAGCGTCGGGTCCTCACCCCTGAGGTCGCCTCCGGTGACCCAGCGGCTATCCGGGCCGCTTTGGAGCAGGTCCGTGACTCACGGCCTACCGTCAGCCGGGACACCTTGCCCGTCAAGGAGCACAGTGAGGTCGTGCTGGTGGCGGCGCTTCGTGCGTTGGCGCCCCGGGCCGAGCTGGCTGTCGCAGCCCACCTGCTGCGCCAAGAGTGCCCGTCGCTCGCCCGGATGCTGGGGCGGGCAGCTGGCCCTGACCAGGGTGTAGGGCCGGAACTCGACGGCGTGCTTGGGTAGGCCCGCGCTCGTGCGAGACGCTGGGTGAACCAGGGCGGGGCCGGACGCCGAGGGGGTCAGCTGGTAGCCTCAACGAGGATCCGGCTGCGGTCCGTGGCGGTCGGCTGAAATCGGTACCTACCGCGTGATTCGCGACCCGCACGGTACGAGATGACAGGAGAAGATCAACCCGTGGCGCTGTCCACCGCACAGAAGAGTGAGATCCTCGCTGAATATGGGCTGCGTGAGGGGGACACCGGGTCCCCTGAGGCGCAGGTGGCCCTGCTGACCAAGCGGATCATGGATCTTACCGAGCACCTCAAGCACCACAAGCACGACCATCACTCCCGGCGCGGTCTGCTGCTCATGGTCGGCCGTCGCCGCAACCTACTGAACTACCTCGCGAAGGTCGACATCGCGCGTTACCGGTCCCTGATCGAGCGCCTCGGCCTGCGCCGCTGATCGTGGCTGCTCATCCAGGGCCTGCGAGTTCCACAACCACACATCGCTGTACGAACCGCCTTGTCACCGTCGTCGGGACCGTCGTCCGCCGGTCCTCGGTAGTGGCTCCCGAGAGCAAGCGTCATGCTCCGGGGGCTTCGATCGAAGACCGGCCTGTCGTCCTTAGCTCCCACGCTGATGGTGCCATCGCTGGCCCGTGTCGCGAGGAGGAGAACGATGATCAACTCAACCATGACTAATTCCCCGAGCACCTCCGCCAACCCGGTCCATGAGACAGCCGCCGTGCTGGACAACGGCGTATTCGGCACCCGCACCGTGCGATTTGAGACCGGCCGGCTGGCCCGGCAGGCCGCCGGAGCTGTGGTCGCCTACCTCGACGATGACACGATGCTGCTGTCCGCCACCACGGCGTCCAAGCAGCCCAAGGACCAGTTCGACTTCTTCCCACTGACCGTTGATGTCGAGGAGCGGATGTATGCGGCTGGGCGAATTCCCGGCTCTTTCTTCCGCCGCGAGGGTCGCCCGTCCACAGATGCGATTCTCACCTGCCGGTTGATCGATCGCCCACTGCGTCCCTGCTTCGTCGACGGGTTGCGCAACGAGGTCCAGGTCGTCGTCACGGTGCTCAGCCTCAACCCGGCCGACCCCTACGACGTGCTCGCGATCAACGCCGCCTCGGCCTCCACGCAGCTCTCCGGCTTGCCGCTCGACGGCCCCGTCGGTGCTACCCGGATGGCCCTGGTCAGCGACGGCAGTGCCAGCGGTGGGGGCAGCCAGTGGATCGCCTTCCCCACCTATGAGCAACTCAACCGAGCGGTGTTCGACATGGTCGTTGCCGGCCGGGTGGTCGGTGACGGCGCGACCAGTGATGTGGCGATCATGATGGTTGAGGCCGAGGCTACCGAGGCGGCCATCGAATTGATCGCTGGCGGCGCTCCGGCCCCTACCGAGGAGCTAGTGGCGGCTGGACTCGAGGCCGCCAAGCCGTTCATCCGCGCCCTGTGCGAAGCTCAGCGGGAGCTCGCTGACACAGCGGGCAACGCGGAGCTGGACTTCCCCACCTTCCCCGCCTACCAGCCCGACATCCTTGATGCCGTCCGCGAGGCGGTGGCCGAGGAGCTGGCAGATGTCCTGGCCGTCGCGGCCAAACAGGACCGGGAGAACCGGCTCGACGAGCTCAAGGCCGGCGCTCTGGAGCGGCTTGGCGAGCGCTTCGAAGGGCGCGAGAAGGAGATCGGTGCCGCATTCCGGGCCGTGACCAAGTCAGCGGTGCGCCAGCGCATCCTGCGCGAGAAGGTGCGCATCGATGGCCGCGGCATCACCGACATCCGGCCGCTCTCGGCTGAGGTCGAGATGATCCCCCGGGCGCACGGCTCGGCGCTGTTCGAGCGCGGCGAGACCCAGATCCTCGGGGTCACGACGCTGAACATGCTGCGGATGGAGCAGTCGATCGACTCGCTGTCCCCGGAGACCACCAAGCGTTACCTGCACCACTACAACTTCCCGCCGTACTCCACCGGCGAGACCGGCCGGGTGGGCTCACCCAAGCGGCGCGAGATCGGTCACGGTGCGCTGGCTGAGCGGGCGCTGGTCCCGGTGCTGCCCAGCCGGGAGGAGTTCCCCTACGCGATCCGCCAGGTCTCCGAGGCGCTGGGCTCCAACGGCTCCACCTCGATGGGCTCGGTCTGTGCCTCCACGATGTCGCTGTTCAACGCCGGGGTTCCACTCAAGGCGCCGGTGGCCGGTATCGCCATGGGTCTGGTGTCGGGCGAGGTCGATGGGCAGCAGACCTTCGTCGCGCTCACCGACATCCTGGGCGCGGAGGATGCCTTCGGCGACATGGACTTCAAGGTCGCCGGCACCAGCGCGTTCGTGACCGCGTTGCAGCTGGACACCAAGCTGGCCGGCATCCCGTCGGAGGTCCTGGCCGGGGCGCTGTCCCAGGCCCGGGATGCCCGGCTGACCATCCTTGAGGTGATGACGCAGGCCATCAGCGGACCGGACGACATGAGCCCGTACGCGCCTCGGGTCACCGCCATCAAGATCCCGGTCGACAAGATTGGTGAGGTGATCGGCCCGAAGGGTAAGATGATCAACTCGATCACCGACGAGACTGGTGCGGATATCTCCATCGAGGATGACGGCACGATCTACGTCGGTGCCAACGACGGCCCGTCCGCCAACGCCGCTATCGACCGGATCAACGCGATCGCCAACCCGCAGCTGCCCAAGGTGGGGGAGCGGTTCCTGGGCACCGTGGTGAAGACCGCCGCCTTCGGTGCCTTCGTCTCCCTGGTACCCGGCAAGGATGGCCTGGTGCACATCTCCAAGCTGGGGAACGGCAAGCGCATCGGCAAGGTCGAGGACGTGGTGAAGGTCGGCGACAAGCTGCGCGTCGAGGTCGCCGACATCGACAACCGTGGCAAGATCAGCCTGGTGCCGGTCCGTGAGGACGACACTGCGGCCGCTGCCGGGACCGGCTCCGCCACGGACACGGCCGAGGTCCCGGCCGGCAGGTGACCGCACGGCGGTGCTCCGTGGAAACCCGCGACAGTGCAACGCTCCAGCGCAGCGTGCTGCCCTCCGGGTTGCGCGTCTTGACCAAGCAGCTGCCGGGTTCGCGCTCAGCCGCCGTGGGGATGTGGGTGGCGGTGGGCTCACGGGATGAGCCTGCCGCCCTCGCCGGGGCGGCGCACTACCTGGAGCACCTGCTGTTCAAAGGCACCGCGCGACGCTCCGCAGCGGCGATCGCCGAGGAGATCGACGCGGTGGGGGGTGAGCTCAACGCGTTCACCACCAAGGAGCACACCTGTTATCACGCGCATGTGCTCGACTCCGACCTGGCACTCGCCGTCGACTTGATCTGCGATGTGCTGGGGGACGCGCGGCTCGATCCGTCGGATGTCGAGCTAGAACGTGGTGTGGTGCTTGATGAGATCGCGATGCGCGATGACGATCAGGAGGAGGCGCTGCACGACGAGTTCGGTGCCGCGTTGTTCGGGTCGCATCCGCTGGGCCGACCGGTACTCGGTACTGAAAAGTCGGTCACCGAGATGAGCCGCGAGGCGCTGCACGACTTTTACCGAACCCGGTACACGCCGCAGCGGATGGTGCTGACGGTAGCCGGCAACGTCTCGCATGACGCGGTGCTGACCGCGGTGGCCAGCAGTTTCGGGCACCACCTGACCGGGTGCGCGCCACCCGAGGCGCCCCGCCGTGGTCAGGCCGAGATCACCGACCAGTGCGCGCTGACGCTGCGCCCCGATTCCTCTGAGCAGGCCCACCTCATGCTGGGGGTGCGGGCGCTGGACCGGCACGACAGGCGGCGCTACGCGTTGGGGGTGCTCAACGCCGCGCTGGGTGGCGGGATGAGCTCGCGGCTGTTCCAGCAGGTCCGCGAGCAGCGCGGGTTGGCCTACTCGGTGTATTCCGCGACGGAGGACTACGCCGACCTCGGCAGCCTGTCGATCTATGCCGGGTGCTCACCGGGCCGGCTGGGTGAGGTGGCGGTGGTGATCGGTGACGTGCTGGCCGAGCTGGCCCGCGACGGCCTGTCCAGCCGTGAGCTGGCTCGGGCCAAGGGGCAACTGCGGGGTGCGCTGGTGCTGGGTCTGGAGGATGCGCTGTCCTGGATGAGCCGGATCGGCAGTGCGGAGCTCGATCACGGCGAGCACCCCGCCGTGGAACAGGAACTACGGCGGATCGACGCGGTGACCTCGGAGGAGGTCGGGGAGCTTTCCCGCGAGCTGCTGAGCCGACCGGTCACCGCTGCCGTGGTCGGTCCTTACGCTGGTGAGAATGATCTGCCCGACGAGATAGCGGAGTTGATCGCATGACCCCCGCTGAGGAGGCCGCCAAGGATCGCTCAGAGGAGAACCCGATCCGGGTTGGGGTGCTCGGGGCTCGGGGTCGGGTGGGTACCGAGGTGTGCAAGGCCGTGGATGCCGCCGCTGACATGGAACTCGTCGCGATGGTCGATGCGGGTGATTGGATGTTCAACGTCGCTGATGCCGGTGCTGAGGTGGTCGTCGACTTCACTCACCCCGACGTGGTGATGGACAACGTCCGTTTCTGTGTGGATCAAGGCATCCACGCCGTCGTCGGTACCACCGGCTTCACCGACGACCGGCTGACCCAGGTTCGTGAATGGCTCGCGCCCAAGCCCGATCTCGGGGTGCTGATTGCCCCTAACTTCGCCATCGGCGCGATCCTGTTGATGCGTTTCGCGGCGATGGCCGCTCGATTCTACGAATCGGTAGAGATCATCGAGCTGCACCACCAGCGCAAGGCCGATGCTCCGTCCGGCACCGCATCCCGTACCGCCGGGCTCATCGCCGCTGCTCGCCTGCAGGCCGGTCTAGGTGCGCCTCCAGACGCTACCAGCCGCGCCCTGGCTGGGGCCCGGGGCGCCGACGTCGATGGAGTGCGGGTGCATTCGGTCCGGCTGACCGGGCTGATCGCGCACCAGGAGGTGCTGTTCGGCACTGCGGGTGAGACGTTGACCCTCCGCCACGACACGCTGGACCGCGCGTCGTTCATGCCCGGTGTGCTGCTCGGCGTCCGCGCCGTACTTGATCACCCCGGCCTCACCGTGGGTCTGGAACCCCTCCTTGACCTGTAGCTCACCCGCCCAGATCGCTATTGCGGATGTTCGGGCGTCAGTACGAGATCGAGAGGGCCGGTGAGACGGAGCTCGCGTAGCGGGCGGCCGACTGCGTCGAGGGTGCGTACGGTGCCGTCGGGGTCCCAACCCACGCGCCGGTAGAAGCTCAGCGAGGCCGGGTCCTCGGCGGGTACCCAGACGATGCCGCGGGTGGCGCCGGCTTCGCGCAGCGCCGCTGCCGCCGCGCCGAGCAGCCGCCCCCCATGGCCGCGGCGTCCCCACCTTGGCTCCACCAGCAGCGTGCTCACCAGCACGGTGCTCGCCGCGTCGGCGGGCACCGTGCCATCGGCAGCGGCCACATCGTCCTCAGGCGCCGGACCGGCCACCACAAACCCGACCGGATCGTCACCTTCGGTGGCGATCAGCACTGTGGCGCCGCCCTCGATGGTCTCGCCCCAGGCTTGCAGTACCTGCGGCGCCTCCAGCTCATCGAGTGTCCCGGCCGGCAGCAGCTCGGAGTAGGCGGCCCGCCAAGTCACCCGGTGCAGCGCCGCCAGCACGCCCGCATCCCCCGCTGTCGCCACCCTCACTCCACCCACTGCCACCCCTCGCACGGTAAGCCGTCCCCGACATGGAGACTCCTCGGGGTGGGGTGGCGGGAAATGTCGGGGGTGGGTGGCAGCATCGGGGTCTGTGCAGAGGATGGGACTGGACGTGGCGCGGCGGACGGCGTTGGCTGCGCAAGGTTTCGCTGACCCCCGGCCGGCTGGCTCGGTGACCCGGCGGCACCTACTGCGGGTACTGGATCGGATCCGGCTGCTGCAGCTGGACTCGGTCACGGTGCTGCCGGCCGACGTGTTCAGCAGCCGGGTGGGTGCCGAGGAAGGCGCCCGGGAGCTGGTCGCCCGAGCCAGTACCGCGCTGGGTGTCGCCACCGAGCCCGACCTGCGCGACTATTACCGGCTTCGACCGGAATGCAGCAGGCAGGCGGTCGCAGAGCTGGTCGACGCTGGAGTGCTGACACCGGTGACGGTCCAGGGCTGGCAAGCGCCCGCCTACCTACACCGAGACGCCCGCACGCCGCGCCGGATTACCGGCGCCGCGCTATTGTGCCCGTTCGATCCGTTGATCTGGGACCGGGCGCGGACCGAGCGGCTGTTCGGGTTCCGGTACCGGATCGAGATCTATGTCCCGGAGCACCGGCGTAGCCACGGGTACTACGTGTTGCCGTTTCTGCTGGATGGGCACCTGGTTGCCCGGGTCGATCTCAAAGCCGACCGCGCCGCCGGTGTGCTGCGGGTGCCAGGTGCCTTCGCCGAGCCAGGGATCACTGACACCGCGCGGGTGGTCGCCGAGCTCGCCAGGGCGCTCCGGGAGATGGCCGACTGGTTGGAACTCGAGGCGATCGCACCCGGCGAGCGAGGTGACCTGGTCTCGGCCCTGGGCGCGGTAGCTGGCCGTGGCGCTGGTTCCAGACCGGTCAGGAGGGCGCCGCGGTGACCAACGCGTCGCCCGATCCAGTGCGGGCCCGCACCCGCAGCGCGACGTCACCTTCGGTCGGCGGTCCGCCGACCGGGAGGTCGCTGTGCGCGCGCCCGGAGCCAGAGCTGACATCCAGCTCGGCGAGGACGCCAGGGTGGATCCCCACCCGCAACTGCCCCGAACCCGTGGTGAGCTCCAGACCGCCGGCGCAGGCGTCGACCACGGTGAGGTCACCGCTGCCGGTTCGGGCGCTCACGTCGTGTTTGACGGCGCCGAGCCGGACGTCACCGGAACCGGTCTGCACGGTGCCGGCGCCCGCTGCGCCCTCGACGCTGGTTACGTCGACCTGCCCGGAGCCGGTACGCACTCGCAGCCGACCCGCCACGGTGCCCAGCTGCACGTCGCCAGAACCAGTGCGGATCTCGGCGGCGCCGGTGCACCGCTGCGCCCGGACCTCCCCGGAGCCGGTAGCAGCGTCAAGCCCGGCAGCCACTCCCGTGACGGCGATATCCGCTGAACCACTCCGGGCGGTGATCGACGACCCGGACGGTGCGCTCACCTGGATAATCAGTGGCACGGTGCGCAGTGGAAACTCCCGCGGGCCGCGTACCGTGAGCCGCCCTTCGGCGAATTCGATGATCGTGCGGCGCACTGCCTCGGCGGCCAGCTCGCCCACTGGGGGGGTCGCGCCGGTCTGCTCGCCCAGCCAGTTCAGCAGACCGTGGAATCCTACACTCCACGGCGGTTGGCCGGTCCGGTCAGGGTGGATCTGCACGGTTATCTCGCCGGAGCCAGCGGTGTCTTCCCGCAGCGTGATGTCCAGCTGTCCACCATCGAGCTCGACCCAGATGGCGATTGGTCCTGGGCATGTGAAGTGCTGCTGTCGAACCACCGACGCGCCGGTGTCGTCGTGTTCCACGATGTCTCCTCAGCAAGATCGGTCAGCCCTGCACCCAGCCTTGGACCCGATTGCGGCCGCGACGATCCCCGGGGGTCCATCGTGGGTCGTTCCACGGCTCCCCGCGCAGTGCGCCGGCAACGGCCTGCGAGACCCAAGTGTTCAGCGATACGCCCTGTTCGGCGGCGGCCCGTTCGGCCCTGGCCTTGACCTGATCGATCAGCCGCAAGGTCATCCGCCGGATATCGCCGCCGGCATCACCGAAGGGGGCAGCGCCGGGCTCGAAGGGCGGTGGCGGGCCGAAGGGTGGCGGCGGTCCATCGGCCCGGGTACCCGCGGCCCAGGGTCCAGAGGCACCGTGCCCGGCCTCCGTGGTGCCGGCCTCGGGTTGCGAGCCAACTGCGACCCGCACATCACGGCCGTCCAGGCGCACCTCCACTACCTGTCCGTCAAGCGCCGCGGTGACCTCCGCGGCGAGATCGGACAGCGCATTCATGATGGCCAGGCGAGCCGCGGGTTCCAGCGCGACGCCCAGCATGGCCGCGGTGTGCCGGGTCTGCTCGTCGCCCGCAGATGCCGCTGCGGTGAGGTCTTCCCGCAGCTGGTTGACGTATGGCGTGAGATCCATGACGTCAATATGGCGTCATAAGTGATGTCAGTCAAGACGCCATCGGTGTCGCAGTAGGCTCCGGCCGGTTGAGGCCGGACCTGGATGAGAGAGGGAGTGGTGCGCCGTGAGCCGACCTGAGGGAGCTGACGCCGCAGTGAGCGAGGATTCGGTGAGCACCGTGCCGCTGCGGGTCCAGCTCGTCGCCAAAACCGAGTTCTTCCCGCCCGCAGACGTTCCGTGGTCTACCGACACCGACGGCGGGCAGGCACTCGCAGAGTTCGCCGGCCGTGCCTGCTACCAGTCCTGGCGCAAACCGAATCCGGCGACCGCCACCAACGCCGGCTACCTGAGACACATCCTTGAGGTCGGTCACTTGTCGGTGCTCGAGCACGGCACGGTCAGCTTCTACCTCACCGGCGTGTCGCGGTCACTGACCCATGAGTTGATCCGGCACCGGCACTTCTCCTACTCACAGCTGTCGCAGCGCTACGTGCCTGAACGGACCGCTGCCATGGTCGAGCCCGACGTCATCGCAGGCGACCCCGAGCTGCACCAGCGTTTCCACGCCGCGGTCTACGCCAGCCAACAGGCCTACAACGAACTGCTCGCCGGGCTGGAGAAGCACTTCGCCGATGAGCCGAACGCCACGTTGCGCCGGAAGCAGGCGCGCCAGGCGGCTCGATCGGTGCTGCCCAACGCCACCGAGACGCGCATCGTGGTCACCGGCAACTACCGAGCCTGGCGCCACTTCATCGCCATGCGTGCCACCGAACACGCTGACGTGGAGATCCGCGCGCTGGCCGTGGAGTGCCTGCGCCAACTACACAAGGCAGCACCCAACGTATTCAACGACTTCGAGATCAGCGCCTTGCCCGACGGTACCGAGATCGCCTCCAGCCCGTTCGTGTCCGAAGGCTGAGTCGCGTGCGGTCATGGATCTAGACTGCTGCTGCAGATCGAGCTCGCCTCGGCCGGGCCCGACCGGGAAGGGTGACGCGCGGTGGGAGAGCAGACTCTCGCAGCCTGCGAGCGGCACGAATTATGCGACTTGATGGATCAGCTAGGCCCGGATGTCCCAACGCTGTGCGCGGGGTGGACGGCCCGTGACCTGGCGGCGCATCTGGTGCTCCGCGAGCGCCGGATGGATGCGGCATCGGGAGCTCTGCTGCCGATGCTGGCCGGATACACCGCACGCGTACAACGGAGTATCACCCAACTGCCCTGGCCGGAGCTTGTTGACCTGATTCGTTCCGGGCCGCCTTGGTGGTCACCGTGGAGCCTGCCCATCGTGGGTGACAAGGGCAACACCATGGAGTTCTTCGTTCACCACGAGGACGTGCGCCGGGCACAGCAAGGGTGGACACCGCGAACGGCCGACGCCCGCCGGGCCCGTGATCTCTGGGCGGTACTCAGCCTGGCAGCCCGGGTGTTGTACCGGAATTCGCCAACCGGTGTCGTGCTGCGCACCCCGGACGGGTTGCAGTGCACTGCCCGGCGTGCTGAGCGCTCCGTCACAGTGGTCGGCTCGCCCGAGGAGCTGACTTTGCACGCCTATGGACGCGGTGTCGCTGTGGTCGAGTTGGACGGTGATGTGAAGTAGACGTGGTCGGCTTGCAGGACAGCCAGCGGGGGCTGTAGCGCGCTGATTGCCCCTCGGTCGACGAGGGTTGCAGCACCGACCGGTAGCGTTCCCCCACATGAACACGGTGCCGACCGCTGCTTCCGGCCAGCCCTTCGGCCGGGTGCTCACCGCTATGGCTACCCCGTTCACCTCCGGCGGTGAACTGGATCTGGACATCGCTCAGAAGCTCGCCTACCAGCTGGTGGAACGGGGCTGCGACGGGCTGGTCCTCAACGGCACCACCGGTGAATCACCGACCACCACCGACGCCGAGAAGGCAAGCTTGGTGCGGGCCGTGGTGCAGGCGGTCGGTGACCGGGCTGTCGTGGTAGCCGGTGCCGGAACCTACGACACCGCGCACAGCGTCACGCTGGCCCGGCAGGCGGCGCAGGCCGGCGCGCACGGCCTGCTGGTGGTGACCCCGTACTATTCCCGTCCGCCGCAGGCTGGCCTGGTCGCGCACTTCACTGCTGTCGCGGACGCCACCGACCTGCCGGTCATGCTGTATGACATCCCGCCGCGCTCGGTGGTGCCGATCGCGACCGAGACCCTGTACCGCCTAGCCGAACATCCACGGATCGTCGCGGTCAAGGATGCCAAAGGGGATTTCGGTGCCGGCGCGGAGATCATCGCCCGCACCGACCTGGCCTACTACTGTGGGGATGACGTGCTGAACCTGCCGTGGCTGGCGGTCGGTGCGGTGGGATTCGTCAGCGTCATCGGCCATGTCGTGGCCCACCGATTGCGGACCCTGATCGCCGCTTTCGAGGGGGGTGATCTGGGCACCGCCCGCGAAGTCCATGTTTCCACCCTCGGCTTGACCAGCGCTTTCTCCCTGGTTGGCGGGGTGGCCTTCAGCAAGGCGGCACTGCGGCTGGTCGGGCTCGACGTCGGTGACCCCCGGCTGCCACTGCTCGCCGCCGAGCCAGCTCACGTCGCCGCGATCGCCGCGGCGCTCGTCAAGGCTGGGGTTCTGGCGTGAGCGCGCGAGACCTGCTTGTCAGGGTTGAGGCATGAGCGCTGTCCCCACCGGTACCCCACTGCCCGTACCCGGGGTGCCCACCACAGCGCCGCCGCTGCTACCCGAGGGTGGCCTGCGAGTCGTTGCCCTGGGCGGCATTGGGGAGATCGGCCGCAACATGACGGTGTTCGAGCACGCCGACCGGTTACTCGTGGTCGACTGCGGGGTGCTGTTCCCCGAGGACGACGCACCCGGAGTGGACCTGATCCTGCCCGATTTCCGCGCGATCGAGCAACGGCTGGATGACATCGAGGCGCTGGTCCTCACACACGGGCACGAGGACCATATCGGCGCCGTGCCATTCCTGCTCAGATTGCGGCCCGACCTGCCGGTGGTGGGATCTGAGTTCACCCTCGCGCTGGTCGCCGAGAAGTGCCGCGAGCATCACCAGAAACCGCAGCTGGTGCAGGTCGCGGCGGGCCACCGGCACCGTTGCGGGTCGTTCGACTGCGAGTTCTTCGCGGTGAATCACTCCATTCCCGACGCCTTGGCGGTGGCCATCCGCACCCCGGCCGGACTGGTGCTGCACACCGGCGACGTCAAGCTGGACCAGCTACCGCTGGACGGGCGGCTCACCGATCTCGCCGGGTTCTCCCGGCTCGGCGATGAAGGGGTCGACCTGCTCCTGATTGACTCCACCAACGCTGAGGTGCCCGGTTTCGTCACCCCGGAGCGGGACATCGGACCGGTGCTGGACTCGGTGATCGGCAAGGCCACCCAGCGGGTCATCGTGGCCTGCTTCGCCAGCCACGTGCACCGGGTACAGCAGGTGCTGGACGTCGCTGCGGGGCACGGACGCAACGTGGCCTTGGTGGGTAGGTCGATGGTGCGCAACATGGGCGTTGCGGTCGATCTCGGCCTGCTCCGGGTACCGCCGGGTCTGCTGGTGGATCTCGAGGAGGCGCTGGCGATGCCCGAGCACCGGGTGCTGTTCGTCTCCACCGGATCGCAGGGCGAGCCACTGTCGGCACTGTCCCGGATGGCTCGCGGTGAGCACCGGCAGATCCGGATCCGCTCCGGAGATACTGTCGTGCTGGCCAGCTCGCTCATTCCGGGCAATGAGACCGCGGTGTTCCGGGTGGTCAACGG
Organism: Pseudonocardiaceae bacterium; assembly: GCA_050699835.1. Taxonomy (GTDB): domain Bacteria; phylum Actinomycetota; class Actinomycetes; order Mycobacteriales; family Pseudonocardiaceae. The sequence goes on along the minus strand of JBOHFW010000323.1, from coordinate 12,184 downwards.
GCTGACCCGGCTGGGCGCCTCGGTGGTGCACCAGGGCACCGCCAAGGTTCATGTGTCCGGGCATGCGTCGGCCGGGGAATTGCTGTTCCTCTACAACGCGATCCGGCCCTCCAACGTCATGCCGGTGCACGGCGAATGGCGGCATCTGCGGGCCAACGCCGCCTTGGCGGTCCGCACCGGGGTGGCGCCGCAGCGGGTGGTGATCGCCGAGGACGGTGTGGTCGTGGATTTGATGGCGGGCCGAGCGGAGATCACCGGCCGGGTCGATGTGGGGCAGGTCTACGTGGACGGGTTGTCCGTGGGCGATGTGGGGGAGTCCACGCTGTCCGACCGGCTGATTCTCGGGGAAGGCGGGTTCATCGCGATCACCGTGGTGGTCACGTCGGCGACCGGTCGGGCGGTGGCTCCGCCGACGATCTCGGGTCGGGGGTTCTCCGACGACCCCAAGGCGCTCGATGGTGTGGTACCGCTGGTCGAGATGGAACTGGCTCGCACCGAAGCGGAGGGGATCACCGACCCGCACCGGATCGCCCAGTCAGTACGCCGGGTGGTAGGCCGCTGGGTCTCCGACACCTACCGGCGCCGCCCCATGATCGTCCCCACCGTGCTCCCCGTCGGCTGACCCCGTTGGTCGCCCTTAAAGGACACCCGACCTATTGCCGAATATCCGGCGCCCGTAGTAATCCTGATCGATCGCCTTATCCGTGGCGGTGTGGAACAGCAGGCCGGAGGCGACCCGGGAGCAGCTGACGCTATCCGGGCAGGAACATTCGATGTCCGCGCCCGCCGGGCGCGCGGCCAGGTGCGCCGCTAGCGCGTCCGCGACCATCGCGGGCAGCGGGATGACCCGCCGGGAGCTTTCGGTTTTCGGTGGTACGAGCTGGCGGGTCACGCCGTGGGACTGGTGTTCGATCCGGACGGTGCGGCGCAGGAAATCGATGTCAGCGAGCCGCAGTCCGAGCAGCTCCCCGATGCGCAGCCCGAGCCCGGCTCGAGTAAGCACCATCGCCCGATACCGGGGCGGCACCGCATCAGCCAGCGCCCGCACCTGGGACACGGTCAGCGGCACCACGCGTTCCCGGGGCGCGGTGGGCAGGCTTACCCGGACCACCGGGTTGGTGGCTATGCGGCGGTCGAGTACCGCGTCGGCGAACACCGAGCGCAGCAGCCCAACGAGCTTGCGCAGCGTCGCCGGGGCGAGCACCGTGCCGCGGTCCGCCACCCACGCGTGCACCTCACTCGGTCGCACTGCGGCGAGCTTGCGGGAACCCAGCGACGTCGGCTCGATGTGGCAGGTGATCAACGAATTGAGCCGGGAATGCGTGCGGTCCCGCACCGAACGCCGCGACATCACTGTGCGGATGGACCCCAGCAGATGCATCGCGCGCCCCACCGCACTCACCGGCCACCACCGCCCTCACCCTGGCGCTCCGGGCAGACCTGCTCCGGATCCGGCGGGTTCCCCCTCAGCGCGAGAGGGCCGGTGGCCAGCCGTTCCCGGCGGTGGGCCCACCACCTTCAGCGTGGGCCAGGGAGTGAACAGCGCACCGCAGCGCGCCAGCACCGTGCCATCACCACGCAGCTCACCGTGATGGGTGTCGTGATCACCCAAAGACCGCAAATGCCAGCTCACCAGTCACACCCCATCGCGATGTCCAAGGATGGGAACCGACCAGCCGCCGGGAGCGATGGTGAACGCTTAGGCGTTTCGGGCCCGCATCCACCGCTCGCCGAGCTGACGAACCTCCGCAAGGTCAGTCCAGCCAACCGGCAAGACCGGAATGGTGTCCAGCACCTCAGACATCTCGTGATCGCCCACCTGTTGACCGCTGAGCACGTACGCCACCGGATCGCCTCTTTTCCACCGGATGGTGAACCCGGGCGCACGGCGGCGGTCAAGGAATGCCCATCCGGTCGGTACCGGCTACCTCGGCATGTTCGGCACCAGCGGGAGATGGAACCGGCTGGCCACCAGGAACCCGAAGCGGTGGGGCGGGGTTCGACCGGTAGCCAGCCGGGGTCTCAGCGGGAGCAAGATCGGGGGCCGACCGGCCGCTGGGAGCCGATTCGGGGGCCTGGCTCGACCAGCGGCCGATCGGGGTTCGGGGTGGAGTGTGTGAGCTGGGTGCGGCGCGCGCGGCCAGCGCGAGCAGCCTGAACCGCAGCTGCTCACCGATGAGCAGCCTGAGGCCGGCGGGGCCGGTCACCGTGGTCGGGGCGCTCACCGGGCCGCCGCCAGGATCGCCCGCGCCACCTCGACGGCTTCGGAAGGAGTGAGCACCGTCGCGGTGGTCATGGTGGCGTCCAGCGTGAGCACCACCCGGCGCACCAGATCAACTTCCCGCCACAAGATCGTGCGGTTACGGCCTTCGGGGTCCTGACCGGTCAGGGCGAACCGGTGCGACTTCTCCGCGGTCATCGGCGCGAGCCCCCGGGATGATGTCCGCACTCACCGGCCCCGGGCTCCGCGCACCACCGCAGTGCCGCCCGCACGCATTCAGGGCAGTAACGGGGGTCGTTCTCGCCGTCCGGGCCGCTGGTCACCAGCTCCCCGCACACCGCCACGGACGTGCTCGGGTAGCCCTGCCGGAATGCTTCACCAGCCGTGAGCAGGTGGACAGCTCGCCCCGGTAACGGGTGCTCGATCACAGCTGGACCGCTCACCGAGCATCACCCCCACCACGCCGACAGTCCTGGCAGATTTGATCCGGATCTGGCGGGCTGCCCCTCAGCGCGAGAGGGCCCGTGCCCAGCGTTCCCGGCGGTGGCCCCACGACCCGCAATGTGGGCCGTGGGGTGAAACTGACGCCGCAGCGCGCCAGCACCGTGCCATCACTACGCAGCTCGCCGTGATGGGTGTCGTGATCGCCCAAAGAGCGCAAATACCAGCTCACCAACTCCACCCCCGCAGTAATGGCAAGGAGGGAGCCGACCGGCCACCGGGAGCGGTTGACGGCTCAACCAGTGGCCGACCGGCAGCTTCGACGGCGCAGGGCTGGCACTGACCGCGCCCCGGCTCAGTCAAACTCGCCGCCAGAACCTCGGCCCCGCACAACGCCAGATAACGGCCCGAATGCCGATGCTCCACCGCAGGATCACTCATCAGGTGCTCCACGCGCGTGGTCGCGTCCGTGATCCCCACTGGGCGCGGTCCCCGCTGTTCAGGGATTCGGGCGTGCGCGCCGCGCGTGCTGTGCCTGCCAGCCATGAGTCCCGCCCACGTCGAAGGTCTAGCCGTCGCACACCTGCCGATCCTCGGGCCCGACGACTCGCGGCAAGTGACTAGAGTCACCAGCCGCAACCAATGTAGCGACGTCAGGTGACTTGAGTCAAGCGCCAGCAGGCAGCCGTTTTGTACGGCAGACTTGCCAGGTGCAGACTGGAGCCCACTACTGGCTGATCACGGAGGCGACGGTGGCGGACAGCAGTCCGACGATGCGAATGCGCCAGCTCGGCATGGAGCTGCGACGCCTCCGCGACCTCGCGGGCAAGAGCCAAATAGAGGCCGCCGCGTGGATCAATAAGACCGACACCGCCATCAGTAAGTATGAAACCGGCGCGCGACGTATCGACGTGGGCAACCTCCGGTCCCTCTGCCAGCTCTACGATGTCGAGGTCACCCATGTCGCCTTTCTCGAACGGCTCGTTCGGGAATCGGGTGAGCGCGGCTGGTGGGCCGACTTCGGCAGCACCGTGCCGCACTGGTTCGCCGACTTCCTCGGCATGGAGACCGTCGCAACGGAGGCGTGGATCTACGAGTCCGAGGCATTCCCTGGCCTTCTCCAGGCTGAGGAGTACCTCAGCGCCGTTGTTTCCAGCCACAGCGACGCTGAGCGGTTCAGCAGGCTGCGCGTGACTCGGCAGAAGCGGCTCGTAGACGACAACCCGCTGATTCTGCGGGTCGTGCTCAACGAGGCTGTGCTGTGCCGTGTGGTAGGCGGCCCCGAGGTGATGCGCCGGCAGATTCGTCACGTCATCGACACCGCTGCACTGCCGAACGTCGCCGTCCAGGTCCTGCCGTTTTCGGTCGGGTTCCACCCCGCGATGACCGGATCTTTTTGGGCGTTGCGGTTCCCGGAGACACCGACGATGAACACCGTGTACGTGGAGATCAAAGGTGGCGCCCTCTACATCGAGAAACCACCTGATGTCGACCGGTACACGGCGACCTTCGAGCGCCTGACCGAACTCGCGCTCAATGAGGCGGGAACGATCTCGTTCCTCGAACAGATGGAGAGGCGGTATTCAGCAGAATGAACGACCTCGTGTGGAGAAAGAGCAGCCGCAGCACTGACCAGGGTGCCTGCGTCGAGGTGGCCGCCCTCGACAGTGACCGTGCTGTGCGGGACAGCAAGAACCCCACCGGGCCGACGCTGAGGTTCACCACGGCAGCATGGTCCGCATTCACGACCGGAGTCCGAACTGGCGAATTCGACTAGAGCTGACCAAGGCAACGGCCCACCCAGCGGGTAACTGGGTGGGCCGTTGCCTTCCTGGTTCAGCTCAGGTCGCTGGAACCCCGCCGCCGGTGCGGACGGTTCCGGCCAGCTCAGCGTAGGTGGTCGCGACCGGTTCCCACGCCGCCGCTACGTAGCCCAACGCCGCAGCGTCGTTGTCCGGGTAGATCTGCTGGGCTCGCGGTGCCAGCGTGATCACCGTGTTCAGGGTGTGCAGCAGCGTGACCAGGTGCTCCCGCTGCTCCCGGGTTCAGCTCACCGTCGCGGACCGCAGCGGCGAGTGCGCTAACGTGCTCGTAGGTGGTGGGTTCGATGCTCATGGTCGGTTCCTCAGTGGACTGTCGGACGGGGGATGTCTGCTAGAGATCCGACCGGCGGAGCGCGGGTTAAATGATCTCCGCTGGGGCACACTGGGGGCACACGAGGACACAAAACAGCGGGAGACGTTGAGATGCGATGAGAGAGAAACCCGCAGCTCAGAGCCAGTATCGGCCCTCCGGTCAGTAACCCATTCGGCGGCGTAGGGAGTCCTTCAAGTACTGCCAACCTCCGCTATGGCTGCTCTTTTCGACTACCAACCTGGGGCGTGACCGCGTGTGAAGCCGGGGCTGGGACTATCGGTCCAGCGCAGCCACCACGTCTTACCCCGGGGCTTGTAGCTGGACAGCGCCGTCGCGGTCCATAGCACGAGGTCACCCTCCCCGAGCCCGATCCGAGACAGTGGCGGGAGCAGCTGAAGCAGCTGGTGCGTTCGATGGTGCGGGTGTTGATCGAGCACCCGGGCAGCGCCCAGCTGGCGATCGCCACCACTGTCCCGACCGGACCCAATGCGCTCCGCGTTACCGGAGAGATGCTGGCCATTCTGCGGTCGGGAGGATTGCCCGACCGGGTGGCCGCGCTCGCCGGTGACCTCATCGCCACCTACACCTCCGCGCTGGCTCTGGAAGCGGGCACCTGGACGCAGATTCCGTCCGACCCCACCGCGATAACGCAGCGGGTGCATCAAATCCGGGACTACTTCGCAGCGCTCCCGCCGGAGATGTTTCCCCACATCGTCGCCCTGGCCGGGCCGCTCACCGAGGGCAGTGTGGAGGAACGCTTCGAGTTCGGGCTCGAGGTACTCGTCGCTGGATTGGAACGGGTCTCGGACACGAGGTGAGTGAGCCCGCTCGACGCTGCGTCGGCGTCGGCGTCGGCGTGTCGCGGACGCCGCGACCGCGTTGCGGGTATCCATGAGTGGGCAGAACGGCAAGCGGCGGTAACTCTGCGCCGTCATAAATACCCCGCACCTGCTGGGGTCGGTGCCGTGAGGTTTGCTGGGTGCAGAAAGGGGCAGGCGGGCTAGCGTGTGGAACATGGCAGGGCAGGCGTCCGCAAAGCCCACCAATGGGCGATCCCGAAGCTCAGCGAGTAGGTCGAGCCCGCGACCGAAGTCCGCGCCTCCCGCGCGGCGGCCAACCCCACGTAGGGGGCGACGCAGGATTGCCGGTCGGAGTCTGACTGGTGCGTGGTCGCTGCTGGCCCGTGGCGTCGGCGGAATCGCCCGGACACTGGGACGCACCCGTGAGCTTGAGCCCGCACACCGCCGGGACGGCCTCGCGCTCGGCTTCATCGCCCTCGCCGTCGTCGTCGCCGCGGCCGTGTGGTGGACCGCCGGGGGACCGGTCGGTGGCGGCCTCCAGCAGGCGTGCAGTGCCTTGTTCGGTATCGCGTCGATGGGATTGCCAGTGGTGCTTGCTGGGGTCGCGGTGACGTTGATGCGCACCGAGCCGGACGTGGCAGCGCGCCCTCGCCGCACAGTGGGCACGCTGCTGCTGACCTTGGGGACGCTCGGTCTGTGGCATCTCGCGGCTGGATCGCCCGCTGACGGGGTGGGCCGATCCCGGGCGGCCGGCGTGCTGGGGTATCTCGTCGCCGAACCGCTGGTCAACGGGTTCACCGTCTGGGTGGCGGCGCCCTTGCTGGTGCTGTTGGCCGCTTACGGGCTGCTGGTGCTGACGGGGACACCGGTTCGAGCGGTGCCCGAACGCATCCGCCGGCTGTGTGGAGCGCTGCCCGAGCACGACCCCGAGACCGATGCCGAGGTCACCGATACCCCGGTCACCGAAGCCGATCCCGCCGCCGCGCGGCTGCGTCGCCCAGCACGGCGCCGGCAGGCCACCCAAACCGACCAGAACAGCACCGAAGAGGACGCGACTGATCAGCCACCGACTCCGCCGGCGGCGCAGCCGAAGCTTGAGAACAAACCTAGCTCCACGATGTCCGTGCACCGGGTCGTCGAAGGTGATTACCAATTACCCCCGCCCGACCTGCTGGTCAAGGGTGACCCGCCCAAGGCTCGCAGCAAGGCCAACGACGCGATGATTGAGGCGATCACCGGCGTTCTCGAGCAGTTCTCGGTGGATGCCCAGGTCACCGGGTTTGCCCGCGGCCCGACGGTGACCCGATACGAGGTTGAGGTGGGTCCCGGTGTCAAGGTGGAGAAGATCACCCAGTTGACTCGCAACATCGCCTATGCGGTGGCCACCGACAACGTTCGGTTGCTGGCTCCGATCCCCGGCAAGTCAGCGGTGGGTATTGAGGTGCCCAACAGCGACCGGGAGATGGTGCGGCTCGGTGACGTGCTGCGCTCGCCGGCCTCTGGTCGCGATCAGCACCCGATGGTGATCGGGCTAGGCAAAGACATCGAGGGCAACTTCGTCACCGCCAACCTGACCAAGATGCCGCACCTGCTGGTGGCCGGCTCCACTGGTTCCGGCAAGTCGAGCTTTGTGAACTCGATGCTGGTCTCGCTGCTCGCCCGGGCCACCCCGGACGAGGTCAGGATGATCCTCATCGATCCGAAGATGGTAGAGCTCACCCCGTATGAGGGCATCCCACACCTGATCACCCCCATCATCACCCAGCCGAAGAAGGCGGCTGTGGCGCTGGCCTGGCTAGTGGAGGAGATGGAGCAGCGCTACCAGGACATGCAGTCCGCCCGGGTGCGCCATGTCGATGACTTCAACCGCAAGGTGCTCAGCGGGGAGATCGTCGCGCCGCCGGGCTCGGAGCGGGAGTACCGCCCCTACCCGTACATCATGGCGATTGTCGATGAGCTGGCTGACTTGATGATGACCGCGCCGCGCGACGTGGAGGACGCCGTCGTCCGCATCACCCAGAAGGCCCGGGCGGCCGGGATCCATCTCGTGCTGGCCACCCAACGCCCCAGCGTCGATGTGGTCACCGGATTGATCAAGACCAACGTGCCGTCCCGGCTGGCCTTCGCCACCTCCTCGCTGACCGACAGTCGGGTGATCCTGGATCAACCCGGCGCGGAGAAGTTGATCGGCATGGGCGACGGGTTGTACCTGCCGATGGGCGCCTCCAAGCCGGTCCGCATCCAGGGCGCCTACGTGGCGGACGCCGAGATCGCCAAGGTCGTCGCCTACGCCAAGGAGCAGGCCAGCCCGGAGTACACCGACGGGGTCACCGCGGCCAAGGCCGGTGAGCAGAAGGAGATCGACCCGGACATCGGCGATGATCTCGATGTGCTACTGCAGGCCGCCGAGCTCGTGGTGACTTCGCAGTTCGGCTCGACGTCGATGCTGCAGCGCAAGCTGCGGGTCGGCTTCGCCAAGGCCGGCCGGCTGATGGACCTGCTGGAGAGCCGGGGCGTGGTGGGCCCGTCGGAGGGCTCCAAGGCCCGCGAGGTGCTGATCAAGCCCGAGGAGCTCGAGGGCCTGCTGTACTCGATCCGTGGCGGGGACCCCGCAGACCTCGACTGATCCTGATCATGGGACCGGGGGGCCTACAGCTCGAGGAGCATGCGGATGTTGCCCAGCGTGTTGGGCTTAACGTAGGGCAGGTCGAGGAACTCCGCGACGCCCTCGTCGTGCGAGCGGCGCATCTCCTCGTAGACCTCCGGGGTCACCGGGGTTCCCTGGATGATCTGGAAACCGTACCGGGAGAAGAAGCGCTCCTCGAAGGTCAGCACGAATAGGCGGCGCAACCCCAGCACCCGTCCGTGCTCCACCAGCTGCGTGACCAGCGCTTGCCCGACCCCCTGACCAATGGCGTCCGGGCGCACGGCCAGGGTGCGGATTTCGGCCAGATCCTCCCAGAGCACGTGCAGCGCGCCGCAGCCCAGCACGGTGCTGTCCCGTTCGGCCACCCAGAACTCCTGGACGTCCTCGTAGAGTGTCACCAGCTGTTTGACCAGCAGCACCGCCTCGGCATAGCAGTCCACCAGCTCCTTGATACGGCGGACATCTCCGACCCGCGCTCGACGCACAGTGAGAGGAGGGAGCATGTCTCACCAACCTATCGATGGTGTTGAATGGTGTTATAAGGGTCTCAGACGAGGTTTCGTGCAGCTACGCTGCACAAGAAGGCTGCAAGTGAGGTGGACAGGAGGGCTAGATGCTGCGCAGCTTCCGGCTCGCCAACCACCGATCGTTCCGGGACGAGCAGGAACTCCTGCTGATGCCGTCCTACGACAACGACCGGGATGTCGTATTGCTCGCCGCGGTCTTCGGCGCCAACGCATCGGGTAAGTCGAATCTCGTTGATGGCCTGCGTCTGATGTGGAACCTGGTGCGCGGATGGGGAAGGCGTGAGCCGGATTCCGGCATTCCGAGGCGCCCTTTCCGGCTGGAGCGGGAGTCACTGCTCAAGCCGTCCAGATTTGAGATCGAGCTGGTCTTGGAGGGCGTGCGCTACATCTACGGCTTCGCTGTCGACGACGAGCGAGTGATCAGTGAGCGGTTGCACTCCTACCCGCACCGGCGCCCTCGCTTGCTATTCGAGCGTGATGGCGACTCGATCGACTTCGGCTCAACGGTAACCCAGCGCACTCGGGCGGAAGTCATTGAAGATCTGCTGACCGAGGATACCTTGTTTCTTGCCGCAGCATCACGGCTCAAGTTGGATCAGTATCGCCCGGTGATTGAGTGGTTCCGGCGATCCCTCCGGTTCGTGCGTCCAGGCCGGTTATTCAGGTCCGATGGTGAGCGGCTTACCCGGTTTCTCGAACAGTCAGACTCTGGCCGAGCCAGGTTTGTTGAACTCGCGCGTGCGGCGGATGTGGGGATATCCGGCGTCGCCGTCGAGTACGTTGATGACCCAGTTGCAGCGGCAGAGGCCGACGCGGTGCAAGAGATGGCAGCGCAACTCGAGACACGGATAGCCGGGGTGGACGTCGAAGGCCTCGATGCTCTTGCGGAGCAGTTGAGACGGGCTCAGACGCAAGCCGCTTTTTTTAGAGAGCGGTCGCATCGAGCGAAACTGCTCGTAAAGCACGGTGGCATAGGGTTCGAGTTGCCTGATGAATCTGAGGGCACTCAGGTGTGGCTGCATTTGATACCCGAGATTATCGCCAGCTTGGATAGCGGCCACACTCTCGTCATCGACGAGAGTGGGACGAGTCTGCATCCTTTGTTGGTTCGCAAGCTGGTTGGCCTGTTCCGTGAGCCGTCCACGAATGTGAACAATGCGCAGTTGTTGTTCACCACTCACGACGCACTCCTGCTCGCACCGGTTGCCGGCGAGCCGGGACTGGACCGAGACCAGGTGTGGTTTGTTGAAAAACATTTGGACGGGGCCTCCGAGCTCTATCCACTCACCGATTTCAAACCTCGCAATGAGCACAATCTCGCTCGTCGCTATCTGGGGGGGGCATATGGGGCTGTCCCGATCCTTGATGGCTTCGATCAGTTGGGTTCTCGTGTCGCGGCAGACTGACAGCAGCCGGTGAATGGTCGAGGTCCACGCCACGGGAGACGATCAGCATTTCGCGAGCCACGGCCGCGAGTGCTTGTTGTCTGCGGAGGAGAGCGCACCGAGCCGGCCTATTTCATGGGTCTCAAAGGTTGTCTGAAAATGGTCTCCAGTTTGCCGATTTTGAGGCGGGCGTGCTGGATGCGGTGCGGCGAGCGGAGTGCCTTGATCCGACCGGGTGTGATCATGGGCGGGACCCGTCTAGCGGGGTCTGGAGGCTGGTCCGCCTGATCATGGGAGGTGGCCAGATACCCTGAGCCGGTGCCCGGCCCAACGAAGTCACCGCGCGCTGCGCTGGTGACCTTAGGGTGCGCCCGCAACGAGGTCGACTCCGAGGAACTGGCCGGTCGGCTGACCGAGGACGGCTGGGAGCTGGTGGAGGCCCACGACGGCGCGGCGGACGTCGTGGTGGTCAACACCTGCGGTTTCGTTGCCGCCGCCAAGAAGGACTCCATCGATACCCTGCTCGCAGTTGCCGACACCGGTGCCAAAGTCGTCGCGGTGGGCTGCCTGGCCGAGCGTTACGGCGCTGAGCTGGCCCGTAGCCTGCCCGAGGCGGACGCCGTCCTGGGTTTCGACGCCTACCCGGAGCTGGGTGACCGGTTACGGGAGGTGCTCGCCGGTCGGGCGGTGCCAGCACACCGGCCGGTAGATCGCCGCACCCTGCTGCCGATCACTCCGGTGTCCCGGCCGGCCGCGTTGGCGGCCGGGCCTGCGCTGCCCGGACACGGCTGGGGTCCCCGAGTGCCGCGCCGGCGGCTAGAGCACTCGCCGGCGGCCCCACTGAAGATCGCGTCAGGGTGCGATCGGCGCTGCGCGTTCTGTGCCATCCCCACCTTTCGCGGCGCGTTCGTCTCCCGCCCGATCGACGAGGTACTGGCCGAGGCGGCGTGGTTGGCCGGAACGGGCGTGCGGGAGCTGATCTTGGTCAGCGAGAACTCCACATCCTACGGAAAGGACCTGGGGCGCCCGGGTGCTTTGGAGGAACTGCTGCGCGGGCTGGCTAATGTCCCCGGCATCCTGCGTACCCGGGTTTCCTACCTGCAGCCGGCCGAGACCCGGCCCGCGCTGGTGAGCACCATCGTGGGCACCCGCGGGGTGGCGAGCTATTTCGACCTGTCCTTCCAGCACGCCAGCGAGCCGGTGCTCCGGCGGATGCGCCGGTTCGGCTCGCGCGAAGCCTTCCTGGCCCTGCTGGACCAGATCCGCCATCAGGCGCCCGCGGCGGGGGTACGCAGCAACGTGATCGTAGGTTTCCCCGGGGAGACCGAAGCTGACCTAGCGGAGCTGGAACGGTTTCTCATCGAGGCCCGGCTGGATGCAGTGGGAGTGTTCGGTTATTCCGACGAGGACGGCACCGAAGCCGCTGGCCTGCCTGGGCAGCACGAGGAGGGCACCGTTGCCGAGCGGGTCGCCCGGATCAGTGAGCTGGTCGAGCAGCTCACCGCGCAACGCGCCGAAGAGCGGGTCGGGGAGACCGTCGACGTGCTGGTCGAGGGCAACCAGGACGGCGAAGCCGTCGGACGCGCCGAGCACCAGGCCCCCGAGGTGGACGGTGAATGCGTGCTCACCGGCCCGGGATCGGAATCCTTCGCGCTCGGTGATCTGGTGCGCTGCCAGGTGATGGCCGCTGAGGGTGTCGATCTTGTTGTCGAGCCGATGGAGCTGGTCGCCCCGGCCGGCGGCGAGCGGTGAGCCCGCCGCCACCACCGGCCAGGGTCCCGCTATGGAACCTGGCCAACATGCTGACCATGTCACGGTTGGTGCTGGTGCCGGTATTCGTGGTAGCTCTGTTCGTGCGGGACGGCACCGATCCAGCGTGGCGGGTAACCGCAGCGGTGATATTGGGCATCGCCTCGATCACCGACAGGTTTGATGGCGATCTGGCGCGGCGGCGCGGGCAGGTCACCGACTTCGGCACGATCGCCGATCCGATCGTCGACAAGGCGCTGATCGGGTCCGCATTGGTG
>JBOHFW010000322.1:0-9345 GCA_050699835.1 Pseudonocardiaceae bacterium | reverse complement strand
GACGGGGGATCTCCCGGGCCAGCGCGGTGCACTGGTCAGTCACACCAGGCACCGGGCGGTGGGATCCGGCTGTCATCAGAGCAACGTTGACGGTCACGGTCGGTCAGGCAACGACCGTGCACCGGCGCGGCACTCCACTCGGTGAAGAGTGGGATTAGGTCCCCGGTTGTGCAGTTGTCGGATGGAGCTCCCACCGGCGGCGTGCAGGGCGCGCAACGCCGCCGGCAGGAGAGTCCGGGGTGGCCGGTGATCCTTCGACATCTCGGTCGGGGGCACGGTCGTTCGCCGGATCACCGGCCACATGGCGGCTGCTCAGCCTTCGTGGGTGGGGGGGAGCCCCACGAATAGTGGCGAGTCCGCCAGCTCTATGGAGTTGGAGTAAGCCTTGCCCCTCAGCGCGCGGCGCCAGCCCCAGCGGGGACTGCGGTGGGGAATAGGGACGCCGGTCGACGTACCTGCCACGCACTCCGATTGATCCTGAACCTGGAGAACACCGACCAGGAAGCGTTGAATCCCACGGTGTCAGATCCAGAGACCGTTTCGGATCCAACAACCGTGGTCCCTGAAGACGTGGTCCCAGAAGACGGCGCCCGAGAAGGCAGGGCCCCAACAGGCAGGGCCTCCGCAGAAACGAGGTGCTCGTGTGCGGCCCGCCACACGCTGCACGATGTTGCACGAGCGCGCCAGTGACTGGAGCACTCCGGACAGCGACCCCGAGGGTCGGGTACATGCGAGGCGAGCAGAGCGCGCCACCCATGGGTCAAGCGGGGCAACTCACTCCGCGCCACCGAAAGCAGAGAGCCGTTGTCGGCGCTGCTTACCAGCTCGTCGAGCATGTCGAGCCGCTCCCACACCGCCTGCCGGAGGATCTGGCCCAGAACCTGGTCCACCTCTTTGCTCCACCTTTCCGCCCTCGGGGCCCGGGTCCCGAGAACGCCAGTCCCGGGGTCCCGAGAACGCCAGTCCCGGGAAACTCGCCACGTGCAGTCTCACGGTTGCGATCCCAGCGTGGCGCCCGGCCAAAGTTAGGCAGAGTGCAGGGGTGGATTAAACCTGTCATGGGGTCCGCTGCGCTGATCGGCCATGATATGACGGTGAACGGCGGCAAAGTGACCTGTGGCGCCGATCAGCTTGGCTAAACTGCTCTTCACCAGCAACGACGGACGCGCCTAGTCTGCACACGTCGCCCGTCGGACGACAAGGGGGCGAGATGAACACGAACGGTCAGCGGGATCCTCGGCTGTCTCTGGAGCGGTGGAACGAGCCGGAGATGAAGCGCGTGCTGGCAGATCGCGACATCAGCTCGGTTTACCGCCTACTACGGCGGGTAGGTGTCTCGCAACGGTATATCGCAGCCTTGACCGGGCAGTCTCAATCTGAGGTCTCGGAGATCCTCAAGGGTCGCCAGGTCATGGCCTACGACGTGCTGGCGCGGATCTCCGACGGCTTGGGAATCCCACGGGGGTACATGGGCCTGGCCTACGACCCGGCGACGGCAACGAGCCTGGTGGGGCCCACCGACCCGGTCGAGGCTGAGGAGGATGAGTTTGTGAAGCGCCGGAAGCTCCTGGCGCATGGAGCTGCCGTGATGTTCGGCACCGCAGTCCTGGGGGCCGACCGCGGGCAATGGCTGCCCAGTCCAGCTCAGACGCCGGCACCGAGCAAGATCGGCATGACGGATGTCAAGCAGGTGGAGGCGGCTACCAGGGCCATGCGTGCTCTGGACTACCAGTTCGGTGGGGGGACATGTCGTGACGCGGTCTTAGCGCAGCTGTCCTGGGCGCAGCGCCTACTCGGCGCGTCAGGCACGGAAGAGGTACGCCTGCGGCTGTTCCGGGCGCTGGGTGATCTGCAAAACCTGGCCGGGTGGACAACCTTCGACGTAGGGCTGACGGACTCCTCGTGCAGTCATTTCGCCACCGCGCTTGAGTTCGCCAAGCAGTCCGGTGACTCGAGCCTGATGTCCAACATCATGTACCGGATCGGCCGGGTGTACCTGCACAACGGAGATGCCAACGATGCCCTCAAGTGGTTCCAGCTGGGGCAGATCGCTGCGCAGGACTCCGGTTCAGAGCTGGCTGTTGCAGTGCTGTGTGGCAACGAGGCGTGGGCCTACGCGATCATGGGCGATGATGTGCAAGCGAAGAAGCTGCTCGGCCGATCCCGGGACGAGCTGGCCCGGGTGAATCCGAACGAGGCGCCCGACTGGGCGCGGTTCTACAACGACGCCGACATGTACGCGATGATCGGCACAGTGCACAACGAATTAGCCGCATTCGATTCACGCCATGCGACGGTCGCGATTCCCGCATTCGGCCAGGCGCTGGCCCGATACGACGATTTGATGGGCCGTAGTCAGGCCTTCAGCCTCACCATGCTGGCCACCAGCTACCTCCGGCAGGGCGATGTCGACCACGGTGTCCAGGTCGGGCGGAAGGCTCTGATAGCTGCCTCCGCGGTGAAGTCCAAGCGGGTAACCGACCGGCTCAAACCACTTGAGATCGAGGCGGCACGACGGTCCACCAACCCGGACTCCCGCGAACTCTCCCAACTGATTCACCAGTACCGAAGTGTCTGAAGAAACGGGGGGCCAGCAGGGTGCTTTCTTTCGCCCGCTGCGACCAGGAGCTCACCGCTGGTCTGCGGGCAATATGTGCTGAGCTCGGTCTGGACGCCTGTGGTGCTCGGCTGCTCCGCAACGTCAATAACGCGGTATTCCAGCTGAGCCGGGACCCGGTGGTAATCCGGTTGGTCACCTTGCCCTCCTACATCCCGCGCGCCAAGCTGGCGGTGGCCGCCGCGGCAGTCTTCGCTGAGCACGACGTACCAGCGATCCGGTTGCTGCCCGGTGTCCGGCAGCCGGTGCGGGTCGGCGAGCACATCGCCACCGTCTGGCAGGCGGTGACGCCGACCGGTCCGGTGCCGGGCGGGGTAGATCTGGCCAGCCTGCTCCGAGCGGTGCACGCCGTGCCGTTGCCTCGCCGGGCCCTGCCGCAGTGGGATCCCCTCACCGATTTCGACAATCGGGTGCGGCACACCACCACGATGGCCACTGCCGACCGTGATTTCCTGCTACACCGCAGTGCCGAGTTGGCGGCGGCCGTCGCTGACCTGACATTCGCTCTCCCCACCGCCGTGCTCCATGGAGACGCGCATCTGGGCAACGTCATACCCGGGCCGGACCGACCCGTACTGTGCGATTTCGACTCCTGCGCCGTTGGCCCGCCGGAATGGGACTTGACACCGGTAGCAGTGAGCAGTGTGCGGTTCGGCAGGCCCCCCGCCCACCAGCGTGACTTCGTCAAGACTTACGGCTTCGACATACGGGACTGGCAGGGCTTCGAGGTCATGCACGGTATCCGTGACCTCAAGTTGATCGCTGGGGTTTTCCCCGCAGCCGTGACGCCGCCAGCTGTGCAAGCGGAGTTCGACCGCAGGATGGCGAGCCTGCGCGCGGGTCGGCGGTTTGAGCGTTGGAGAACCGTCCGCCGCTGAACTAGTGCGTCGATCGACCCGGGCGTCTACTGTCGGTCCATGTGTCGCCGGCCCGCCCATCGGTGGCGGGAGTGCTAGCCCCGCCGGTCCACCGGACAGCAGCCCTCAGTAACCCTCCGGTCATCACCGGACCGGCGCTCACCATCGCGCATGCCCGATCGCTGCGCGCGCTACCGCTGCACCTGCTGCGCACCTCCAGCTGGGTGGACCAGTGGCCGGTCTGGCTGGACGCCCGAGAGCTAGGGACACTGCTCGACACCTTGCGAGCGAATTCGGAGGCCGCATCGGCACGACTCGCCGACAACGCGAGGGCTTACCTGGTGGCTTCACGGGGCGCAACGGCGCGCGCGGCCAGCGGTGCTCGGGGGCCACAGGACCCGCGTGAGGTGGTGTGGGCGCTACACCGGATCTTGACCCGATCCCGGTTCCTCAAGGGCTCGCGGTCGTGCTTCCCGCTGGAGACCGCGGTGGCGCAGATGCTTCCGTTCGTGGAGGCAAAACGGGCGATCACGATCCTGACCATCGGTTTCCCGTTCAAACAGCACGACAATGGGCTCAAGGCCACCGGACCCTGGCCGGACCTGGCCGAGTTAGGTGCGCTACTGCGGCTCAAGGAGCTCGACAGTGCCTTCGCGGCGCTGTATCCGCCTGGCCTGCGAGTGGTGGTGCTCAACGACGGTGGTTACTCGCGCCCGCGCGGATGGGCGGAGATGCGGCGCTACCGGTGGCAGCTCGAGCGCTATGCCCAGCTGGTCGGGCTGGGCAACTCGGTGCGGTTTTGCGATCAGTCCTGCTTCGTCGCGCGGCAGCTCGGTCCGCGGGGTTGGAGCAACCGCGAGAAGTACCGTCGCACCTTCAGAGAACTGATCACGCTGATGGCGGGCAGTCCCCGGCCACTGCACAGTGCCTCGGACGTTGACCGGCGGTTGGCCGAGACATTGCCGCGCGAGTTACTGGCCGGCGTGCCATCGTTCCGCGAAATCCTGTCCTCGCTGGTGTACTCGGTCCCGGTACCGGCTCAAGCGGGGACCGACTCGCGGCAGTGGGCCTGCAAGGTGCTCTCCCGGCTCGACGGGTTCTCCATCGCGGATTTCTCCCCGGAGCTGGCTTCGGCCCGGCGGGAAGTGGTTGCCTCAGCGTGGCGGGACTCCGTGAATTACCTTGCGGCCTCGTTGGCCGACGCCGCGACCGCGGTCGACCAGCACTTCCCGCCACACATCAGGCTCGCCACAGTCGCCTCCCGGCGTGGCTGCAGCGGTTTCTCCTATCTCGGTGGCTCGACGTTGCTGCCCTGGCACGGCACGGGATGCCTGGATGGCCGTGGCCTGCTGTGTGCCGAGTTCCTGGTGAGCCTGGACCATCGCGGCTTCCTCCCGGTGTACTGCGACCTCATCGGCGACGAGCAGCCGTTGCTGATGGTGCCCTTCGCGCGAACCCGCTTCGCGCACGGCCGCCGTCAGGTGGACCCCGAACTCCTGGCTGGCGCCCGACTGAGGTCGCGCTGAGACATGAACGGCTGAGGCACGAACGGTGGATGTGTCCCCCACGACGCTAACGTGGGCAGGTCACTTTGCGATGGTTCGGGCAACTGGACGATCGCAGGCGGTGCACATGGTGGTAAGGCAGGGCAGCTTTCGGTGGCGGAGCCACCGAACGATGGCGCGTGAGGTCGACTTCCTGAACGGCGTGGTGGACTCCCAGTTGGAGTTCATCCGCCAGCTGCCGATGCACCAGCGCGACGAGCTCGCCGAAGCACTCGCGGTGTTGGTGATGCTCGCTCAGGACCACCGGCATTACGGTCTGGGTTGGATCAGCCGTCGCGAGTTGCGGCACCGCACCGATCGTGCACTCGCCGACCTCGACGCCCTGGGCCAGGTGCCCACCGGAGCCACCACCGTGCCGCACCGGGCGGACTGACCGTCAACTGCGCCGACCGACCCGCACCGCCACCGCTACCCCCGCCACCAACGACACGACACCCCCGACCAACCATGGCCACACCGGAGTGCTGGCGGCCTCGGTCTGGGTGGCTGTGCTGGGAGTTGCGGACTCGGGCCGGTGGGAAACCGGAGCGCCGGGTTGGCTTTGCGCAGGCGCGATGCTGGCACCTGGATTAGCGAGAGTGAAGTGGATCGCCCCCCGCACCAGGTGACCGTCAGCGGACAGTACCTGGTAGGCGATCGTGTACTGACCCGCCGGACCCAACGGGCGAACCGGCATGGACACCGTGGCACCGTCCTCGGCGGCCGCGCCGGCCTGCCACTGGGTCTGGTCCGGGCCGGTCACGATCACGGTGCTGAACCCGGGCCGCACGGGCAGGTTGAAGGTCAGCGACACTCGCGCTGGGCTAGCCGCCACCGTGGCGCCGTCGGCTGGGTCGCTGCCGATCAGCTCGTTATGGGCGGCTGCCGGGATGACCCCGCCCAGCAGAACCATCCCGACGAGCATCAGCGACGCCAGCAGCTGCCTCACGCGTCCCCCCAGTTCTGGAGCACCGGGCCCAGGCTAGCGCCTGATCGCCACGCTGTCGGTCCGGAGACATAGTCTGACGCTGTGAACTCGGCAGTGCTGCTTGACGCGACTGTGGTCACCCGGTGCCGTCGCCGGGTGCACCTGGAACACGACCCCGCAGCGGTTACCGAGCCGCGCGCGGCCCTGGATGCGACCACGCAGCGGCGGATCGCCGACGCCGTTGCGCACCGCCGTTTTGTCGCTGATCGGCTGGCTGAATACCACGCCAATGACTGGGCGGAGGTATCGCCCGACCTGTCTGCCGAACAGCGATGTGCCGCCACCCTGGCTTTGCTCGGCCAGGGCGCACCGCTCGTCTGGGGCGGGGTGCTGCCAGCGGACACGCCGGCTGGGCGGCGGGGCGGGGTGGAGCTGCTGGTACGTCACCGTGGTGGTTACCTTCCGGTGATCGTCGTGCGGCACAAGGTCACCGATCCCGGCTGCGGGGCGCGCACCAGCCCGCTGGAGGCGCCCAGGCTAGCCGGGGCCCGCAGCGACCCGGATCGCAAGGTTCGCCCGCAGTCTCGGGACCAGTTGCGGCTGGCGCATGCGGTGCGGCTGTTGCAAGCCGCTGGCTGGGCGGCCCGCGGCCGGGCCACCGGCGGGGTCATCGGACTCGAGGCCGACGTGGTGGTCTGGCACAACCTGGAGGCCCCTACCTGGCCGGGTGGGTGCACCGCGATGGACGAGTACGACGTGCGGTTCGCCGATCGGCTGGCCATCGCGCGGGCGGCAGCCACCGAAGGAGCGCCGCTGGCCCAGCCATCCCGGGTCACCGAATGCCGCTCCTGCCCGTGGTGGCCCACCTGCGGCCCGGCACTGCGGGCGTCCCGGGACGTCAGCATGGTGCTGCGCGGAGAGGACGCCGCCGCGCTGCGTGCGGCTGGGGTGTGCACCGTGGATGCGCTGGCCGCACTGGACCCGGCTGGTGAGGCGCCGGTGCCAATGGCCGGGACGTCCATGCGCGACGCGGTGTTGCTGGCCCGCGCCTGGCAGCGGGACCTCACACTGGTGCGGCGTCACCGCCAGATCGTCGTACCGCGGGCTGACGTCGAGCTCGACGTGGACATGGAGAGTTTCGATGAGGCCGGCGCCTACTTGTGGGGCTGCCTGCTGTCGGGTGCCGAGATCGGGCTGCCTCGCGGGTACCAGGCGTTCGCCACCTGGGAGCCGGTGCCGACACCGGACGAGGCACGGTCCTTCGCGGAGTTCTGGGGCTGGCTGACCGAGGTTCGGCGCCGCGCCACCCAGCGCGGGCTGAGCTTTGCCGCCTACTGCTACAACGAGCAGGCCGAGAACCGCTGGATGCTCTCCTCCGCAGGACGCTTCGCCGGTGCACCCGGGGTCCCGTCTGCGTCTGAAGTACAGCAATTCATCACCAGCGACCAGTGGGTGGATCTGTACGGGCTGGTCGGCACCCAGTTCCTGTGCGCGCACGGCAAGGGGCTCAAGACGATCGCTCCGATAGCCGGATTCTCCTGGCACGATCCAGAGGCCAGCGGCGAGAACTCGATGCGCTGGTACTCCGATGCGGTCGGGATGAACGGCGGAGAACCGGATCTGGCCCAGCGGGCCCGGCTGCTCACCTACAACGCCGACGACGTCCGCGCCACGCATGCACTGCGACGGTGGATGAGCTCAGAGCGGGTGAATGACGTGCCCTACGCAGGTGACCTGTAGACCTGATTGCGGTATGTCACCATGGGGGTCAACAAAACGTGAGGGGGAGCGGCACATGTTCGTGCGGCGGATCGCGGTGATCGGCTCCGGGTACGTGGGTCTGACTACCGGTGCATGCCTGGCCTCGTTGGGACATCGGGTGGTATGCGCCGATGTGGATGCGGGCAAAGTGAACCGGCTGTCCGCCGGAGAGGTGGCCATCCTGGAGCCGGGGCTGCCCGAGCTCGTCGCGCAAGGCCTGGCCGCCGGGCGGTTGGAGTTCGTGGTCGGAGCCGCCGCCGCGGTCACGGAGGCCGAGGTGGTGTTCCTCTGCGTGCCCACTCCCATGGGAAACGGCGGCGGGGCGGATCTCTCGGCGGTGGAGGCGGTGGTCACCGAGGTGCGATCACTGCTGCCGCCGGGTTGTGTCGTGGTCAACAAGTCGACCGTGCCGGTGGGTACCGCGGCGCGCACCGCGCAGTTGCTGGACCGCCCGGACGTGGCGGTAGTCAGCAACCCCGAGTTCCTGCGCGAAGGATCAGCGGTCGAGGATTTCCTCAATCCCGATCGCATCGTGGTGGGCTGCGACGCGCAGGACGCCGCCGAGCGGGTCGCCGCGCTGTACGCCCGGCTGGGCGCGCCCACCGTGCTCACCGACGCGGCCAGCGCCGAGATGGTCAAGTACGCGGCGAACTGCTTCCTGGCGATGAAGCTGTCCTACGTCAACGCCATCGCCGAGCTGTGCGAGCGGTCCGGGGCCGACGTGCTGGACGTCACCGAGGGCATCGGCTACGACCGGCGGATCGGGCAGGCGTTCCTGCAACCAGGACCTGGTTGGGGTGGATCCTGCCTGCCCAAGGACACTCACGCGCTGTTGCAGGTCTGCGCCGCCGTGGATTTCGACTTCCCACTGCTGCAGGCCAGCCTGGACACCAACACCCGCCAGCCGCACCGGATAGTCAAGAAGATCCGTGACACCGCTGGCGGGTCGCTCGCCGGGCAGCGAATCGGACTGCTCGGGCTGACCTTTAAGGCCGGCACCGACGACCTGCGCGACTCACCCGCGCTGACCGTGGCCGCGCTGCTGGCCGCTGAGGGCGCCGACCTGATCGGCTACGACCCCGGGGTGCCCGCCGCCGTGCCCGGCATGACCGACGACCTGCAGGTCACCGACGACCCGCTCAAAGTCGCCTCCGGTGCAGCCGCCTTGGTGCTGCTCACCGAATGGCCAGAGTTTCGGGTGCTGGACTGGGGCCGGCTGGCCGAGCTGGTCGAGCGTCGTATCGTGATCGACACCCGCAACCTGCTCGACGCCGACGTGCTGCGCCGGGTCGGCTTCGAGGTACGCGGCATCGGCCGCCGACCACCCTTGCGCTAAGCGCCTCCTGAGTAACGCCTACGGCGTCGAGCCATACCCAAAGCAGCCAGCGATCCAACGCCCAGCAGGCCGCCGGTCCAGCCTGCAAACGCCAGCAGCGCGCCCAACCCACCGACCAGCAATAACCCAGAGAGCGCTACCAGGAGAAATCCACGCCACCATTCACCATCGCGGCCTTGCACTAGCAGAAATAACAGCCGCCACCAAGGCGCGTCCGTCGATTGCGCCCCAACTAGATCAGTCTTCTTGGTGGTCACAACAGCTCCCGGCGACGCGACCCGCTCAGATGCTCAGTCCAACTG
>JBOHFW010000321.1:0-4568 GCA_050699835.1 Pseudonocardiaceae bacterium | reverse complement strand
CTGACCGACCGAACGGACGCCCCCCTGCTCGCGGATACCGAGCAGGGGGGCCGTTCGCCAGCCAACGAGACAGGGCAGGGCGCCATGACGGACGCTCCCGACTACCGCTGTCCCAGCTGCAACACCGAGTCCCAGCTGATCATGGGGCCAGAACAAGCATTCTGCACCAACGAGCACGGCTGCCGCGTGTTCAGCTTCAACCCCAGCCTTGCGGATGGCGGACTCAGCCAGGCCAAGGTGATCGACCTCGGCTAAGGAGCTGAGACGGGATTCGAACCCGCGACCTCCAGGTTATGAGCCTGGCGAGCTTCCGAGCTGCTCCACCCCGATATGTCTCCATATCGGGGTATCGCATGTCAGGGGGTAACGGTGATGGCGTGCACGGGGCAGGCGTGGGCGCCTTCGACGGCTTGGGTCTCCAGGTCTGGTGGGACGTCCGGGTTGCGAATCAGGCAGTACCCACCGTCGTCCAGGTCGTAGACCTCAGGCGCGACGGCGTTGCACTGACCGTGACCCTCGCAGATATTGGGGTTGACCTCGACGCGCACGGCGTCCTCCTCGGCTTCAGTCTCGGTGCGGTGGAAGTACAACCATTTTGGCCTCGGTGCTCACGACCGCTCACAGTGGGGATCATTCGCTCGCCACTGACCCGTCACCCACAATTACTTAGGCAATCCGGGTGCATTTTCGCGCCGGCGAGAAGCTCACCGGTGGCCGGCAGGCGCGGCTGGACGGGCCAGGCAGCGCCCGCCGGTCGATCTCCGCGCTTCCCGTACGGTGGGCCTAACCTCGGGAATCGACTGTCCACCAAGCGATTCACAACGGTCTGGCGATCTCATTGGTGGCCCACCACCTCCCCGGTAGATCAGCACGTCACCCGGGTGAGGGGGGTTTATGTCCGCAAGCGGCGTCCGGTAGACAGTGCACTGCGGCGTGACGGCCGTTCGAACGGGTCGTTAGACGTGGCAAGTGCGCTCTCGGGGTGGTCGGGGGAGCGACAAGGAGGTCAACGAGTGGACCGTCGGGTGAGGCGTGCGGTGTTAGAACGACTGGCTGCAGTGGAGGCGATGACCGCGCGGGCGGGTGTCACGTTATCGGCGCCGTTGGCACGCAGACACCTTCAGACCATCACCGACGGATGGCGGGAGCTGCTCGTCCAACACCAGCCGGACTCCACGGGTCGCTGTCCCGTCTGCTCGGGGTGGCTGCGCCGTCGCCGATGGCCTTGTGACGTGTGGGTGACCGCGCACCGTCACCTGATCGGTGATGGCACCGAGCAGGTCGAACGACTCGCCAGGAACTCCAACCCCTTCTGTCGTCCGCGCCAGGTGCTCATAGTGCCACGCCAGCCCGACACTTCCGGCTCTCGGAAAGCTGCGGCTCGCAACACCTCCGCGCACAACACCTCCGCGCACAACGCTGCCCCGCACGGCGACAGGGGGGCGTCGATCCGGCGAGGGTGACCTCCCGGCCAGGCCCTAGGTCCACCTCGCCCGGTCGCGACGCCCCAAAATTGTCGGGGTCGCCGCTTAATCTGGCAGCCATGCCCGAACAGATTCCGGCAATCCGCGGCGGCTGGGTCCGCAGGCTCTGGGCGGCCTGTTGGCGCCATCCCCGCCTGACGGTGGCAGCTCTGCTCGCTTCCGGAATCGGGGTCGGCACGCAGGCCATCACCCCGCTGCTCACCCGGCTCGCGGTGGACGACGCCGTGGCGGGTAGCACCGCGCGGCTGGGCTGGCTGGTCGCCGTGCTCGCTGGGGTGGCACTGCTGCATTTCGGGACCGCGTTCGTGCGCCGTTACCTGGGCGGACGGCTCTCCCTGGACGTGCAGCACGACCTGCGCAATGCCGTGTTCCGCGCGGTGCAGAAACTCGACGGCGCCAAGCAGGACAGCCTGCGCACCGGCCAGGTTGTCTCCCGGGCCATCTCCGACCTCCAGGTGATCCAGGGGCTGCTGGCGATTGTGCCGCTGACGGCGGGCGTGCTGGTGCTTTTCGCCGTCGCGCTGGCCGCGATGCTGTGGCTGTCTCCACTGCTCACGCTGGTCGCGCTGGTCGTGGTGCCAGCCACGGGGTTGGTCACCACCCGGACGCGGCGCAGACTGTTTCCAGCAACCTGGTCAGCTCAGCAGCGCGCCGCCGATATCGCCGAGCATGTCGAGGAGACCGTCACCGGGGTGCGCGTGGTCAAGGGCTTCGGTCAGGAGGCCCGCGCGCTGTCCCGGCTCGAGGAGCGGGCGCGGCAGCTGTTCGCCGAGCGGATGCGCGCGGCACGGCTGAACGCGACATTCGCGCCGACGTTGACCGCGGTCCCCTCGGTGGGCCAGGTAGGGGTGTTCGCCCTGGGTGGCACGCTGACCCTGAATGGGACGATCAGCCTGGGAACCTTTGTGGCGTTCGCCGCCTACCTGGCGATGCTGGTCGGTCCGGCCCGGTTGATCGCCAGCCTGGTGATCCTCGCGCAGCTAGCCCGAGCCGGGGTGGAGCGGGTCTACGAGCTGATCGATTCCCAGCCCGAGGTGCGGGACGCACCGGACGCGACCGAGGTCCCAGATGGTCCACTGGCGGTACAGCTGGAGGGGGTGCGCTTCGGGTACGCCCGCAGCGAGCCGGTGTTAGACGGGCTGTCCCTGCGTATCGAACCGGGCGAGACGCTGGCCCTAGTGGGCACGCCCGGCTCGGGTAAATCCACCGTGTCGCTACTGCTGGCCCGGTTCTACGACGTGCAGCAGGGCGCGATCCGGATCGGGCCGCCTGGTCACGCCATCGATGTCCGGCAGTTGCGGTTGACGTCGCTGCGCCAAGCCGTGGGGATGGTGTTCGAGGAAGCGTTCCTGTTCTCCGACACAGTCCGCGCCAACATCGCCTACGGGTGCCCGGATGCCACCGATGGCCAGGTGCGCCAAGCGGCGATGGCAGCCACAGCAGACGAGTTCATCGCCGCGTTGCCGCAGGGCTACGACACCCAGGTCGGTGAGCGAGGACTCACCCTGTCCGGTGGGCAGCGCCAACGGATCGCGCTGGCCAGAGCGCTGCTGTCAGACCCTCGGGTGCTGGTGCTCGACGACGCCACCTCCGCCGTCGACGCCGCCACCGAGGCCGCGATCCACGCCATCCTGCGGAAGGTCACCGCGGGGCGCACCACCTTGCTCATCGCGCACCGCCGATCCTCACTGGCGTTGGCCACCCGGATCGCGGTGCTCGACGGCGGGCGGGTGGTTGATGTGGGCACCCAGGCCGAGCTGACCGCTCGGTGTGCGCTGTTCCGGGCGCTGCTCGCCGGACCCGGCGAGGTGATCGAGAACGTCACCGCCGATCCACCGGCCGGGCTGCATTCGGGTCCGGACGGCATCACCGAGGAGCTGTGGCCCGATGATGCACCGGACTATTCCGACGGCGGCGCGCCAGGGGCCGTCCGGGCGACGCCAAATATGGCAGTCGCGCGGGGTGGGATGGCGGGCGGTGGCGGGCGGGCTGGGATGGCAGCAAGCATGGTCGGCAGCATCGGGCCGACCCCGGAACTGCTCACGGCGGTGGCCGGATTGCCCCCGGCGCGGGAGGCGCCCAGCGTCCGCGGCATCGACCCGACCGCCCCCGACCCGAACCTCCGGCTGGGCCGGCTGGCGCGGCCGATGCGGGGTTGGCTGGCTCTCACCGCCATGCTGGTCGGGCTCGACGCGCTGGCGACTGTGGCGTTCCCGGCGTTGGGTGGCCTCGCCGTCGACGCCGTCACCGGGCATGTGCCGAATCTGCTCGCCATCACGGTCGCCGTGGGGTTAGGGGTGGTCGCCGCCGACTGGCTGGTCATCGCAGCTCAGACGATCGTGGCCGCGCGGGCCGGCGAAACCCTGCTCTACCTGCTGCGGGTACGCAGCTTCGCGCACCTGCAGCGCCTCGGGCTGGACTACTTTGAGCGCGAGATGGCGGGTCGGATCATGACCCGGATGACCACTGACGTGGACGCGTTGTCCACCTTCTTGCAGACCGGGCTGGCCACCGCGCTCATCAGCGTCCTCACCGCGGTCGGCGTCGCCGTCGCGCTGCTGCTCACCGATGCTGGCCTCGCCCTGGTGGCGATGCTGGGCCTGCCGGTACTGATCGCCGCCACGGTGGTTTTCCAGCGGCTGTCGTCGGTGGCGTATGCCGAGGCTCGGGAGCGGGTCAGTGAGGTCAACGCCGACCTGCAGGAAAATGTGACGGGCGCGCGGGTGGCGCAGGCGTTCACCCGAGAGCGGCGCTCGGCCCAGGACTTCGCCGCCCGTAGCGACGCCTACCGGCGCGCCCGGCTGCGCGCCCAGCGCTACATCGCCACCTATTTCCCGTTCGTCGCCCTGCTCTCCGACCTCGCGCAGGCCGCTGTGCTGGGGGTCGGGGCCTCCCGGGTGGCCGCCGGCACCATCACCGCCGGCGTGCTCACCGCTTTCCTGCTCTACATGGGCCTGTTCTTCGCGCCCGTGCAGCAGCTGTCCCAGGTCTTCGACGGCTACCAGCAGGCTGCGGTCGGGTTGCGGCGCATCCGGGAGCTACTGGATACGCCGACCTCGGTGCCGCCCTCCGGAACCGTAGCCG
>JBOHFW010000320.1:0-5759 GCA_050699835.1 Pseudonocardiaceae bacterium | reverse complement strand
CAGCCGAGGCGAACGGGGTTCGTTCCCAGGGATCTACATCGAATGATGCCGACCGTGGTGCAGGTTCAGCGGGGTCGGTCAATGGCCAAGGCTCGGCTGGATCGGAGGACCCGGCACCGCCTGGCATGATCCAGCAGCGGCCGCGACCGCGGAAGAAGACGAACCGGAAGCGCCGCTGAGGACATGATCATCCGGAGAGGAGACGGTTGTGGCGGAGACGCTGGTGACTGAGGCAGCGGTGCCCGGGACGGAGTCCTCGGTTGACGACGGTGGCTCAGCTGGGGGCGCACGGTCGGTGATCGCTGCACCGGTGAGCGAGGATCTTCTCGTTCAGGAGGGTGATGTCGCCGGTGACTATCTCGAGCGATTGCTCGACGTCGTGGATTACGACGGTGACATCGATCTTGACGTCGAGGCGGGGCGCGCCATGGTGAGCATTGATGGTGGAGATGATCTGGCGAAACTGGTGGGTCCGCGGGGTGTGGTCCTCGAGGCGCTTCAGGAACTCACGCGACTGGCGGTGCAGCAGCAGACCGGTGCTCGGAGCAGGCTGATGCTCGACATAGCGCAATGGAGATCCTCCCGGCGAAACGATCTCAGTGAGCTGGGTTGGAAGACCGCGCAGCGCGTACTCGCCAATGGTGAGCCGGTTCGGATGCAGCCGATGACCCCGTTCGAGCGGAAGATCGTGCATGACGCGGTGGCAGCAGTGGAGGGTGTGCACAGCGAGAGTGAAGGCGACGAGCCGCAACGCTGCGTCGTGGTGTCCCCCTCTTCCTGACCTCGCCCTGATCTGCCGTGGTTCCACGTGAAACGTCCAGTAGCGGCCCAGTCGTCTGAGGTGCGGTCGCTGGCTGACGTTCGTGCGGTCGCGCGGGTGGTGTTCGGTGATCGCTACGGGCTTGCCGAGCGATACGCTGAGTTGCTCGCGGGTCTTGGGGTCGTCCGAGGAGTCATCGGTCCCCGGGAAGCGGACCGGCTGTGGGAACGTCACCTGCTCAATTCCGCTGTGCTCGGTGAACTCGTTCCTGATGGCTGCCGGGTGCTTGACGTAGGCTCCGGCGCGGGTTTACCGGGAATACCCCTCGCGATCGCTCGACCGGATCTGACGATCGTGCTGCTCGAATCGATGGCCCGGCGAGTCGCGTGGCTGCAGGACGTGGTCGGTGCGCTGGGTCTTGACGTCTCGGTGCATCGAGGTCGCGCCGAAGAACCGCGGGTCCGCGATGAGCTTGGCGGCAACGACGTCGTCACTGCGCGGGCGGTCGCGCCGTTGGGACGGTTAGTGGAGTGGGCTCTCCCCTTGGTGGCGCCGGGCGGACGGCTACTCGCAGTCAAGGGTGCGAGTGCCGAAGAAGAGCTCGCTCGAGACATCGGCGCGGTCCGGGCCGCTGGAGGGGCGGGGGTGGAGATCGTGCACTGCGGTGCCACGATTGCGCAGCCGCCGGCGACGGTCGTTGTGGTATCTCGGCCGGCCCAGCCTGTCACTAGCCCGGCGAGTACTCGTCCCGCGACGGCGCGACGGAGGAAGGATCGGTGAGCGTGAGCCCCCCGAAGTTGCCCGACAGCAAGTCGCAGCCGGACAGTGCGCAGCCGGACAGTGCGACAGCCGCGTCGCGTCCGGTTGTTTCACGT
Source organism: Pseudonocardiaceae bacterium (assembly GCA_050699835.1). Classification (GTDB taxonomy): domain Bacteria; phylum Actinomycetota; class Actinomycetes; order Mycobacteriales; family Pseudonocardiaceae. The sequence goes on along the minus strand of JBOHFW010000320.1, from coordinate 4,124 downwards.
GAAACCCCACCTCGGCACGCCCTTGTTCGTGTGTCGCAATCGACTTCTGATGGAACCACCGCAGAAACCTCAACCGGCATGTCGCCGCCGGAGGCCGGGTGGACGCCGATCGCGGACGAGGCGGAACGGGCGACTCGGGTCAAGCACCCCACTGACCGGTTACCCCGCCCGGTTCGGCGCCGGGTACTTGCGGTGGCCAATCAGAAAGGCGGCGTCGGGAAGACCACGAGCACGGTCAACCTCGCCGCGGGGCTGGCGTTGTACGGTCTACGCACGCTGGTCGTCGACCTGGACCCGCAGGGCAACGCGTCGACCGCGTTGGGGATCGAGCACCGCGCCGGTACCCGGTCGGTGTACGAGGTGCTGCTCGGGGAGCTCGGGATCGCCGATGCGGTCGCGGTGAGCCCCCAGTCGCCGAACCTGCTGTGCTTACCCGCCACGATCGACCTCGCCGGTTCCGAGATCGAACTGGTGTCCATGGTGGCCCGGGAGTCGCGCCTGCGCAGCGCGCTGTCCAGTGCCGCGCTCGATGAGCTGGACGTCGATTATGTCTTCGTCGATTGCCCCCCGTCGCTCGGACTGCTCACGGTGAACGCGCTGGTCGCTGCGCCCGAGGTGCTGATCCCCATTCAGTGTGAGTACTACGCGCTGGAGGGGCTTGGGCAGCTGCTTCGTAACATCGAGTTGGTGCAGGCGCACCTCAACCCGGCACTGACGGTGTCCACCGTCCTGCTGACCATGTATGACGGGCGCACCAAGCTGGCCGACCAGGTCACCGCAGAGGTCCGCAACCACTTTGGCCACCAGGTCCTGCACACGGTGATCCCACGCAGCGTGAAGGTTTCCGAGGCACCGGGTTTCGGGCAGACCGTGCTGGTTTACGATCCCGGCTCCCGCGGGGCGCTGAGCTACCTGGATGCCGCGAAAGAGATCGCGCTCGATCCTCGTTACGTAGACCGGGCCGATTCGAACCGTGTTCGTGGGGTGTCTGGCTGATGTCCGCTCGCAGTGCGCTGCCTCACACGCCCGGAACTGGAACACCGCGCAAAGGTGGGCTCGGCCGCGGATTGGCCGCGTTGATCCCCACAGCACCGGTCGACGTCGTGGTGAACGACCCTGCCTGCCATCTCCGTTCGCGCGGTGATCTGGACGGCTCTGCTGGTCAGCTCGTCGATGCGGTCTATCAGGAGGTGCCGATAGCGGCCATCGTGCCGAATCCTCGGCAGCCGCGGCAGGTGTTCGACGACGAGGCTCTCGCTGAGCTCGCACACTCGATCAGAGAGGTCGGGCTCCTGCAGCCCATCGTGGTTCGGGCACTGCCGGCTGAACTGGCGAACGGGCAACTGCCGGCTGAACCGGCGAACGGGCAACTGCCGGCTCAGCCGGCGAACGGGCAACCCGGCGCTCGTTACGAGCTGATCATGGGTGAGCGGCGGTGGCGGGCGGCACAGCAGGCCGGGCTGGACCGTATCCCAGCGATCGTGCGCGGCACTGCCGATGACGCCATGCTCCGCGATGCGCTGCTGGAGAACATCCACCGGGTCCAGCTCAACCCGTTGGAAGAGGCGGCCGCCTACCAGCAGCTGCTGGAGGACTTCGGTGTGACGCACGAGCAGTTAGCGTCGCGAATCGGGCGGAGCCGCCCAGTGATCACCAACACGATCAGGCTGCTGAAGCTGCCGGTTGCGGTGCAGCGGCGGGTCGCGGTGGGAGTGCTCTCCGCTGGGCATGCCCGCGCCCTGCTCAGCCTGGATGAGCCGCTTGCCCAAGAGGACCTGGCGGCCCGGATCGTCGCTGAAGGGCTGTCGGTGCGTGCTACCGAGGAAGCCGTCACGCTCAGCCGTACCGAACCCCGGAAGAATCCTTCCAAGGCGACGACACCACGCCCGATACAAGCACCCGGCCTGCAACACCTCGCCGAGAGCCTCTCCGACACCTTCGACACCCAGGTCAAGGTCGAACTAGGCCGCCGCAAAGGTCGCATCGTCATCGAGTTCGGCTCGGTCGACGACCTGGAACGCATCACCTCCCTCATGCTCCCCCGACAGGGAGACTTACCCGGCCCAGAAAGCTAGGCACGCCCCGAGCGGGTGAGGGCTTGGTCGATGAGGGTGGCGTAAACGGTTCCTAGATCGCGGCCGTCGGCTGCGATCGCCATCGGCAGCAGAGAGGTCTCGGTGAGGCCGGGGGCGACGTTGACCTCGAGGAAGTGCGCCACTCCGTCCGGGGTGACGACCGCATCGGTTCGGGATACGTCGCGCAGCCCGAGTAACCGGTGTGCGCTCAGCGCGAGCTCGGCTACCGCGGCGGTTGAGGCGGTGTCGAGCCGGGCCGGGGCGTGGAAGGTGGCCAGGCCAGCGGTGTAGCGGGCGGCGTAGTCGTAGAAGCCGGAGGTGGCCTCGATCTCCACTGCCGGCAGCGCCTGCGGCCCGTCCAGTTCGTCCACCACGGTGACCGCGACCTCGACACCCTCGACGTAGCTCTCGGCCAGCACGGTGTCGCCGTAAGCCAGGCACCCTACAATGGCGCCCGGTAGCTCGGCGACCTCGCGTACCACGTGAACGCCCAGCGCCGAGCCACCCTGGGGCGGTTTGAGGATCAGTGGCAGGCCAAGCCGCCCGACCAGCGCGTCGAGCACCTCCTGCGGCCCGAGATCGCGGAAGGTGGCGTGTGGCAGCGCGATCCAATCCGGGGTGGTCAACCCGGCGCGGGCCAGCTCGTCCTTGGCGGTCGGCTTGTCCCACGCGCGGCGGCAGGCCCGCGGATCGGCGCCCACATAGGGCACCCGCAACATCTCCAGTACCGACTGCACGGCGCCGTTCTCCCCCGTCCCGCCGTGCAGCGCCACCACGACGGCATCCGGCCGGCTGCTGGTGAGCCGGCTGATCAGGGTGGCGTCGACGTCCCACTCCTCCACCTGCAACCCGGCATCGCGCAGTGCGCTGGACAGCCGCCGCCCGGATCGCAGCGACACATCTCGCTCATGCGAGAGCCCGCCAGCCAGCACAGCAACGGTGCGATCGCTCACCGGCCGCTCCTCAACCTCAGGCGGTGTCCGGAGATGGGGACTGGGGACCGAGCACCGTGCGTGGATGCACGCTACCGAACGTGCGCTGCAGTTCCAGTTCGCCCTCCAGCACCGCGGCCAGCCGGCGCACCCCCTCGGCGATCCGGGCTGACGTCGGGTAGCAGAACGACAGCCGCATCTGACGGCTGCCGAGCCCGTCGGCGTAGAACGCGGTGCCGGGAACGTAGGCGACCCGCTGGGTCACCGCCCGAGGCAGCATCGCCTTCGTGTCCAGCCCGTCCGGAACGGTGAGCCAGACGTAGAAACCGCCGGTCGGATAGGTCCAGGTGCACCCCGCAGGCAGGTGCTGCGCGAGGGCGGCCAACATGGTGTCGCGGCGTTCGCGGTAGACCTCCCGGTAGGTCTTGACCTGCCCCTTCCAGTCATGCTGGGTCAGGTAGCGGGATACCACGAACTGGGTGAACGCCGGCGGGCACAGAGTGGCCGACTCCGCGGCCAGCACCAGTTTCTCCCGTACGGCGTGCGGCGCCAGCGCCCAGCCGACCCGAAGGCCTGGTGCGAAGGTCTTGGAGAAGGAACCCAGGTAGACCACATTGTCCCGGTCCGTGGCCCGCATCGCCGGATAGACCTGGCCATCGAAGCCGAGCAGCCCGTACGGATTGTCCTCGACGATCAACACCTGGTGCTCGGCGCACAGCTCCAGGATCTCGGTGCGGCGGGTCACGGCCAGTGTGACGCCGGCGGGGTTGTGGAAGTTCGGGATGGTGTAGAGGAATTTCGGCGTGCGGCCTTGCGCGCGCAGCGTGGTCAGCGCGGCGGCCAACTCGATGGGCACTAACCCCTCGTCGTCCATTCTCACCTGCACGACCTGCGCCTGGTAGGACGCGAAGGTGGTCAGCGCCCCGACGTAGGATGGGGCTTCCGCGAGCACCACGTCCCCCGGGTCGCAGAAGATCCGGGTCACCATGTCCAGGGCCATCTGCGAACCGACGGTGACCGTGACGTCGTCAGCGTGTGCCCGGATGCCTTCCAGCGCCATCACCTCGCAGATCTGCTCGCGAAGCTCGGAGGTGCCCTGTGCCGAGCCGTATTGCAG
>JBOHFW010000319.1:0-8052 GCA_050699835.1 Pseudonocardiaceae bacterium | reverse complement strand
GCGCCGGATGACGATGTGCTCGCCGAGCGTTACGAGCAGATCGACTCGACGCTCTCAGCGGCAGGTTTGCGCTGGTACGAGGTGTCCAACTGGGCTGTTGCGGCCGAGTCCCGGTGCCGGCACAACCTCGGCTACTGGGCCGGCGGGAACTGGTGGGGCGCCGGTCCCGGGGCCCACTCTCATGTCGGCGGAGTGCGCTGGTGGAACACCAAGCACCCCGCGCGCTACGCCGCTGTGCTCGCGTCCGGTTGTTCCCCGGCGGCAGGCCGGGAGGTGCTCAGCTCCGCGGAGCGCCACACCGAGCGAGTCATGCTCGGGCTGCGGCTGGCCAACGGGCTACCACTGGACACCCTGGACCTGGCCGGTCGAGCAGCCGCCGATCGCGCTATCACGGACGGTCTGCTTACCGCCACCCCAGGCGACCGGCTGGTGCTCACCCGCCACGGCCGCCTACTTACCGACACCGTCGTGCGCAACCTGCTCGCGAGCTGAGCTAGCTCTCCGCGATGCAACGGTGAGTAGCCATGGTTTGTGTGTCCCTGATACCAATCAAGATCGTTAATGGTATCGAGGAACGCGACGAAGGAGCCTCGTCAGTCTATGGGGTCACGGTCAATTTTCTGCGGCACGGGCAGCGCATGCAGTGGGCCTTGGCGATTGATTTGCATATGCGGAGACAGAAAACCGTGAAAGCCGCGCTCTGGCGGCGGCTCGAAGCCCGCTTGAACATGTATCGCCTGCACGTGCGATAGCCAATCCCTTTCGTGTTCAGCCCAAGCGGCTGCAGGCGGTGTAAAGAATTTCAGCATGTTCAGGTACTTGGGCGCTCCATCGAGTTGAGATCCTGTTCTCGCCGCACTCGTTCAATCTGGATGTACTTGACGTCTGGCTTCGTGGTCGCCATCTAACCTCGCTCATCGCGGATTCGGGAGGTGTCCAAGGGTACTCAGCACGTCGCCGAGTTCGACACCATGGTCCTCGCGGCGCGAGCGGATAACCATCCTGTCGAATTCGGCGACATCAGCGCGAGCGGCGCTCCTAGCCAGACTTCTGGCTGGCGGGTTCGGCTGGGGGCCACTCGTGGGCCAGGACCGAGTACAGCAGGCTGTCGCGCCACTGGCCGTTGGTGTACACGTGGTCACGGATGCGGCCCTCGTAGGTCATGCCGAGCCGAGCGGTGGCCGCGATCGACGCGGCGTTGTCCGGCCCTATGGCCACCGATATCCGGTGGAGCTTGAGCTCCCGAAAGCCGAAGTCCATCAAGGTGCGGGCGGCGTCGAGGGCATATCCCCGCCGCCAGTAGTCCGCGGCGATGGCGCCGCCTCCCTTGGCTGCTTGAACGCCACTGAGCTCGAGGCGGGCTAGCCCCACTAAGCCATCCTCGACAGTCGTCACCGCCAGGTAGTACTCGGTGCGGGGCTCACGTTTCGCCCGGTCGAGGATCCCGTTCAGCATCTCCGCCGCTTGCTCAGGTGAGCGTGTATCGAAAGAGAGCGAGTCCGTCACCCGGTCGTCACCGACCACGCCCGCAACCCTGCCGAGATCATCCAAGCAGAATTCCCGAAGAATGACCTGTGAGCCACTCAGCTGAAGCGGGTACACAGCGAGCGTCACCTCGCCAGCGCGCGAACAGGAGTAAGCACGTAACTTTCGATACGCTCTTGGAGTTCGCGGGCACTGGCGCTGGTCGGTACGTGATTGAGCGCCTGATGCACTCGATTCGCCGACTGCACGATTCCGTTGATGCGCTGTTCCGCGGGCAGATCGAGCACCGGAGTGAGCGCATCGGCGGCGCCGTCGATCTCTGCCCGCCCGATCCGCGCGATGGCCAGCGCGGTGTGTGAGCCGGCGGCATCTCCGAATGCCCAGTGTGGATCAGCCGGGTCGGAGTATGCCTCGACGGCCTGACGGGCGTAGTCCTCAGCAGCCGAGACCTCGTCAGGCAGCCACCCCAGCGCGTCGGCAGCGAAATACAGCCCCCGTGCCCGGCTGAAGGTGGCCATGCCGCCTATCTCATCCAGCTCGTTTGGGCGTACCTGGTCCCAGGCCTGCTCGCCTCGTTCGATCGCCTCGCGGGCCTGCTCGCTGTTGCCGAGAGCGGCCCATGCACGTGCTTCACTGGCAGGCAGCCACACCAGTGCAGTACTGCCTGCGCGTTGGGCGTGAGCAGTGCCGCGCTGGGCGTAGCGGATGCTGTCATGGGGCCGGTGCGCCCAGTAGCAGATCAATGCCTGAAGCCCCGATATCCAGGCGCGCAGGCCATCATGATCGGCCTGCTCGGCACACAGCCATGCGGTGCGTGACTGCGCCAGTGCCGCGTGCGGATCGGCCAGGTCATGGGATGCCTTGGCGAGCAGCCCGCCGAGCACGGCGCTCAGAAAATACAGCTGACGAGCATGACCCGGCCGCTGCGGCCGTTCCAGCAGGCTGAATACGGTCTCCTGACCAGAGACCAGGTGATGGAGGAGTTCTGGCAGCGGCCGCGCCGGATACGCGCGCACCAGGTCTTGCACCTCGTCATGGATCAGTTGCAACGACTCGTCAGACAGCGTCTGAAGACTCGTCATGAATCGCCGTGCCCGATCGGCCGCCACGCCCAGTACCTCCGAAGCCGCCATACCGCGTCGTGAGTCCTCATCGACACCGAGGTCACCAAGAGTATAAGGACCGAGCAGCTCATCGACCGGCCTGCTGAACGTGTACTGGAGCGCGCGGCGCGTGACCGGATTGGGCCGGTTCCCGGATCGCTCGCCACGAGCAAGACGGCCCAGGTGACGGCCGCTAAGCGAGATGGCGATCCCCTCATGCTTGCTGGCCGTCTTCATGATCAGTTCGGCTGCTTCGTCCCACGACAGCTGCCGCTGGCGGATCATTGCTTCCAGCAAGGTCCGTGGCTCTCCCGGCTCAGCCACCCGTCATCCTCCCTCCGCAGCGATCAGCGTGACCATTGTGCCTGTCCCGGACGGTTGCAGGCGCCGGATTCGCGAATGTCCGGTCCTGGTCCGCTGCTGTCCGGGAGCGGGCCTCGCATGGTCACAGCGGGTAGCGAAACCTTGATGTCATGATGACAGGCAACAGGCAGTGATCCGGGAAGATCGCGAGCTGCTGGCTGAGCTGGCTCGGCTGAACCGCGCGATGGCGGCGCTGGCGATGCGGATGATGGAGGGCAGCGCCAGCGCTGCGGAGCAGCATGACTACGCGCAGCGTTTGATTGCTGCTGGGCAGCGGATGCGGAAGCGGGCCGATGAGACAGAGGCGGTGGTCATCGAGGGTGAGGTGCTGGGAAACAGGTCGCTGGCGCTTCCAGCGGTGAATGGTGAGCCGCGTTGGTGAGCCGCGCCCACGAGATCCGCACCCGAGAGACCTCGCTGGGAACGGGCATACCTCGACGGGTCGTCGTCAAGGGTCGTGAGGGAGTGGCCGCGACGGTGGTGGTGAGGACCTATCGGGGAGAGGTATGGATGTCCATCATGCCCCCTTTCACCTGGGAGGCGATCATGGAGATCCGGAAGGTTGATGAGCTGATTCACGAACTGGGGCTCGCCCGTGAGGAGGCGATCCGATCGGTGACGTCAGGCACGGCACCTGCAGATCGCGGACGAAATGGCGTTGTCCGGGAGATCGGCAGCCCTGATTGAGGGTAGGGCCAGTTGCAGCCGAGTGAGCCGCGCCTGTTCGGGTGCCGTGCTGGCGTGCGGAGGGTCAGCTGCGGAGGAGGTCGAGGTCGAGGACGCGGACGGTGGTGGTCAAACCTGCTGGGGGCACGCGTAACACCGCCGGCCTGCAAGAATGCCAAGGATGGGCGCCGTTCGTGCGATCATGGGCGGAGCGTGCCGTGTCATTGGTCCAGGAGGTCGATGTGGTTGGCCCAAGGCGACGCCGACCGCCGTCGCTGCGCGAGCTGCGTAGCCGTCGGGAGGCCATTCTGGAGATCGCCCGACGTCACGGCGTGGTCGACATTCGCATATTCGGATCCGTAGCCCGCGGTGACGCAGACAGCGACAGTGATGTTGATCTTTTAGTGGAGCTGGAACCTGGCCGCAACTTATTCGATCTTGGCGGGTTTCTGATGGATCTTCGTGACTACTTCGGAGGCCCGGTGGATGTGGTCACGCCAGCTGCGCTGCAAGAGCGGGTTCGCACCAGAGTGATGCATGAAGCAGTACCGCTGTGAGATCTGACCGCGATCGCTTGACCGACGTGCTGGAAGCGATCGAGCGCATCGAACGCCATACCAGTGCTGTCGCGAGGTCTTCGATACCGACGAACTCATCCAGGTCTGGGTGGTCCGGATGATCGACCAAGCTAAGCCCGCACCAGAGATGCTGACGATCCGACCCGCGCTGCCTGACGCGTAGTTCCCCAGTTGTGCTGCATCATGATCGCGACGTCCTGACGCTCGGGTGCAACCAACGGCAGGTCAGCTGCGGAGGAGGTCTAGATCTAAAACGCGGACGGGGAGGGTGGTGCGCTGCTGGAGGGCGGCGCGCAGCGCGCGGTGCAGGCCGTCCTCCAAGAACAGCTCGCCGTGCCAGCGGACCGCGTGCGGGAACAGGTCGCCGGGCAGGGTGGGGTCCTCGGACAGCACCCGGTCCAGCTCCACCACCGTCGCGGTAGTGATCAAGTCTGCCAGCGGGACCTGCTGCGGAGAGATCTGTGCCCAGTCCTTCGGGGAAAACCCATGCTCTGGGTAGGAGCGGCCGTGCCGGATTTCCTTGAAGATCACAGCCGGCGTTCACCTCCGTCCCCCACTCACCTGAGCGACCAGCGTATCGGGCGTCCTGACGGGTCCCGACGCCCGCGCCTGGAGCGCACTAGACTCGGTGAGCAGGGCTCTACCAGCCGCTGTGACCCAACACGAGGGAGGTGACGTGAACGCCGACGACCGACGGTTCGAGGTGCTGCGCGCCATCGTCACCGACTATGTCGCCACCCACGAACCGGTCGCGTCCCGCTCGCTGGTGGAGCGTCACCATTTCGGGGTGTCCAGCGCGACCATCCGCAACGACATGGTGGCGCTGGAAGAGGACGGTTACATCACCCAGCCGCACACCAGCGCGGGCCGGGTACCCACGGACAAGGGCTACCGGTTATTCGTGGACCGGCTCTCGGAGGTGAAGCCGCTGTCGGTGGCCGAGCGCCGCGCGGTGCAGAGCTTCCTGCAGGGCGCGGTTGATCTCGACGACGTGTTGCGTCGCAGCGTGCGCCTGCTGGCCCAGCTCACCAGGCAGGTGGCGGTGATCCAATACCCCACGCTCAGCCGGTCCACGGTGCGCCATCTCGAGGTGCTCGCGGTGACCCCGGCCCGGTTGATGCTGGTTCTCATCACCGACGCGGGTCGGGTGGACCAGCGCCTGCTCGATCTGGGCGACGTCATCACCGAGGATCAGGTGGCGCAGCTGCGCACGCTGCTCAACCAGGCCTTGGCGGGGCGCCGGCTGGCGGAGGCCTCGGCGGCGGTGGCCGATCTTCCCGAGCAGGCTCTGCTCGAGCTCCGGGACGCGATGACCCGGATCTCGACGGTGCTGATCGAGACCTTGGTGGATCATCCCGAGGAGCGGCTGCTGCTCGGGGGCACCGCCAACCTCACGCGCAATGCCACCGACTTCCCGGGGTCGTTACGCCAGGTGCTCGAGGCGTTGGAGGAACAGGTAGTGGTGCTCAAGCTGCTGGCTGCGGCCCGTGACCCGGCCACCATCACGGTGCGGATCGGTGAGGAGAACGAGGCCGAGGAGATGCGCAACACCTCGTTGGTCTCGATCGGCTACGCCTCGCACGGCACGGTGCTCGGGGGCATGGGCGTGGTGGGACCGACCAGGATGGACTACCCCGGCACCATCGCCGCGGTGCGCGCAGTAGCACGATACGTGGGGGAGATCCTGACCACCCGGTGAGCGGGGTCGGGCTGTAGCGATATGCACGACGAGTCCCGCAGCGAGGGCTGCGGCAGGAGGACGCCAGCGTGGCCAGGGACTACTACGCGATCCTGGGAGTATCCCGGGACGCTAGCGCGGACCAGATCAAACGCGCGTACCGCAAGCTGGCGCGCGAACTGCACCCGGACGTCAACCCCGACGCCGCAGCCCAGCAGCGTTTCCAAGAGGTCACTGCCGCCTACGAGGTGCTGACCGACCCGCAGAAGCGCAAGATCGTCGACCTCGGTGGGGATCCACTGGAGCCTGGAGGGGGACGCGGCGCCGGGGGGGATCCCTTTGGCGGATTTGGCTTCGGGGACATCATGGATGCCTTCTTCGGTGCCGGCGGGGCACCCGGCGGTCGGCGAGGGCCGCGTAGCCGGGTGCAGAGCGGCTCCGACGCGCTGATCCGGCTGCAGCTCACCCTCGAGGAGTGCGCCAGCGGGGCATCGCGAGAGCTCACCGTGGACACCGCGGTGCTCTGCAGCGACTGCAACGGCTCCGGCTGTGCGCGCGGCACCCGCCCGCGGACCTGCGACACCTGCGGCGGCGTCGGCGAGGTGCAGAACGTGCAGCGGACCTTCCTCGGTCAAGTCATGACCTCGCGCCCGTGCCCGGTGTGCCGCGGCATCGGCGAGGTCATCCCGGAACCCTGCCGCCAATGTGGTGGCGACGGCCGGATCCGGGCTCGTCGCAATGTCACCGCGAAGGTCCCTGCCGGAGTGGGCGACGGGATGCGGGTGCGATTGGCCGGTCAGGGTGAGGTGGGTCCTGGCGGCGGTCCAGCGGGTGATCTCTATGTCGAGGTGCAGGAAGTGCCGCACGAGACGTTCACCCGCGACGATGCCGACCTGCACTGCACCGTGCGGGTCCCGATGACGGCTGCTGCGCTCGGCACCACCGTCAGGCTGGAGACCCTCGATGGCACCGAGGAGGTCAGGGTCGAAGCGGGCACCCAGTGCGCGACCGTGCTGACCCTGCGCGGGCGCGGGATGCCCCGGCTGCGCAGCTCCGGCCGGGCCGAGGGCCGAGGTGACCTGTTCGTCCACCTCGACGTCGTCACCCCGACGCGGCTGGATCCCCGGCAGGTCGAACTGTTGCGCGAGCTTGCTGCCATGCGTGGTGAGGAGCAGGCCGAGTTGACGGCGAACGGCCGCGCCGGCGGCTTGTTCTCCCGGTTGCGGGATTCCCTGGGTGGACGCTGACGGGCGCAGGGCTGACGGGCGCAGGTAGGAACCAGTGAGCAGCCTTCCGGTGTTTCTCGCCGAGCAGCTGCCGTCCGAGGGTGCCGAGATGATGTTGGACGGGCCGGAGGGCCGGCACGCCGCTACTGTGCGGCGGCTGCGTGTTGGCGAGCGTCTGACGCTCACCGACGGCGGAGGTGAGCTGGCCTTGTGCGAGGTGCTCGAGGCCGGTCGGGAGCGACTGCGGCTGCGGGTGCTGGGGCGGGCTAGCGAGCCGGCTCCGGTGCTGCGCGTAACGCTGGCCCAGGCACTGCTCAAAGGCGATCGTGGGGAGCTGTCGGTGGAGTTGGCCGTCGAGGCCGGGGTGGATGCGGTGCTGCCGTGGCGAGCTGACCGTTGCGTGGCCCGCTGGGATTCGGGGCCGCGCGGGGCCAAAGCGCTGGCTCGCTGGCGTGATGCGGCTCGCGAGGCCGCCAAGCAGTCTCGTCGGGGATGGGTTCCCCAGGTGTCCGAGCCGGTGAGCACCGCGGCGCTCGGGCAGCGCTGCGCCGCTGCCGCGGGGTGCCTGGTGCTGCATGAAAGTGCGCTCGAGGTACTGCCGTCGGTTGCCCTGCCGGCCGGTGGGGAACTACTGCTGATCGTCGGGCCCGAGGGAGGCATCACCGAGGCCGAACTGGCCACGTTGACGGGGGCTGGAGGCCGGCCAGTACGGCTCGGCCCGGGGGTATTGCGTTCTTCGAGTGCTGGAGCAGTAGCTCTCGGTGCAATTGGAGCCCTCTCGCAACGGTGGTCTCTGCGTCATTCAGGTGATATTTAGACCATGCAGTTCCTAAAAGGCTTACATTAAGTATGCAAGGCCGGATGAACCACCTGATTGAGGAAGTGTTCGTTCCGGGCTCGTAAAGCCACGACAGGCTCCGCCGGGCACCTCCCCCCTCGGCCCGGCGGCGCTG
>JBOHFW010000318.1:0-7544 GCA_050699835.1 Pseudonocardiaceae bacterium | reverse complement strand
CCCCACGGCGGGCCAGTACCCGCTGCAGGTTTGTCGCTGACACCCGGTGACCCAGCGCAGCCGAATACAGTGCACGCAACGCCGAGACCGTGAACTCCGATGGTGCCAATGCAAATCCCAGATTGGTATAGGAGAGTTTGGCGCGCAGCCGGTCCCGGGCTCGCCGGACGATCAGGCCGTGATCGAAAGCGGCGCGCACCGACTCCTCCAGGACATCCGCCACCGGGTGCCATGTCGTGTCGGTGGGCAGCGCGGGATCCGATACGCAGGGGACCAGCCCGAGGAACGCGGTGGCCACGGTGCGCCGGTGCGGCATCCGGTTCGGCTCGCTGAACACGCCCAACTGCTCCACATGCGCCACCTCGCGGACGTCCACCTTCTCGGCGAGCTGGCGCAGCACCGAGGCCTGCACATCCTCGCAATCGCCGAGCCGGCCGCCGGGCAGCGCCCAGCGTCCGACGTCGGGCTCAATGCCGCGTTGCCACAGCAGTACCTGCAGCTCTCCATCGCGCACCTGCAGCACCGCAGCGAGAACTTCGTGCACCGCGAGCCCCACGCTGTTATGATTCATGTTTTCGACTATAAGGCGAAAACTGGGGGCACGGCCAGCGCAAGCGTTGGTGAAGGAGGCGATATGGCCGCTACTGTCGCAACGGAGCGGACCCACACCGGCCACTCAGAGCGCGAGCAGGATCGGGTTTGGCACTCTGAGGTGCGTCAACTTGCCCATGTGCGGGACGCGGTACTGCTCGCCCACAACTACCAGGTACCCGAGATCCAGGACGTCGCCGATCACGTCGGGGACTCGCTGGCGCTATCTCGTATCGCTGCTGAGTGTGCGGCGAGCACCATCGTGTTCTGCGGCGTGCACTTCATGGCGGAAACCGCGAAGATCCTCGCGCCGGACAAGACTGTGCTTATCCCGGACGCGCGAGCCGGTTGCTCGCTGGCCGACTCCATCGACGCCGAGCAGCTACGGGCCTGGAAGCGCGAGCACCCCGGCGCGGTCGTGGTGTCCTATGTGAACACCACCGCCGAGGTCAAGGCCGAGACCGACATCTGCTGCACCTCCTCCAATGCCGTCGAGGTGGTCGACTCGATCCCCACCCACCGCGCGGTGCTGTTCCTGCCTGATCAGTTCCTCGGCGCGCATGTGCAGCGCGTCACCGGGCGGCGCAACCTGCACATCTGGGCCGGGGAATGCCACGTGCACGCCGGGATCAATGGCGCCCAGCTGGCCGCAAAGGCCGCCGCCGCGCCGGACGCTGAGCTCTACATCCACCCGGAATGTGGTTGCGCGACCAGTGCGCTGTATCTGGCCGGCGAGGGTGCGGTCCCCGCGCAGCGGGTGCGGATCCTGTCTACGGGCGGCATGCTCGATGCCGCCCGGGCGACCGGGGCACGTGAGGTGCTGGTGGCCACCGAGGTCGGCATGCTGCACCAGCTGCGCCGTGCTGCTCCCGGCGTCGAGTTCCGCGCGGTGAACGACCGAGCCTCCTGCCGCTACATGAAGATGATCACTCCAGCGGCGCTGCTGCGCTGTTTGCGCGAGGGCACCGACGAAGTGCAGGTGCCACGTGAGATCGCCCAGCGGGCCCGGGGCGCGGTACAGCGCATGATCGCTATTGGTCGCCCGGGTGGCGACGAGTGACAGCCTGGGAACTCACCGCGGACCTTGCCGTGGTCGGCACCGGCGCCGCTGGACTGACCGCCGCCTTGCGTGCCGCCGAACTCGGCCTGCGGGTGGTGGTCATGACCAAGACCACGATCGAGGACGGCAGCACACGGTGGGCGCAGGGCGGTGTCGCGGTGGCGCTGCCAGGTACCGGCGACAGCGTGGACGCGCACGTGGCCGACACGGTGGCGGCCGGCGCCGGGCTGTGTGACCGGGGCGCCGTCCAGGCGATCCTGGCCGCCGGACCAGGTGCGGTCAGCGCATTACGGGCCCGCGGCGCCGTCTTCGACGGCAGCGCCGGGTGTTTGGAGCGCACCAAAGAGGGCGGCCACCGGGCCTTCCGGGTGATCCACGCCGGCGGTGACGCCACCGGAGCCGAGGTAGAACGGGCCCTGACCAATGCCGCTCGCGGCGGGCAACTGCCCTTGCTGGAAAGGCAGCCGGTCACCGAGGTACTGAGCGACGACACCGGCCGGGTGGCTGGGCTGGCATTGCTCGGGGACCCTCTCGGACCCGGCGTGCTGCGCGCGCGGGCCGTGTTGCTCGCCACCGGGGGACTGGGCCAGCTTTATGCGGCCAGCACCAACCCCGAGGTAGCCACCGGCGACGGGCTGGCGTTGGCGCTGCGGGCCGGGGCGCTGGCCGCCGATCTGGAGTTCGTGCAGTTCCACCCGACTGCGCTGTACCTCGGTGCGGGTGCTCGGGGCCGCCAGCCACTGGTCACCGAGGCGATCCGCGGCGCGGGCGCGGTCCTGCTGGACGCCTCCGGCGCGCCGGTGATGACCAACGTGCACCCTCTCGGTGCCCTGGCGCCGCGGGACGTGGTGGCTGCCGCGATCACCAGCCGGATGGCCGCGACGGGTACTGATCACGTTCTGCTCGACGCCACCCATCTTGGTGACGCGGAGCTACGCCGCCGCTTCCCGACGGTGTACGCGGCCTGCCAGGCGATCGGCGTGGATCCGGGCCGATCGCCGATCCCGGTGGTTCCGGCCGCGCACTACCACTGCGGCGGGGTGATCACCGACACCCGCGGCCGGACCACGGTGCCCGGACTCTATGCCGCCGGAGAAGTGGCCCGGACGGGATTGCACGGAGCGAACCGGCTGGGCTCCAACAGCTTGCTGGAGGGGCTGGTGATGGGGGCCAGAGCTGCCGAGGCGGTGGCCGCCGACCTTGCCATGTCACCGTGCCCGGGCCCACCGCGTCCGCTCGCCGAGGTGCGCCCGGTAGCTGATCGCGACGCGGTGCAGCGGGCGATGAGCGCTTACGCCGGCATCGGGCGCGACGCCACGGGACTGGCCACTGCCTGTCGAGTCACGGGCGACACCACGCGGCGGCCGGTGCTGACGCCCCGCGACGCCGAGGACGCTGGGCTCACCCTGGCCGCAGCCGCGGTGCTCGCCGCCGCAACGGCACGCACCGAGACCCGAGGTTGCCACGTCCGCACCGATCACCCGCGCACCTCGGCGCGCTGGCGGCGCAGCATCACCGTGATGCTCGATGACGCCGGTGTTCCGGTGCTCACTGAGCCGAAGCTGGTGGGAGGGGTGGCGTGAGGCCGGCGCGCCTCGTCGCGGATCTGGATGCTGACGACGTCCACCGGGTCGTCAGCACCGCGCTGGAGGAGGACCTGCGCTACGGCCCGGACGCCACCACTGCGGCCTGCGTGCCTGCCTCGGCTGTCGCAGTGGCGACCGTCTCGCCGCGCCGGCCCGGCACGCTAGCCGGACTGCCGATCTTCCTCGCGGTACTCGACGCGGTGCTCGGAACCGGCAACTATGAGATCACCACCCAGCGCTCAGACGGTGACAGGCTGGCCGCTGGGGACATCGTGCTGGCTGTGCGCGCCCCGGTGGCTGGGCTGCTCACCGCCGAGCGCACCGCGCTCAACCTGCTGTGCCACCTCTCCGGGGTGGCCACCGCCACCGCGGCCTGGGTGGATGCGGTGGCCGGTACCGGCGCGTCGATCCGGGACTCCCGCAAGACCCTTCCCGGGCTGCGCTCGCTGCAGAAGTACGCGGTGCGCCGCGGCGGCGGGGTCAACCACCGGATGGGACTCGGCGACGCGGTGCTGATCAAGGACAATCACGTGCTTGCCGCTGGTTCGGTGACCGCGGCCATCGCGGCCGTCCGGGCGCACGCTCCTGCGCTGCCGTGTGAGGTGGAAGTCGGCACCCTCGACGAACTCGACGAGGCGCTGGCCGCCGGGGTGTCGCTGGTGCTGCTGGACAATATGACAGTCGCGCAGTGCGCCGAGGCGGTCCGCCGTGCCGCGGAATCGGCGACCGAACTAGAGGCCTCCGGTGGGCTGACGCTCGACCTCGCGCGGGCCTACGCCGAAACCGGAGTGCGCTACCTCGCGGTAGGCGCCTTAACCCACTCTGCCCCAGCTTTGGATCTCGGTTTAGACATGTGCTCGTGATCGGCCTGCTTTCGGCAACGAGTCTTGACCCACGCCTGCGGACTCCTCCCAGCCACGAGGGCGGACGTATCCGTGTGCCTCATGGTTTAGCTGGCGACGTTCGCGTGGAACTGCATAGCCCGGTACGGCCAGTTCGTTGCGGTGTTCCACTGGCTGACGATGAGGTGCAGGTCGTCGAGTCCTGAGCCGGGCACAAGGTAGCCGCCGTAGAGCTGAGCCACCCGTCCCTCGGCATGGTTCTCGGCATCCCACGAGGTGCCATGCACCAGCGTTTCACGCTGCGCCTCATACAAGTTCGCCGTTGGTGAGTCCAGAGTCAGGACATCGATGCGATAGCCGCCCGCGTCGAAGAACGCCAGCAGCCAGCAGCCCTCGACGCGACGCAGGCATAGTTCGCCTAGCTCGCCGGTGAGGGCAACGGTCGGGGGATTGCCCCATGCCCACTCGCCGTCACGGTATCCCCAAGGTTGCCAGGCGGCCGGTTCGGCGAGCCGGTCGGCGGGGACGCGCTGCAGCACCAGGCCCTTGTCGCGCTGGAATCCGGTGGAGAACACATACACATAGCCGTCGTCACCGTGTTCGTAGGTGAGCATCTGGAATAGGCCGCCGTGGTGGCCACCCGGCCATGTGACGCCGGTGTGTTTCCAGGTCTCGCCGTTGTCGCTCGAGCGGTGCAGCTCGGTCCAGAGGACGTTGCCAAGGCCCTCGCACACCATCACGTGCAGGTACATCTCGCCGCCGATCGTGATGATGTCGGTGGGCAGGACCGTCGTGACCGTGCGGCCGTCGATGACCGAGCCATGTTCGTAGGCCAACACCTGGTGGGCGTAGTCGCCGGGACCGGCCGCCCCGGTCCACACGATGCCAGTGCGGGCGGTCGCGGGGTCGCCGAACAGCACTACCGGTGACCGCCAGCCGGGGCCGCCGACGCCTGCTTTCTCGAACGTGTCGCCGAACACCGACACCAGCCGCCCGTCGGGGGCCGTGACGGTCACGCCGAGGTCGGTGCCACCGATCCCGAAGCGATCGGTATGGCCGGGACCGGTCAAGTCTTTGACCTTGCTCACCACTGTCACATTGTTCCCTTCAGCGCGCTCGATCGATCAGCTCACGTGCCATGTCTTATGCGGGTAAACGGGTCGCGCGGGTGGGAGGTGATGGGCGCAGCGTGTCCTTTATCCAGCATCAATGGGGCAGCCCCCGGATCATCTTGGCGGGCGGATGGGGTCCGTGGCATCTTGGCGCGATGAACGAGGCTTTCCGCCGCCTCCGCGACTGGTTACCAGGCGGGTTTCGGCGCGACAAGCCGACCATCCCCGGTTTCCGGCTCGGCCGGCTGCTATCCAGCCGGGAACAGTCGACTCGGGTTTACCGGGCCCGCCGGACCGAGGGCCGATATGCGGGGCACCTGGTCGCGTTGAAGGTCATACCCAACGCCTCGGCGGCGCAGCGAGCAGGCCTGCGACGCGAACACCAAATCGCCCAGGCTGTCGTAAGCCGGCACGTCGTCCGGACCTACGCCGTCGCGGCGGCAGCCAGCCCGCCATGGTTAGCCGCTGAACTGATCCCCGGGCGCAACCTGCGCAAGGTCGCCCCGCTCCGCCGCGCCGATCACTACCTCGCCGCAGCCCAGGCGATCGCCGACGGGTTGGTCGATCTCCACCGGCAGGATTACGCCCACTGCGACATCAAACCCGAGAACCTCGTCGCTCACCGCTCGGGTGGACTGGCGTTCATCGATCTCAAGTGGTGCCGTCGCGCGGGTGACCCGGAGGTCGTCGGTGTCACCGGAACGACCGGGTGGATGGCCCCGGAGCGGCACGCTGATGGGCTCACTGTCGCTCAGGAACAGCGGGCCGACGTCTTCTCCGCCGGACTCACCCTCTATTTCCTCCGGACCGGACGACATCTCTTGGATAACCAGCCCGACACCGCCCAACAAATGATCAACAATCACTTCGCGTGGCGATACCGTCCTGCGTATTGGGGGGCTCATCCCCCACACCGGTCCCGTCACAGGCCGAGGAGAACCGCAGTCCGCGGCGCTGCGTCTCGCGGTCGGCGACGTCCGGGCCGCTGGGACGAGTCCGAACTACCGCGTCGATGAATACCAGGTGGGCCGCGACGAGAAGGACGAGGGCAACCCAGCGATCTGCGGGTTGGTCGATGCGCTGCTCCGCAACCAGACCGACGTGATCATTGGACCATCGTTGTCGGCGAACACAATCAGGGTGGATACCGTCACGGCAGCTGGTTCGTTGCTAGTCTCCGTTAGCACTGCTCCGGAACTGAGCATCTATCCTGACGGGGGCCGATTTCTGCGCACCGCAGCGTCCGATGAGCTGCAAGCGCGGGTGCTGAGTCGGCAGATTCTCAATGACGGTGGGGGATCGGTGGCGGTGCTGGTCCGCGATGATACCTACGGCAATGGCTTTCGCAGCGTGATCACGCGGAGTCTCAGTGAGAGTGGTATGTCGGTGGCTCTCACCGAGTCATACGATTCTCTTGCATCCAATCATGATGCTCTTGTGCGCCGTGTTGTCGGGGCCTGGCCAAGTGCTGTCGTTCTCGTCGGATTCGAGGAGAGCGCTGGAATTCTGCGGGAGCTGATCGCACGGGGTGTGAATCCTCAGAACACGCACATCTACGGTACGGACGGGAACATGAGCGTGTCGCTGCCCGGTCAGGTCGATCAGAAAAACCCTGGTGTGCTGGCCGGCATGCGCGGTACCACGCTGCTGCCGCTGAACCCGGACTTTCGTCGCCGCCTCGAGACAATCTCGGGAGGGCCGATCAACGAGCTGACCTACGCCGCCGAGACCTATGACGCGGTCATCGTGGTAGCACTCGCGGCCGCAAGCGCCGGCACACCCAACCCTGACGACATCGCCCGCCACGCCGCCGAGGTGACCCGCACCGGTGAGAAGTGCAGCAACTACCAGGCGTGCCTGGAGCTGATCCATCAGCGCCGCGACATCGACTACGACGGGATCTCCGGGCCGCTGGACTTCACCGACACGGGCGAGCCCTGCCGAGTCTCCTACCCGATCATGCAGTTCGACGCGCAAGGCAACCTAGAAAGGCTGCGCACCGCGGAGGTCACCAATCTGTGTGTGACCATGCGCTAACACCCTCGGGGCTGCCCCCAGCGTGCGCCCTTCCCGTCATCTCGTGGATGCGCCTACGTTGATCTGCATGTCCGATCACGCAGCACCAGCCCCCGGCGATCTCACCATGACCTTGTCGAGCACCCGGCCGGCCACTCTCTACGGCCGCTCGCTTAATCTCGGCGAACCGATCTCGCTGCACGCCAGCCCCGGCGGTGTGCCATTTCGCATCGGTCGCCACGCAGAGAACCCGCTGGTGCTCGGTCGACCCAACAAAAGCCACGGAAACGCGGATGAGGCCATCTCCAAAACCGTGTGCGAGATCGTATTCCAAGAC
>JBOHFW010000317.1:0-14870 GCA_050699835.1 Pseudonocardiaceae bacterium | reverse complement strand
ACTGCGGCCATCAGCCCGAGGAACTCCTCCTCGGGCATCAGCTCCCCGAACGGGGCGAACCGTTCCGCGCCGGGGAACCCCGTCCCGACCCACGGGCGGGCGGGCAGCTCACGGGGATGGCATGCGCCCAGGAAAGCCTGGTGCGGCGGGTAACCGACGGCGTCATCAAAGCTGCGCAGGCTGGCCAGGAACTGGGTGGTCAGTTCGCCGGTCAGGGTGCGCATCGGTTTGGAGCCGTGCCGGGCCAGGCCCGGGGTGTGCGCCAGCACCAGACTGGCTGCTCGGACTACTGCTGTATCAGGCATCGAGCACCTCGAACCAGACCTCGTACACCATCCACCGACATGCTGGCACGATGGCCTCCCCTCGACGACGTCTAGCCCTCATCGTAGCCACGAAACCACAAACCATTCCAAGATCCAGAAAACTGAGACTGGCCGCCATTGGCTACGGATTGGAGACGGCCGTGACCGCGCAGCCTGAACACCCGCACGCTCCGGAGACTGAGCCCCGCGTCCCGCGCACCATCAACGGGATCGCCGACGCCCTGAGCGGAGCGCGCCGCATGGAGTTCTACCGCGCGGTCGGCCAGGCCGAGGCTGGTCCAGACCTGCAGCACGTCATCGCCACCTGGTGGGGCCAGGCCATGCTGGACACCGACCCGGACCGGGACCGGATCATCGCGGCCGTGCAGGAAAGC
Source organism: Pseudonocardiaceae bacterium (assembly GCA_050699835.1). Taxonomy (GTDB): domain Bacteria; phylum Actinomycetota; class Actinomycetes; order Mycobacteriales; family Pseudonocardiaceae. Next base: position 14,170 of record JBOHFW010000317.1, on the reverse strand, counting down.
GCCCTGCCCACTGTCACCATGGCCGAGGTCCTGCGCCGCCGACGCGCAGGCGGCGGCGCGATGCCCGGTGAGTGACTATTGAATCAACCTGTCCCGACACTGCCAAGCCAGCGCCAGACAAGCAGCACTCGTGTCACCAAGCGGCTCTCGGAGCAAGAATTGTTGTACGGTTGCCTCAGCGAACGGCAGCCCATGCACCGGCTGATCATTATCAAGGGCAGCAACGACCTGCCCCTCAGCATTAACGGTTACCAGTCCACGAAAGAGGTCATCGAACACCGCATCATCAACAACGACAGCGGTCATAATGGCCGGATTCAGGCCGAGCGCATGCAGCACGACACCCAGCACATAGGGCCGCAGCTGCCCGGATTCGCGGGCGCGTTGCATCGCTCGGTAAAACGGCCAGCATTCGTAGTCCAGCGGTTCTCCGTTGCTGCCGTCATGTTCGGGCTGACCGAGCAGTTCCTCACTGTACTCACGCACGATGTTGCGCCATAGGTCGAGATCGTCCTGCATGCAGGCCGGGGCGATGCACGACGGCTGGAACTCTCCAGCCGGAATCACGCCATACTGGCCTCCGCCCACGGCTACTTTGACCGGGTCGCGGTTAAGCAAAAAGAAGGTATGTGAACCATCAGTTGTGTTCCAACGTAAAGTGAGGGTAGCAATGGACATACAACCCATTCGCGAAGACAGATCGAACGGCTGCGACAGCCGTGCCCGGAACGGCAGCTGCCGCCATACAGGCGGCGCACCCTCTGTCGTTACGGCCGCGAGCTCATGACTCAACGCCTCGGAGACATCGAGTTTATCAAAAAAGGTAGCTAGCCCGAACTGGAGCCTCCCGCGCCCGGATGGCTCCCAGGACACGTCCAGCAACCGGTAACTCGGATGATTTTCAAAGAGGCTCGGCGGACTGAGGTAGCGCATCGCGCTGGTGTACTGCCGGAAGGCATGCCCGGGCGTGCGAAGCGGCAGCACCGGCCGTAGCTCGGCTTCATGACCCGTAATAGCCGGACGCGGCGGATGCGGCACCCACTCCAGCGTGACGGCCTCAAGGGCCACCGGACGGGAGGGCAGCCAGCTCGGCAGCGCCAAGGCTGGCGTATGCGTCAGCCGCCACGCCGGGTCGTACAGCCTGACCGCCTGCTTAGCAAGCTGCGTGCGGTGCCGAATGAGGTGGCTCCGTACTGCGCGCCATGCCTGCTGACTGGCCGCAATCACGGCATCAGACGAGGGCAGCGGCGTGGAGGGCAGCTGACGCGGCTCAGTATCGTCCTGGCGAAACTCACCTGCCGTAGCGAACGCCCCGGCCAGCTCCCTCTCCCGGCTCCGCCGCTCGTGCTCCTGTTTGACGGCTTGTACTCGCTCGTATCCAGCCAGCAGCGCACCATCAGCGCGCAGCAGCGCGTCGGCCGTCTTCCAGAAATCCCGGGTCAGCAGCTGGCGGCCCGCCTCCGCGTGAGCGACTGAGGAGCGGCTGTAGCCCGTCTTGTGCGCAACCTGCTGCTGGCCGATCTCGACGGCGTGTCGCGACCCGGCGAGCTGACGACCCAAGGCACGCTTGAGAACAGCCAGCTCCGAGGGAGACTCCCAGCTCACGATCGTTCCCGTCTGCCACGCCAGTCCAGACGATCTTTTCAAGGTTTGAGCCTAGCGGCACGTTCACCGATGTTCAGCCAGGTGGAGCACCGCTTGCCCACACACGATCCACGTCTCCGATCAAGCCGGGTGGCGTCTTGTGCGCCGATCCGGGGTTGACGGAGGCATGGTGGGTGACGATGCGCAGGTCGCTGGGCGCGTTGGCGGCCCATTCGACGATCCGGGTGGCCACACCGCACACCGCCCCGATCTGCCAGCAGCGGGTGACGGCCACGATCGAGGGGGTGTTCGCGGGCCGTGTCGAGACCACGGTGGCTGAGTGGTCGGTGGCGCACGCTGATTTGGCGTGGGCCAATGTGACCGCCCCGGAGTGCTGGCTGCTGGATTGGGAGGATTGGGGTATGGCACCGCGCGGGTGGACGCGGCGACCTTGTGGGGTAACTCCCTGGCAGTGCCGGCGCTGGCGGCCCGGGTGCGGCGGGAGTACCGAGCTGACCTGGGCAGCAGGTCCGGGTTGTTGTCCCAGTTGTTTTTCTGCGCTGAGATCATCGCTGCCGGTGATCGCTACGCGGGGCCACTGGCTGAGCCCGCTCAACGGGAAGCGACCCGGCTGATCAGCTCGCTTCGGTAGCCAGCGCCTTAGCGCGCAACAGCGACCGGTACCGGGCGATCCGATCGTGGTCAACCTGGCTCGGACACCCCGTCATCGCGGGCTCACCAGACCGCTTGTAGGGTGCCGCCGATATACACTTGTGTACCTAAGCTGGAAGGAGCGAGTGCATTGCCAGTCGACGATCGCAGTGATCGTCCAATTTTCCAACAGATCGCGGATGAGCTGCGGGAACGGATCAAGTCGGCGACCTACGCGCCTGGGTCCAAGCTGCCGAGCGAGACTGACCTCATCGCCGAGTTCGGGGTAACCCGGTTGACTGTACGTCGCGGTCTTGCCGTGCTGGCTAACGAGGGGTTAACCGAGCCCCGGCGCGGCAAGGGTGTGTTCGTCCGAGAGCGGCCGGCAGTCTTGACCATCCGGAACACCAGGTTTCGCCGATCCGATCGGGCCGCAGGCAAGGGTGCCCTTGCAGCTGAAGCGGAGGCTGCGGGACTCAGCTGGTCGGCAGAGCAGCTTGAGCTGGCGATGGTCGACGTAGCGGGCCCGATTGCTGAGGCATTGGGGGAGAATCGGGCGTGCGTGAGGCGGCGCCGGATGATTGTAGACGGCGTTCCGACGCAGCTAGCGGACTGTTACATCCCTGAGAGTATCGACGCTGAGATCGGCTGGTCACGGGGGGCTAGCGCACCCGGCGGAATTTATGGGTTGTTAGAACAGAACGGGCACCTCATCGTGCGGTATCGCGAGGAGCTGCGGGTCCGCTCGGCCACGCCGGAAGAGTCCGTCGCACTCGAACTACCGTTAGCAGCCCCGGTAGTGCTTCTCGTCCGGCATGCCATCGATCAAGACGGCCGGGTTGTCGAGTACTTCGACTCGGTGGCGGCTGGTGACAGGCACCGCTATGTCTACGAGTGGGACGCGCCAGATGGCTGACGCTGGAACGCGCTGAACCTACGGGCCGGCCCCGTCAACCACGAGGGGCCGGCCCGCGTTTGACCTAACTACTTATGTACTCTAGTATCTAAGTGCGGCAAGGGTGTGCGAGGTGTCGGAGTGCCTCTGAAGGAGGACGGCGCAGCGTAATAGAGCCCCGGCGGTGCGGCAACACCGGCCGGGGCCGCACATCGAACCTTGGAGGGTCATCGATGCAACCTGAACATAGCCGGTCATACCTGCGGGACGCCGGGCACGTCCAGTACGCGCAGCTCCGCCACTCGCCGCGGGGGGCGGGCGTGATCGACAGCCCAGCCGCTGCCGCCCAGGCGCTATGCGACTACTTTCTGGCCAACGCCGACTGCGGCGACCACGCCGCCAACGACGAACTCGTCGCCGAAATGGTCCGCCGCATCCGCGCCTACCATGCCTCCCGCGATGGTGGGCTTTGATGGTCCGCTACATATCTGGGACCCACACCACGCCGGGATGGCGCCACCGGAGGGTGTAGTGGTGTGGTCGCGGTTGTCCCAAACGGTTGCGAATCACTATCGCTACCAAGCATTTTCGATGTAGTTCGCTGCGACCGATGTGCATTGTTTCTGCAACGGGCCTGCATCGTTGTGGCATTGGTCTGTCCGGTTATTTCAGTCAGGCGTGGGATATGGTCGCATGGATCCAACGGGAGGTATTTCGACGGGACAAGGAGGCTCATGTAAAAGAAGTTTGAAGAAGTGAAGCGCCCGGACGGCGCGGAAGACGGTTGTGTTGGTGCGTAGTGGTCGGCGGTAGTCGGTGAGCATGCACCGCCAAGTCTTGAAGTTCACGATGGCACGTTCGATCACGTAGCGGATTTTGATGATTGCCGTGTTGAATTCCTTCTGCCAGTCCAGTAGTTCCCCGCCGGGAGGTTTACGGAATGGGGTGTCCGGCCATCTCCTCGGCGAGATCGGGGGAGTCATCTACGGCGACCTTGCCACCGAAGTGGTGCACGGGCGATGCCGACTACCAAGCCGATCCGCACGACAGGAGTGAATCGATGCCGAATCATCCACCGGTACACGGGATTCTGCTGTTAGGAGGCAGCGGCAGCCGGATGCGCGACGCGTGCACCGGCAACAAACATCTCATCCCGATCGCCGGCCGCCCGATGGCCGACTACGGCCTGGAACTGTTGAACCGCTGCGGCACCGACACGATCACCGCCGTGGTCCGCCCCGAAGATGAACCAGCATTCCGGCACCTGTTCACCCGCTCGCCGTGGGGGCCAGTGATCCATATTGTGATCCAGCCCCGCCCCGCAGGGACCGCCGATGCGTTGCAGCGGTGCGCCGACCTCGTCGAGCAGCCCCTGGTGGCCACGCTGTGGGGTGACAACCTGTTCGAATATGTGCCCCAGACAACCATTCAACGGTTCACGGCGCACCCGTCGGCGTGCATGATCACGGTCACGACCGCTGACGATCCACGCCATTTCAGCACAGTCACCGTCGAGCACGGCAAGGTGACCAGCGTCATCGACAAACCCGCACGGCCCACGACGAACACGGTGTGCACCGGGCTGATGCTGTTCGAATCGTCCGCCCTGTTCGAGGCATTGCCGGCGGTCCCGCCGAACGCGCGCGGTGAACGCGACATGATGCACGCGGTCCGCCAGTTCGCCACCGCCGGGGCGCTGACGTTCGACACCATCACCGGCTGCTGGTTCGACGCCGCCGTGTCACCGCTATTCCTGCGCGAGACAGAGCTTTTCGCGCTCCGCCGAGGCTTCAACCACTCCATCAACGAACCCCAGGAGACGCGGTCATGGACCTCACGAAACCGCCGAATCCGGTCCGGATCATCCTCGACACCACCCGGCGCTGCCAGCTGAGCTGCTGGTACTGCCACTCCTCCTCCGGACCGGACTATCGCGGCGCCGTACTGGACCCGGCCGCCATCCCCGCCATCCTCGATGCCGCCGACCGGCTGCGCGCGTTCGACATCACGATCACCGGCGGCGAACCCACGCTATGGCCGGGCCTGGTGCCGCTGCTGGGCAGCTCCCACCAGCTGCGGTTCGCCAGCCTGCAGCTGATCACGAACGGACTCGCCACCAGCCCCCGCGTCCTGCGGGCGATCGAGTCATCGGCGCTGACACGGATCTGCGTAAGCCTCGACGGCGTGAGCGACGTCCACGACACCAACCGGGGCGCCGGCAACTTTAAGCGCACAGTCCACGGCATAAAACAGCTACGGACCGTCCACGACAACCTGACCGTCATCTCGGTGATCGACGCGACCAACCACACCCGCTGGCCGGAACTAACCCGAGCACTCGCCGACCTCGGCGTATCCCAGCATCATTTGGCCCCGGTCTGCTTCGCCGGACATGCTATGCGCGACTATCGTGGACTGTCCGAGCAGCAGTTCGAACAGATCCGCGCCACGGTCGGCACAATAGCCAGTGAACTGCCGACGGGATTCACGCTGCGGTTCAACGACACCCTGATCCGGGCACCGCGCACGCGAACAATGTCGCTGCACCAGATGACCGAAACCTGGAAGGGCTGGCACGTCATCGTGCGGCCAGACGGCGACGTCAGAACCGCGGTTCGCGCGTGGGGCCGTAGCTGGCGCACCGATGAAACGGTCGGCAGCGTGTGCACCGCACCGCTGGCGGAGGTGCTCGAATCCCGCCGCGGCATCGCCGCACCGTTCACCCGCACCGAGGAGGTCGCGCGTAAGTTCCACCTGGGCGCCACCGCGCCGCTCATCCTCACTGACATCCACGACGTCGCGACCACCGAACACGGACGCCCTGCTCCCCACAGCCGCGAAGGCGGGGCGCCGTCGGTACCCGCACCGGCTGCAGACCTCGGCGCCGACCTCGCCGCGCTGGCCAAGCGGATTCGTCAGAACCCCTGCCGGTACCGGCTGCGGGAGGAAGAGGGGTTCGCGCTGCTGTTCAACACCCACAACCATGATGTGCACTTGCTGGATAACACTGAATTCAGCTGTCTCAGCGCCGATTTGGTGGAGGTTTCCTCGTGAGAGTGCTCGTCACCGGCGGCGCCGGATTCGTCGGCGTGCACTTGGCTGACCAGCTGCTGCGCCTGCCTCACATCACCGCTGTGACCGTGCTCGACATCTGCCGGCATACCGCAGCACCGCAGGCCCTGGCGACGTCGTGCCGGATCCGGTTGGTGCACGGCACGGTGCTCGACGACGAGCTGGTCACCGACCTCGTCACCGAGTGCGATGCGGTGATCCACCTCGCCGCCGAGACGTTCGTTGACGCCTCGATCGCCGACGACCACCGGTTCGTCGACACGAACTTCACCGGCACCGCAGTGCTGTTACGGGTGCTGCGCAACCTCGGCGGCCGGCGGCTGCTGCACGTGTCCACCGACGAGGTGTTCGGTGAGACGACCGGTGAGCCGTTCACCGAGGCGACGCCGTACAGGCCACGCAACCCCTACGCGGCGACCAAGGCGGCGGCCGACCATCTCGTGCGCGCCTACACGGTGACGCACGGTCTGGACGCGGTGATCTGCCACTGCTCCAACCTGTTCGGTCGCTGGCAGTACCCGGAGAAACTCATCCCCGTGACGGTGGCGCGCCTGCTACGCGGTGAGCCTGCCCGCGTGTACGGCACCGGGCACCAGTCACGGACCTGGCTGCACGTCACCGATGCCGCCGCCGGGCTGCTCGCCGCGCTCGGCAGCGGCGGCAGCGGCCAGTCGTATCTGATCGGCGGCGACTGCGAACTGACCACCCTTGATGTCGTCGGCCGCATCGCCGAACTGATGAACATCCCAGCCGAGCGCGCCATCACCTTCGTCGCCGACCGGCCGGGCCACGACCACCGATACGCGACCGACACCAGCAAGGCCCGCCACGAACTCGGATGGAAACCGGTGACCGAGTTCGAAACCGGCCTCGAAGACACAGTCACGTGGATGATCGAACACGAGGGATGGTGGCAGCAATGAAAAGCAAAGAGGAATTCCGCGACATCTACATGGACGGCAGCGTCCTCGACACCAAACTCGACGTGCACGCCCGCTACAGCAGCATACCGATCGATCTCCCCACCGTGATCGCTGCCCGCTGCGGGGCGCCCACCAATCTCTCCATGCTCGATATCGGTTGCGGAACAGGGCATCTCATTGAGCATCTGGCCCGCATCGGCCACAGTGGCAGACTGGTCGGCCTGGACCTCGTCCGCCCGCTGATCGCCGATACCCCGCTCAAGCAGTACGTCGCCGGCGACGCCGAAGACCTGCCGTTTCCCGGCGAAAGCTTCGACATCATCACGTGCGTGCATACGCTCAGCCACCTCAGCGACATTCCCGCCGGTATGGACGAAGCACGGCGAGTGCTGCGCCCCCGCGGAATGTATCTGGCAACAGCGAACTCGCTACACGCCTACCCCCACACCGCCGAATACCGGCGCCGGATTCACAGCCAATTCGGTTGGGGCGAGCCAACGTTCACCACAACCCGCGTCAACGCCGAGAACCTCGAGCAGACCCTGGCCCTGCACTGGCACGTGCTGACCATGGAATTCCTGGACGGAGAGCTGCGCATACCGGTCGAGGAATACGCCACCTACTTCGCCGCGAACGTCCCCACCTGGGACCACGACCCCGCCACACGGGAGCAGGCCGAGATCTTCCGGCGCGTTGACGAGTGGGCGCGACTCGATCAGCGCGACGGCTATATCGCTGAGCCCAAGCGGGTCGGCCTAGCGATCTGCGGCGGCGACCGGTGACTCAGCGGCGGCGCGCGAGCGCCGTCCGCAGCACCGACACCGCGCCGCGCAGCACCAACCCGGCCGCGACCAGCGGGGTGAGCAGGATCCACGGCCGGCCACGGTGGTAGTCGAGGTAGAACCGCAGCGCGCTGCGATGGTGGTTGCGCACCTTCCGGAACGGCGCATGCCGGGTGCTGCCGCCCTCGCGGTGGCGGATCTCCACCTCCGGATCCAGGACCACACGCCACCCGCCGCGATGCAGGTCCAAGGCGATCTTGGTTTCTTCGAAGTACATGAAGTACCGCTCGTCGTAACCGCCCGCGGAATCGAATGCTGTGCGGCGGAACAACATACAGCACCCGGAAATCCAATCCACGTCACTCACAGACGTGACCGGATTGCCGAAATACGCTCGCGTCGCGGGGTTTCCCGGCCAGACCGAACCGAGCAGTGCATGCGCGATACCGATTCCGATCGACGGGAACCGGCGACCGGTTGGGTACGAAGAACCATCCAGACGCGATACCCGCGGCCCGATAACACCGATCCGATCATCGGACATCGCCGTCTCGACCAGCGAGGCGATCGACCCCGGCGTGAGCCGTGTATCCGGATTGGCAATCAACAACCACTCGGTGTCCAACGCAGCGGCACCCTGATTGATCGCCCGCGTTAGACCCATGTTTTCCGCGTTTCGGATGATACGGGCACCGAACTGTTCGAGGATCTCCACGCTCGCATCGGTGGAGGCATTGTCGACTCCGACCACCTCGAGTGCCAGCGGCTCGACCGCCGCGGACAGCGATTCCAGGAACGGCGGCAGATCCTCCGCGCTTCCGTAAGTGACCAGGACAAGACCGACAGTCTTCTCATCGCGGCTGGGCATACCGGCGAACCTATCACCCGACAATCCGCTGCCGATCACCGATGGTCATGCGGCGCCGGGGGTATCAGGGTTGTCGAGTCTTTCCATCACACGGCGCACCCACTCGCGAACCTTGGCGATCTCCCCGGTGGGTACTCGTTCCTCCTCATCGACGTAGGCGGGAGGAAACATATGGTGCCGCAGGATTCCCGCGGACACGCGGTACACGTTGCTGTGGTCGTCACGCACCTCAACCAGCGCCTTGCTGTCAGGCTCGGTCATGCCCCAGGATGCCGTCGGCGAGTTCTTCGAGCAGGTCTACGTCATGGACGACAACCCCGAACGCCGCGACGCCCGACTCGGCCTCCTCGCCTCGATCACCGAACTCGGCGAACAAACCCTCGCCTGGCAGCACCTGTACGCCTAACGGGAGCTGACCTCCGGCGAACCGCTCACGGCTGCGCGCCGTCGACCTCGAAGATCGTCGGGCGTTCGACGGCGGTGGCGACCGCGTCCAGCGCGCGCTGCACCAGCTGCCGCCGCCAGGCTTGCTCAGCGGCGGGCGTCAGGCTCGGATCACCCGAGGGATAAGGGATGCCGCGGCCCGGCACGATGCGCGGCGCGCCCACCTGCTCGGCGATTGTGACCAGGTTGGTGATCACGGCGGTGGGGATACCGGAGCGTTCCAGCTCCTTGGCAAGCGTTGACCCGCAACGCGTCCCGGTTCCTCAAGTGGCGGTCAGGATCGCCGCCTGCACCCCGGCTTTGCGCAGCTCCGCGGCCCACTCGACGCCGAAGCGCCGCGCGGTGGCCACCGGGGTGCCGTTGCCTACCGTCACCATGAACTCGCCGTGCAGGCGGCCGATCACACCTTCGCGCTCCAGCGTGCGCGCAGCGTCCAGCGGGAGCAGCCGGTTCGGGTCGGCATTGGCGGCGGTGGTCGCGAAACCGCCAGCGACCGACTCCCACACCCCGGAGGCGAGCGCCTCGATTCCCTCGATCGGGTAGCGCAACCAGCGGGTGGCGCGGGCCGATTCGAGCCGATCCGGGTTGCCGGCGGGGACTACGGCGCCCTCGGTGACCAGCGCGACGGTCACACTGGCGGTCTTGTCGACCGGGGCTGCCGGATCGACCGCATCAAACCCACCGACGGGGATCTCGGTCGCCTCCCGATCGCCCTGCAGCCGGCGCAGCACGAGCTCGACGGCCCTGGCGGCTGCGCGCTGCTCGACCAGCTGGCCGATCCGGGCGAGGCGGGTGACCAGGCCATCCGCCGCGGTCAGCGTCGCACCGGTAGCCATCTTCGCGATGACAGCGGCGACGCGTTGCACGGTCGGGCGCATCTCCCGGGCGGTGGCACCCGAGGCCACCACCGGCGCCTCGCCGGCATCGGAGATGCCGGGGTTGTCCGGGTGCATCGATGCCAATGCGGGCAGCCCGGCGGCGTGTGCGGCAACGACCAGCCGGGCACAGGCCAGGCCGTAGCGCCCACTGCCGAAGGCCGGACCAGCGATGAGCAGCTCGGCATCGGCGCTGCGCGCCATCCCGAGGAGCTCGGCGGCAGCGGAGGCGGTGGAGGCCGCGTAGTTGTCGCCGCACACGATGGTGGCCACGATCTGGTGCTCAGCACCGAGCAATTGGGCCAGCAGCCGCCCAGGGCCGACGGTCCCGTCGAGGACCCGGGGGCCGATGCCGGCCGCGTCCTCGCCGCCGAGCCCGGCATAGAACTGGTTGACGTAGTGCACGATACGCATCAGGCCGTGTCTCCCAACTGCTGACCGACCAGCTGCTGGCCGACCAGCTGCTGGGCCGGACGGCAGGTCAGCCACCCGGCGCCTAGTGGGCTCAGGGCGGACAGGATCGCTGCGGTGGGGACCTCGACGGCGGCGCTCGCCTCGGCGTCGGCGATGCGCAGCCGGGTGCCGCCGAACGCCCGCTCGACCGCGGGGAGGGTGATCCGCTGGTCGTAGTTCCCGGTGCTGATCACCGCGCCGCGCCGGGTAGCGGCGACCAGCGGTGGGCCGGTGCCATCGGCGCCGGACATCTCAGCGTAGAGCGCCACCGCGGTCAGGCCATCGGCCTCCAGCGCGTCGACCTTCAACATCAAGTCATTGTCAGCGTTGCCGGCGCCCTCCTTGGTCACGATGGCCGCGTCGAAGCCGGCCACACGGCACAGCCAGGCGGCGTGCGCAGACACCAGCTCCTTGCTGGCCTGCTCCACCGGTTCCGGGCACAACACCACCCCGGCGAAGCACAGGTCCTGGCCGTCGCGGGCGCGCAGCTCGGCGATCACCGGATGGTTCTGGTGCAGGTAGGTTGGATTACGCAGGGCCGGGTGCCCGTACTGGCCGCTGACCACGGCGCCGTCCTCGATCTCGGCCGGGTCGAACAAGGTGGGCAGGCTGCCCGCCATGCTGCGCCCGTAGACGAAGACGTCCTTGAATGCGCCCTGGGTCTGCAGGTTGGTGATCACGCCGACCCGGGGCAGCCCGCCGGTGGGCGCGCCCGGTTGGTGCGGTGGCGCCAACTCCTCGATCGCGTCGGGCGCGGCGTCGACGGCGGCGTCGGCGAGGTGCACGGCCAGCCGCAACAGCCCGCGGCGCACCGCGACCTCGATGTCGGTCCAGGACGCGCCGTCAGCGCGGTCGAACTCGATCACGACGTTGTTCGTCCGGCCGAACGGGGAGCGCTGCGCAGCCGGACCGGACATGTCGATCAGGCCTTCCTGGTTGCGGGGCAGGTGCCCGGCGGCGAGCACCGCGGCCCCCCGCAGCACGTGCGTATCGCCCCCACGCCGGCGGTTGACCGGCGACATCCAGCCAGGAAACATACCCCCACCTGGTCCTTTGGCGCGCGGCTCCACGATGTCGAGCGGCGCGATGATCCGGGTCCGGTCTCCCGGGGCGGCCACGTGCACCCGAACCGAGACCACAGCCGGATCAGCGAACAGCGCCTCGGCCTGGTCCCGGCCCACGATGAGGTGGTGCTGCTCGTACCGGGTAGCGGCGCCGAGCTCGACAGTGCGGACCTCGTGCACGATGCGTCGCAGTGCCGGCACGACGGTCTCCCCTCGACGGCGTCGGTCCCTGCATTGTAAAACGTTCAGGCCTTGACCGCGACGTAATCGGTACACACCACGTCTGCCCAGCGGCGAGCCGCGGCCAGCGCGGTGTTGCCCGCCCCACCGGCGACATCGAGCACCTTCTCCCGCGGGTGCACGTGCAACGATCGAACGAGCAGCTCGCCGACAACGAGCTGGCTCACCCCAATCCGGTGGAAATCCCCGGTCGACCACACCTTCTGCTGCCGCTTGGTGATCTTATCAAGGTTTGTGGACACAGCTTCCGCCCTCCAGGTGCGAATGCGCTGGTAACCAGCGGGGCTTCCGGACGGTGGTACGCATCCACCACTATCGAGGAACCCGCTCGTGGCGGCGCTAATACCGCGTGATGGCTTCGTCGCCCGTTCGGCGGATAGTGAGCGCAGCTGCCACAGCTGCACAGCTGTGTTGCGGGCACAGCCTCGGGCTGATCGGCGCCGATAGGGTTCGAGGGTGCTGAGCTCCGGCAACGACTCCTATCTCCGCTACCCCACCCTGCACGGTGACCTGGTGGGGTTCGTCGCGCAGGACGATGTGTGGCTCGCCCCCTTGGAGGGTGGGCGACCGTGGCAGCTGACGTCTGACCAGGCGCCGACCAAGGACCTGCGCTTCTCTCCCGACGGTGCGCACCTGGCACACGTCAGCCAGCGCGACGGAATACCCGAACTGCACGTCGTCGCCACCGCAGGCGGGCCATCGGTACGCACGACGTGGTGGGGCGATCCGCACGCCCGCGTGCTGGGCTGGGCCGACTCCCAGCGGGTGCACGTGGCCTCCGCGGTGGGTGAGCCGTTACGCCACCGCACGTGGGCTCGTGCGGTGCCGCTGGATGGCGGACCTGCACAGCGCCTGCCGTACGGTCCGGTCATTGCGCTGGACGTCGCGGCGGGTGGCGGTGTGGTGCTCGGCACCGGGTTCGGCGGGCGCCGTCGTGACCACGCGATGTGGAAGCGCTATCGCGGCGGCACCGCTGGACGGCTGTGGATCGACCACGAGGGCTCGGGGATCTTCGTCCGGCTGCTGCCGGAGCTGAACGGCCAGCTCACCGTACCGATGTGGGTAGGCGGGCGGGTGGCGTTTTTGTCCGACCACGAGGGTGTGGGCAACGTGTACTCGGCGCTGCCGGATGGCTCCGACCTGCGCAGGCACACCGATCACGAGGACTACTACGCCCGGCACGCCAGCACCGACGGCGAGCGTGTGGTGTACGCCGTGGCCGGCGAGCTCTGGCTGCTCGATGACCTCGCCGCCGATTCCCAGCCGCGCCGGCTGGAGCTGCGCACCGGTGGACCGCGCGCCGCCCGCACCCCGGTCCCGGTGACCGTGGGCAGGCACCTGGGCGATGTCGCCGTCGACCGTACCGGCCGGGCCAGCGCGATAGAGGTGCGCGGCAGCGTGCAGTGGGTGACGCACGCAGAGGGCCCGGTCCGAACCCTCACGACCGGATCGGGCGTGCGGGCCCGGCTACCCCGGCTGCTCGGCGAGGACATGGTGTGGGTCAGCGACGCCGGGGGTGCGGACGCGCTGGTTGTGTCCGCCAGGGACGGCTCCGCTCAGCGAACGCTGGCAGTGGGTCAGCTGGGGCGGGTGATGGACCTCGCCGCCTCCCCAGACGGAAGCCGGCTCGCGGTAGCCACGCACGACGGACGGGCGCTGCTGGTCGATCCCGCCACCGGCACCGGCACCGAGCTGGCCCGCACGGACAACGGCGCGGTGGACGACCTGGTGTTCTCCCCTGACTCCGGCTGGCTGGCGTGGACCCATCCCGGCCCGCACTCATTACGTCAGATCAAGCTGGCGCGGGTTTCCGACGGCACCGTGGTCGACGCCACTGGGCTGCGCTTCGTCGACTTCAAGCCCACGTTCACCCTGGACGGCGCTCACCTGGCGTTCTTGTCCATCCGCACCTTCGACCCGGTGTACGACGTGCAGGTGTTCGACCTGTCCTTCACCGCTGGCACGCGCCCGCAGCTGCTGCCGTTGGCGGCCGGTACCGCGTCACCGTTTGCCCCCACGGCGCAGGGCCGGGCTAAGACGCCCGCCAAAGACAACGAGGACGCCGATGAGGTGACCGTCGTGGTGGACCTCGATGGCCTAGCCGAGCGCGTCGTCCCGGTGCCGGTGCCCGCAGCGCGGTACTCCTCGCTGGTCGCGACAAAGGGCGGCCTGGTGTGGCTACGGAGGCCGTTGCGCGGCGTGCTCGGCGATGACCTCGCCACCCCCGACGCCGACGCCCCCCGCCCGGTGCTCGAGCGCCTGAACCTGGCAACCGGCACGGTCAAGGTGCTCGCCGAGGACATCGACGACGTCTGGGCC
>JBOHFW010000316.1:0-22708 GCA_050699835.1 Pseudonocardiaceae bacterium | reverse complement strand
GCTCGGCCCGGAAAACATTGATCCCGAGCTGGTGCAACGAGTCGTGCTCGGCGTCGCTGACCAGCTCGGCGGCCAGCACGGCGCCGACCGCGAGCTCGTTCGCGGGCCCCCACGGTAGGCCCAGCCGTCGCTCCCGGGCCGCGATGATGCCGGCGGCGAAGGCCGAAGGAGGCACCACGGCCTTGTCCTGGCGGGTGCCCACGGTACGGGTGATACCGGCGCGGACGACATCGGTACGGATGACGGTCAGCCAGGGGTGATACACCGCGGCGTAGCTGCTGTCGAACTCCGCCCGCCACTGTGCGATCGCGCGCAGCTCGAGTCCGGACGGCACGTCGAGCAGCGCGACGAACCGCCGGTACCGCTGCGCGACGTCGACCAGCCGCCGCTGGCGCGCCACGATGTCGGATAGCTCGTCGGGTTTACGGGCGTCGAGCGGGACCATCCTGGCCGGCGTCTGGTAGGTGTCGGGTAGCGGCGGCGGTGGGCACGGCCCGAACCCTGGAGCACTCCCCGGCACCGGCAACTCGACCTGCGCCGGCTGGTCCAGCCAGGACCACAGCAGGTCGGGGACGGCGAGCAGGCCGATCTCGGGTTCGCGCACCATCCTGTCGACGCCGTGATGCGGACGTTCTGCAAACGGATCCTCATCGAATGGCTCATCCGGCGGGCCGTCGAAGAAGCTCGCGCCGCTGATCTCGGCGTAACGGTCCCGGCCCTCGGTCACGAGCTGGGCGGAGACCGGCGCCAGTAGGGGGTCGGTCAGCGCGACGGCATCCGCCGTCCAGTCACCGACCGGCGCGACGAGCAATGACTCCTCCGCCACCGTGCGGCCCAGGAACCGGGGATGCTCGACATGCAGTCCGAGGTCCGGAATCCGCTCCTCGCCGGCGATTCCCCGGTCGCCGTCATTCACCACGAGGGTGGCGGTCACCACGCCGGCCACCGGGAGTTCGGCACCGGCCGGTAGCGGCTGGTCCAGCAGCGCGATCCGCTGCCGCCATCCAGGGGCAACCTCGCGCAGGATGAGCCGGCATACGTAGCGGAACTCACCCAACGCCGGCAGGCCCGGACCGCGGAGCCGCAGCAGGGAACCGGCGGGCACGTTCACCCCGTCGGGCAACCCCAATTCGTTGCCCGCGGTGATCCGCCCCGGGAACTGCTGGGCGATCCCGAACTCCAGGCACAGCTGAATCTGGTTGCCCCAGCTGCCCTCGTTGCTCGCCGCGAACACCACCGGATCACCAGTCACGGTGACGAGGTCAAGACGGTGCCGCGCCCGAGCGTCGTCGCACCCCGGCGAGGTGGCCGGTGGACCCACCCGCACGACGTAGGCGCGCTCCCCGCCCTGCTCGAAGAACACCGAGACCGCGTACGGCAGCAGGCCCGGACCGTCGAAGCCGCCGAACCGGAGCTGGTAATCGCTCCAGCTCTGCACCAGCACAGGCTTGTCAACCGGCCCCCGAGGCGCCACCCCGACGAACCCGGCCACGTCCAGCCGGACCGGCCGGAAGGATCGGTCGACACGGTCGGGGGCCCGGTAGACGCCGGGTGCGCCGAGCTGCAGACCGGCGGTCACAGCGACAGGAAGTCAACGCGTTCGGCGACCAGCTGGAGCTCCTCCATCGCGACCTCCCCACCGCCTTTGGCTGCCAGAGTGGGGCCCACCCATTTCTTGGGCTGCGCCCTCCGCAGCGTCCATTGGCAGACCTGGGTACGTTTCTCGTCGAGCATCGTGATGATCACGGTCCGTGGATCGAATGTGCCCTCACGGGTGAGCTTGAGCCAGCTGAACAACCGTAGATCGCCGATGATGCCGCGTTTGAGTGTGACGTCGTCGGTGGTGTTGGTATTGGCGACCTTACGGACATGGTTCTCCATGTCGTTACCGTTGCGGTACTCGGAGTACTTCACTTCGTTGCCGAGTCCGCTGACGTCGGAAAAGCCGCCGACGATCTGGTCTTCACCGCCTTCTTGACCGAGCTTGACGATGAAGTTGAATGCACCGAACGGGTTGTCGCGTAGAGCCATCGTGTACCTCCGGGCAGGCTCGGGTGCCGTCAGCTGCGGCGGGCGTCAGCGGTGAACTGGCCGATACGGAAGATGACGAACTCGGCCGGGTAGGTGGGCGCCACTCCGATGAGGCAGATCAGCCGACCATTGTCGAGATCGTTCTGGGTCATCGTGGTCCGGTCACACCGGACGAAATACGCCTCCTCCGGCTTGGTGCCCATCAGCGCGCCGGTCAGCCAGGTGACCAGCAGGAAGTCCTCGATGGTCTGGCGGATGGAGGCCCACAATCGCTCGTTGTTGGGTTCGAACACCGCCCACTGGGTGGACTTGTCGATGGAGTGCTCGAGAAAGATGAACAGCCGGCGGACGTTGACGTACTTCCACTCCGGGTCCGAGCTCATCGTGCGCGCGCCCCACACCCGGTTGCTGCGGCCTTCGAAGAACCGCAGCGCGTTGATCCCCTCGGGATTGAGGACCGACTGCTGGTCGTAGGTCACGTTGCATTCGAAGCGCGTGATGCCGAGCACCACCTCGTTGGCCGGCGCCTTGTGGACGCCCCGCTCGATGTCGCTGCGGGCATAGATGCCGGCCACGTATCCCGATGGCGGCACCAGCAGCTTCGGCGCCGGCGCACCCGGATCAGGGCGTTGATTCGGGTCGAGGATCTCCAGCCACGGGTAGTACAGCGCAGCGTATTTCGTGTCGAACTGGGAGCGGAATGCGCGCACCTCCGAGATCGAGCTTTCCGGCGGCGGGTCGACGATCGCCATCCGGTACCGCAGCCGCTCGCAATGCCCGATCAGGAGATCGACCGCTGTCTTGGCTTGGTCCTGATCAGTGAACCGGGCGGTGTCGGGCATGGCGACGATGGCGATGTCGTCGATCTCCGCGAGGGCGTGCAGCCCCGTAGCCGGTTTGTTCACGTTATCTGGGTCGGCGGCTTCCCCCTCGAAGTCGCTCGGAGTCGCTGCGGCCCCGTCGCTGCCCCCGGTGAGATACCCATGGTTGGTCACATCGAGCAGCGCGGCCAGGAGTTGCGCCGGGGCGGGGGTGCCGATCGAGCGTAGCCACACCAGCGTGAATTCATCAGCGGGATCGAGCTGATTGAGCACCTTCAGGATCGAGCGTGGATGCCGCGAATCGATTGCGAGTTCGTTGTAGACGTCGATCCGCTCGCCCCAGGTGACGGTTACGGACAGCTGGAGGTGGAATCCCGCCTGCCCGCTCGGAATCGCTTCGGGCGACCCATCCGCACCCGTGAATTTCAGCTCCCCGTCGGCTGGATCCCGGACAACGACGCGCACATTGGCAGGGTTCGGTAGCTGACCGTCGGGAAGCGACGGCGGAGCACCGCCGGCAGCGAGCGGCGCCAACTCGACGAGGGCGAACTCTCGTACCGTCGTCAGCCGCGCGATCGCCGCGCCGGTTCCGGCATCGACACCGCGCACGATGACGTTCTTGCTGCGCCGGAAACCGACCTCGACTTTGATCTCTCTGCCAACTGCTCCTGGCCAGCGGGCCCGCCACTGGGCCACGTCCGCACCGCCCGCGGTGACCGCACGCCGGGCGAAGAACCCATCCACCTGCGCAGGGTCGATCTCGCCCTGGGCAGTGCGGGCCCAGCCGAATACTCGGGAGACATACAGCCGCCTCCCCCCATTGGCGAAGAATGCCCGGGCGGACAAGGCGAGGTAGTTCGGGCCACCCGCCACAGTGCCGAGATCGCCGAAGGCCCGCTCGAACTCGGTGAAGCTGGTGACCAGCGGTGGTTCGGTGTTGAGGGCCACCGACAGCACGACAGGAGCCCCACCACCGGGATCCGGAATGGTGAGCACGTGCGGCACCGGGCCATACCGGGCCAATCCGGTCATGCCGAAGGTGCTGGTGGGCACGCCCTCAATCGACTTGGACCGGAAGCTGGTCTCCTCGACGTAGACCCCAGGGGTCAGATACTCGGGCATGAAATCTCCTCGGTCGCGATCAAGGCCAGAACGTGAACGGTGCAGGGACGGAGCGGAGCTCGCCGATCGGGACGGTCACAGTCGGCGAAGCGCTCGACACCGTGTACCCAATGGGGATGGACTCACCGCGCAGCAGCGGATTGTCGAGATCACTCGGTAGCGGTGGCGCTGACGATCGGGTGACCGGCTCCAGCGCTGGGTCAGGTGGCTCGCCCGCTGGCCCATACATGAGCAGCTGGATGTCGAGCGTGGCCGGTGGGGGCGGTGTCACGCTGCCGGTCCCGGTGACGATCAGCAAGAACTCGCCGCGCTCATCGCCGTGTGCCCGGCCCACGACAAGCCCGCCCGGGCCCAACGCCTCGACGCGCGGCCACCGCACTGGCTGGCCGTTGCGGACCATGCTTCCTCGCACACCCGTGGTGCCCCGTGGGGCGGGGTAGGCGGAGCCGGGCAGCAACGATGGTCGAAGCAGCCGCGAACGGACCGGAATGTATGGCCCAGCCGGCGCTTCAACCTCGGCGAGGGTCCAGAGCGGAACCTCGAATCTTCTCGGCACGTAGCCGCGCGTCGGGTCATCGATGCGTATGAGCACCATGGCGCCGACACCGTCGCCGTGCCGGAGCTTGAACCGGCCGGTCCCGTTGGTCTCCAGCGGCAGGTCTGTACGCCGGGCCAGCGGATCGAGCACACCACCAGCCCGCCTGCGGCCATGAAGCTGAGTGACCTCCCGCCCCACCCGAACCCGCGGGCCGATCGGGAGGCGGCGGAGCGCATCGATCGGCTCGACACCCAGAGCCAGCCGATGCAGCACCTGGAGGGGGAAGCCCGTACCCGTATCGACCGTCACGACAGACCCCCCAATCCGGACACTACGGTGGCTACCGACTCCGGGGTTTCCTCAGGACGGCCATCAATTCGGACCACCCGCGCTAGGTAGGGCAGGCAGAGCCGGTAGTCCGTGGTCAGGGCTTGGAAGGCTTCGCTCATCGCGTCCAGTGCCAGGTCATCCGGCACCACCTGGATGGCGTCCGCCGGCTCCCACTGCCCGCTTGGATGCAATACCGGCCCGGTAAGGATGCTGTCGCTTTCCAGGACGCGCACTGCGAGGCCGAGCCACTCCAACTCGCTTTCCACGAACTCATCCCAGGCCGAAATCAGCAGATGCATGCGCAGCGGTAGCCGCGGGATGCCGTCGAAACTGGCGACTGCCGACCAGCCGGGACGGGTCTCGCGGTCCACCGATAGGCGGTAGCAGAAGACGGAGACAGCCGGGTAGCGGATGACCGCTTCCGGGCTACTGTTGACGCGGTCGAAGTCAACCGTGCCGGCCATAACGGCCTGCGGGCGCGGCCCGGTGGGCAGTTCTTCCTCGAACCGCCGGTTAAGTAGCGCGACAAGACTGCGCCCGACGGCGGCGAGAGCTCTGTGGCCGGCCATGCCGTCGATCGTGTCTACGCCTCGTCACCGCTGCGTCTCCCGGTGGCCGGTCTGATCGCAACCCGGCGGAGATGCCGCGGTGACACCTGGTCACTCTGCGCATTCCCGATGAGCGCTGGTCCATCCGGGGGACCCGAGTATCAGCAGGGACCCAGCCAGAATCTCACAGATGGACACATCAACCCGACAGAAACAACAAGGACACTGCAATGTCCCAAAAGATGATGATTCAGAACACAGCGAGCTCTATGAAGCTCTATGACCGCAACGTGGACGGCACCTTCGGGTTCCGCGAGCCGCAGGCCAACCTGTACGACCTGGAGACCGTCGCACTGCGAGGCATTCACTTCGTGGGCCCCAGACCGAGAACCGCACAGTGGACAGACGCTGACGGCAGCAGAGTGGTAGCCGAGGTGATGGCACGCGTCGATGCCCCTCCGCCGGCCGATCCCGCCAAGGACATCCAGTGGCTGAAAGCGGAGGCCCGGGAGAAATCTGGAACCGGCGTATTCAGCAAGGTGACCTTCATCCAGCGAGTACTCACCTACGCGGGTCAACCGTCACTCTCGTGTGAGGATGACGTGACGGTCAGCCAGCCTTACACCACGCTCTACGTCTTTTGGGCGAAGCGATAGCGACTTAGAGCAAGCTCCAGCCGCAGAATGATGAGGTCCAGGGCGAGACTGAACCGAATTCGCGACCTGACGGGACTGATGATCGTGCTCACATCACCGGAGGACAGCCCACGCCCGATCAGTGAGTGGCGGCTGCAGGTCCTCGGCGGCTTCCGGCTGAGCGCCGGCAACACGGTGGTGGCGATCCCACTGTCCGAGCAACGGCTGGTCGCCATCCTTGCGTTGCGTGGCCCAAGCCCCCGGCTTCAGGTGGCCGGCCTGCTATGGCCTAACGTGCCAGAACGACGGGCGCTCGGCAGCCTACGCACCACCATGTGGCGGCTGCGTCGGCTCCAGTTGGACGTAGCCGCCCGACCCTACCCGGCGCTGGCCTTGCCGTGCAGTGTCGCTGTTGACGCATGCGATCCGGCCGGTGTGGTCGAATCGTGGCAAAACGGGTCACGGTACAGCTCGGAGCTGTTGCCCGGCTGGTACGACGACTGGGTACTTCTGGAGCGAGAGCGGATCCGGCAGGTGTTGCTGCACGCGACTGAGCGGGCAGCCGAAGACAGCCTCACACGCGGCGAGCCCGAGATTGCGCTGGCCTTGGCAATGGCCGCGGTGGCAGTTGATTCGCTGCGAGAGAGTGCACACCGCCTGGTGGTTCGAGCGCACCTCGCAGAGGGCAACGTCGGCGAGGCCCGTCGCCATGTCGCCGACGTACGCCAGCTGATGATCGACGCGCTGGGCGTGCCGCCATCCGCAGCGCTGTGCGATCTTGTCCGGCCTCAGGCGGGCACCGGTAACCCACGGCGCGAAGCAAAACTCGACGGTGGCCGGAAGCCAGCCGCGCGGGGGACGGTGCGGTGACACCCCGCCTGGCAGGCTACCGGTCATGCCATCCCGACCCGCACCGACTGGTGTCTGCATCGTGCGCGTCGAGCCTCATGGCCAAGGCCTGCGCCTGACTGTCACCGTAAACTCCGACATCACTCAGCGATCCACTGAAAAGCCATACAATTTCACCGAGGTCGGTGATGCGCTGGCCGCCGTAGAGGATTTCCTCGTCGAATACGCACGCCGGCAGAGCGGCAGAGGCGTTGATTAAACGCTGGTTAGGCTAGCGTAACCGCAGTGCCCCGGCCAGGCTCGCACCGCATCCGCGGCAAGCGGCGCACCACCTCATCAGGCACCACCGCCGGAGCCAACGTCGACTGCTAGGTAACTCCTGATTCGGTGACACGACCGTGACGGCGCCATTCCTAAACTCACGTGTTCAAGGAGCGCAGGGAGATTCACGATGGTCGCTGATTCAACGAGCTCGCTGGTCATCGCGGCTCTGCCGGATCAAGCACCCGTGCTGCACCTCTTCGGCGGTCCACATGTCACGCTCGGCGAACGGCGCTGGGAAATCCCCGAGGGAAGCAAAAGACTGCTGGTCTTCGTCGCGCTGCATCGCAGGCGAGTCGAGCGGCGGCACGCTGCGGGCACGCTGTGGCCGATCGGCGACGACAGCCGGGCAGCGGGCAACCTACGTTCGGCACTGTGGCGGCTTCGGGGTGCCGGCATCGATCTGCTCGCGGCGGACAAATGGTCTTTGACTCTCTACGACGAGGTCATTGTCGACGTCCATGTGGTCAGCAACTGGGCCGGACGGCTCATCGGCGGGACGGCGTCGGACGATGACCTCGCAGTCTTACCGTGGTGGGTCGACGCACTGGACTTGCTGCCCGGCTGGTACGACGACTGGGCGCTGGTCGAGCGCGAGCGGATGCGGCAGCGGGTGCTGCACGCGTTGGAGGCGTTGAATCGACGCCTGGTTGATGCCGGGCGCTACGCCGAGGCAGTGGAGGCTGCCATGCTTGCGGTCGGTGCCGAGCCGTTGCGGGAAAGCGCGCAGCGCGCACTGATCGAAGCCCACCTCGCAGAGGGAAACTGGGTCGAGGGCTGGCGCAGTTACCAGGCATACCGAGATCTGCTGCGCCGCGAGCTCAGTGTGGAACCGTCAACCGATCTCGTTGCTCTGCTGCAAGCCGCCCAACATGATCGCTCCACCCGATCGCAGGAACTCCCCCTGCTGCAGGCCGTCTCCTCGTGACTCGTGACGTTCACCGAATGGCTGGCCCGGTGATTCTGGTAGTGCCGTCGTCAGCGGGAGGCCGCCGTTGGTGCATAAGCCCCAGGCGCGGGCTTGTACGGTTGTTCGCCCTGCTCTGGGGGCGCGGTGCCGTACCCTTCCGCCGGCTCATCGCGTGCGCATTCGAGAACGAGGTCGACGAAGTTCTTGGCCTTATCATTTTTCGCCTGAGCTTCGATCTCGGTCCGCTTGTCGATCGCGTGGATCGCGACCTTGATACAGATTGCTGTCCGGTGCGTTCTCAGCAGGGCAACGAACGCGGCCTTAAGATTGCACGCGTACTTGGCCGCGGTGATAAGCCGCTGCTCAAGCCAGGAGACGTCCCGCTGAATGGCGAGGTATTCCACGTAGCTGCGCCGGGGATCGTTACCCGGGGACGCGAGGCCCTCGTCGAGCTGGGTCACTCTGTCCTTCAAGGCGGTGATCCTTGCCTCCAGCCCCGCCGGGAAGTCGGCGAGCTCGTCGAATGCGGTATCGCCCTGAGCCACGCATGTCGCCGCCAGGGTCTCCAGCCAGCGCAGCTTCGCGACGTCATCGGCTGACGGGCCGCCCTTCAGCAGCTCCTCCACGTCGTCGCAGCTCAGGTCATCGATCTCGCGGCAATCCGTGGGCGCGGTCGCCGGGCCAGTCTCATCGCGGACCTTCTTCCAGCAGTCCCACAGGTGCTTGCGGGTTTTGTCGTCCAGCGTGCGATCCAGCGTCTCACCGATCCGCTTGAGCCGGCACTTCAGGTCCTCCCACCCGGCCCTTTGCGCCGCCCACGCCGTCTCATACCGCTTCTGGGCTCCGTCGAGCTTCTGGTACTTCGGGTCGATGACCGCCGCATCGGCGGCGTAGAGGTCCGACCGCTCCTTCGCTACCGAGACCGCGACCCGGTAGTCGGTGTAGGGCTCAAACGGATCCGGACAATCATCCTTCGGCGCGGGCGGGTACTCGCCGCCTGACGGTGGCGGATACTCCTCACCCGGCGGCGGAGGCGGATACTCCCCACTCGGCGGCGGAGGCGGATAGCCCTCACCCGGGGGCGGGGGCGGAGGCTGATGCGGATACTCCCCACTCGGCGGCGGAGGCGGGTAACTGCCACTCGGCGGCGGGGGTTGGGGTCGGTACTGACCACTCGACGGCGGGGGCGGATACTTGCTGCTCGACTCGCTCATGGGGCCTCCTCGATCTGAGCCGAGACCGATCGTGCCCCCTCTCCCGTCGCCCCACCGTTACCGCGTTGTCACCGCGACGCACTGCCCTTCATCACGCATTGGTGACGCTCCGTACACAATCTCAGCGGTACGAGACGATGACTATTTTCTCGAACTGCAAAACGTTATGTCTGCTGCTCTTGTCCGTCATGCTCGTGATGATGGGCACCACAGTGATCGTCACCGTGGTCCCGTACTCTCGCGCCCGACGAATAGCTTCGGTGGCGATAACAACCTTCCGTGCCCTAGACAGCGGATGTGCCGGTCGGGGATCGTACGGGCTGCGCGGAGTAGCCACGCAGTGTTCCTCGTCGTCTCCGAAGCATCCGCCATGACCAAAGATATGAAACGATCCGGCGTAACCCGTTTCGGGTGTCAATTCGGTCTGGTCGTCCGCTTCCGGGTTGTTCAGAAAAATCCGCGCTTCAAAGGATGCGCCAGAATGGTCGACTTCGTGAAACTCGATGTCGGCCCGCGAAAAATCACTGTCCAGCAGCCCGAGATCCATTTCCGATGATGTGTACCTGTCCGACATGATCGATTCCATATTTTTAGCCTCCAATGATTACCGCGGTACTCCCGGCGGCATATTCATATCCGAGCCGTCGGATGTCAAGTACATCCGCGACCGTATAGCCAAAAGGCTCCAAAGTACGACCGAGGTAACTCTGCGGGATGTTTGAGATACCGTGTTTCAGCTGCCACAGATACCATAACCGGTCGACCATACAGTGGTGAATCCAGAAGACGGGGTCGTACGCGGCCGCGGTGATCGCTCCCATATCACCGTCGACCCAACCGTGCACGCTGTCGTGCACATCCTCAAATTGCCCGGAAAAGTCCTCGAACTGCATGAGGTCGAGAAGCTGGTTGATTCGCCTCACGGTCGGGAGCGCAACGGGGGGGCCGGGAAAGCGCCGAGTACGCCGTGCCGGGTCGCCCGGCATGTTCCGGGTAGGGCCGCTGGCTAGCGGATTCGGCCTGCTGTCCACCTCCACTTGAGCGTAGCTGGCAGGTATGCCGTTCTGACGTGACAGCGGCGAAGTCCAGTCCCACCACGGAAGGACGGCTTTATCATTCTGGTCTCGCGTGACACTATCCCAGTAGACCAGATACGCGCGATGCCACGGCAAGAAAAGGTTGTAAGGAAGCGCGGTGTCCCCGCCGCCGATTCTACCGTGGTGCCAGCAGTAGTAACCAGGAAAGCCGTGGTAGCCAGCCCAATAACGCCAGCTACGATTGTCGTCCGAAGACAACGCCTGCATCTTGGTGTACGCGTCCCGCAGCGCCCCGATATCCGCTTGTTCCACATTCGGACGCAGTACAATCCCGTTGGTCAATGGTGCTCCCTCCCATTCAGGCCCTGGCACCACCTCGGCACCTGGGACATATTCCACTCAAACAGGCCCCCCGCCTCGGCCTGGCGAGTGCGTTCGTCCACCCTCACATTCTGACGCATGAGGTCGACGATCCACTCTCCATCCGTCGGGGTGTCGCCGACGGTCGCAGCGGCTGCCGAACAGGCGGGGCCAGGCCGAGTCCGCCCAGCGAGAACGAGCAGCGCGCCAAGCCACCTCCGAGTCGACGCATCAATCCCTGCAAGCTCGGTAACCGATGGTGGGTGCAGCTCAGACCCTACGAGGCCCACGCGAGGTACGGTGGAGGGCGCTTGGCGGTTCGCCGAGGCGAGGGGCACGGGACAATCGAACCAGACAGCAACGGTGCTTCCAGGGGACGCAGGCGCACACTCGTCTATCTGGGAGTGGGCTCGGTAGCGGCCGCGACCCTGTTGTACGAAGTCGCTCTCACCCGGATCTTCGCCATCGCCTATGGCTACCATTTCGCCTTCTTGGCGATAAGCCTCGGGCTGCTGGGGCTCGGGGCGAGCGGGACCCTGCTCGGGCTTCGCCGACCGTCGCACCGGCCACTTCGCCCCGCACTGCTGGCACGCCTGGCGGCGGCGGCATCGCTAGCGTTCGTCGCCGGCTATACCGCGTCGAACCTGATCCCGTTCGATCCCTACCGGGTGGGCTGGGAGCCGAGCCAGCTCGCGCTGCTGGCCGCATACCTGCTCTGCTACGCCGTTGCGTTCCTGCTCGCCGGGCTGGTGCTCGGATTGCCGCTGATCAGGTGGCCGCACCGGGCGCCCGGCTTGTATGGGGCGAATCTGGCCGGGTCGGCGGCCGGCGCGGTGATCGCCCTTGTCATCTTGGACCGGGCTGATCCCACTGTGGCGGTCCTGCTGGCGGGGTTGATGGCCGCTCTCGGTTCCTTCGGGTTCGCGTGCGCGCGGTCCCCGTCCCAGGCATCCACCGGCCTCACCCGCCACCCGGAGAGGTTCCTCGCCGTGGGGGTCGCCGGTCTGCTCGTCGTGGGCCTGTGGCAGGCGCCGTCCTGGCTCGAGATCCGGCTGTCGCCGTACAAGCCGTTGTCCCAGCTGGACAGCGTCCCGGACACCCGGCTGCTGGCACACCGGTCCAACGCGGCGGCGCGGATCGACGCCGTGTCCAGTTCCGCCATTCATTCGGCTCCGGGGTTGACGTTGCAATACCGGGGAAGCCTGCCCGAGCAGAGCGCCGTGGTCCTGGACGGCGAGGTCGTGCTCCCGCTCACCTCCCGGCAGGGCCTGACCCACGACTTCGTTGACGGCCTGCCCACCTCGCTGGCGTACCGCCTGCGGCCGGCGTCCCGGGCGCTGGTTCTCGAGCCGGGCGGGGGGCTCGAGGTGCTCTCGGCCCTGGAGCTCGGTGCGCGCTCGGTCGTCGCCGTGGAGAACAACCGCCTGCTCGCGGAGTTGCTCACCACCGACCTGTCATCCCGGGCCGGCGGGGTCTATGCGGACCCGCGCGTCGAGCTCGTCGTGTCGAACCCGCGCGGGTACCTGTCCCGCTCATCGGAGACGTTCGACCTCGTCACGCTGGCCCTGTCGGAGAACCGCCGCGCGGTGACCGCGGGGGCCTTCTCCCTCTCGGAGACCTACTCGCTGACCGCGGAGGCGTTCGACGCCGATCTTGCTCACCTGGCGCCTGGTGGCCTGCTAGTCGTCCACCGGTGGCTGCAGCTGCCTCCGACCGAGGAGCTGCGCGCCGCAGCGCTGGTGGTGGACGCCCTGCGACGTGCCGGGAAGAGCCCAGCCACCAGGATCATCGCTATCCGGTCGTTCTCGACGATGCTGATCCTGGCGAAGCAGGAACCGTTCACCCCGCCGGAAATCGACTCGGCGAAGACCTTCGCCCGGGAGCGTCAATTCGACCTCGTCTGGTATCCGGGAATCCAACCCGACGAGGCGAACGTGGCCAACGTGCTGCGCCAGGATCGCTACCACGAGTCCTTCCGGGCACTTCTAGCCGACGAGCAAGCCTTCTATGGCCGCTACGAATACGACGTGGCGCCACCGCGCGACACCCAGCCGTTTTTCTTTCACTTCTTTACCTGGGAGCAGACGCCGACCGTTATTGCCCTACTCGGCCGGACCTGGCAGCCGTTTGGGGGAAGCGGATATCTCATTCTCGTGGCACTGCTCGTGCTGACCGCGGGCCTGTCGCTGGCCCTGCTCCTCGTACCGGCGGCCGCTATTCGCCGCCGAGATCCGGACCGGGTGGAGCGCAAGAACCGGGCGCCGCCGATGGTGTACTTCGCGGCGCTCGGGCTGGGATTTCTTCTCGTCGAGGTGGCCCTCGTGCAGCGGTTCGTGCTGTTCTTGGACCATTCCGTACGGTCGTTCGCCATCGTCGCCTTCGGGCTGCTGGCCTTCTCGGGCCTGGGGAGCATGTGGTCGGCGCGGATTCCCTGGCGTGGCGGGCTGGCCGCGCTGGTGGCGGTTGTGGCGCTGTACCCGGTGGTGTTGTCGGCCGTTCTGCCGGGATCTCTCGGCTGGGGCTTGGGGGTTCGCATCGGGATCACGATCCTGTTACTGGCCCCGCTCGGATTCCTGATGGGAATCGGGTTTCCCCGTGGTCTGACCTCGCTCGGTATCGGCAGGCCCAGCGCCTTGCCGCTGGCCTGGGGAGTGAATGGGTTCACCTCGGTGGTGAGTGCCATCCTGGCCCCCATGATCGCCCTGTCGTGGGGCTTCGAGGCCGTATTCGGCTGCGCCGCGCTCGCCTACACGCTCGCCGTGGTCACGGCCCGCCGCGGCCAGCAGATCCATCATGCCGGCACCGCCATCATGGCCTCCGCGTCAGCGGAACAAACGCCACACCGGTGATGTTCTCCGAATTCACCCTGCCGTCCTGCATCGTGAGCCGCCACAGCGTCTGATAACTCCCCGGCGGACCAACCGGAATCACCATGCGTCCCCCCTCTTTCAGCTGTTGCACCAGCGGAGCGGGGATATGGTCGGGAGCCGCGGTAACCATGATGCCGTCATAGGGCCCATACTCCACCCACCCGAAATACCCATCCCCGTTCTTAGACTGGACGCGGGTATCACCAAGCCGCTTGAGCGTGTAGGCCGCACTGTCCGCGAGCTCCGGGAGGATCTCCACGGTGTAAACCCGATCGGTCAGCTCAGCGAGCACTGCCGCCTGATACCCGGAGCCAGTCCCGATCTCCAGGACCACCTCACCAGGCTGCACATCGAGCAGTTCGGTCATGAGGGCAACAATGTAGGGCTGACTGATCGTCTGCCCCTCACCGATAGGCAGTGGCCGGTCCTCATACGCCCGACCCCTCTGCCCCGGCGGGACGAACTCGTGACGCGGGACGGTTCGCATCGCATCGAGAACCCGGGCATCCCGCACCCCCCTGGCAGCGATCTGCGTCTGAACCATCACCAGACGGTCCGACAGGCTCTCCTGTGGCGACACGGCCTCGCTCCGTAAACCGGTTACCCGTTCACTGCCCAAAGCACACGAGCCAAGCACGCCCATGATCAAAAAAGCGAGCACCGCAATACCGGCCAGCACCAGGGCACGCCTCACGGCGCCGGCCATCCCACGCCCGAGGTCACTGGACGCAACACAAGCACCTCTTCACCTGACCCTGATCAGAGTAGCGAACCCAGACAGGGATGCTAGCACAGGCGTTCGCAAAACGAAAGCTAACTTGTCGAGTTTCGTATGATAGATGCTCGCAAATCGAACAGGACGTGTTAGGATCGGCGGGGTGTCCCGCCTCCCGTTCGTGCCCAGACGCGCTGCCTCTGCCGTCGCAGACGCGCTCACTGACACCCGCGTGGTGCTCATTAACGGTGCCCGCCAGGTCGGCAAGAGCACCCTGGTACGGGCGGTCGCCGGCGAACGAGCCGCCGAATGGCGGGACCTCGATCTCCCCCAAGATCGGCAATCAGCCCTGACAGACCCGGTCGGTTTCGTCTCGTTCGATGACCTCATGGTCATCGACGAGATTCAGCGAGTCCCTGAACTGCTGCTGGCCATCAAAGCCACCGTTGACGCTGACCCCCGACCCGGCCGCTTTCTGTTGACCGGGTCATCGCGGCTACTCACACTACGCGACCTCCCCGATACTCTGCCAGGTCGTATGGAGACCATCGAATTGTGGCCGTTCTCGCAAGGTGAGATCGACGGCACGTTGGATGGCTTCATCGACGCGACGTTTGAACTCGGCCCTGCGATCCGCCACGAATCAACCACTACTAGAGCCGATTACACAGAACGTATTGTGCGCGGCGGACTCCCCGAGGCCGTGGCCCGCACCGACCCACGCCGCCGCGGCCGATTCTTCGACGCATACCTGCAGAATCTCATCGACCGAGAAGTCAGGTTGCTAGCCGAAATCGAACACGCTCCACAGTTGACTACACTCACCCGCCTGCTGGCGGCCCGGTCGGGTCTGTTGGTTGCGGCCGGCAGTCTCGAAAAGGAGCTCGGGATCTCGCGCCCTACCGTCGCGCGCTACCTGCGCCTCCTCGAAGAGGTTTTTCTGATCAAGCGTGTACCCGGTTGGTCACGAAACCTCGGCACCCGAGCTACCAGCACCGCAAAACTCGCCTTCGTCGACTCAGGGATCGCCGCACGCCTGCTCGCGGTCGATGCGCACACCCTGCGCCGCCCCGGAGCACCATTCGGGCCGCTACTAGAAGGCTTCGTCATCTCGGAACTTGCCCGTCAAGTCACGTGGTCACAGGAGCTGGTCGACCTCTACCACTACCGCGACCACAACAAGGTAGAGGTCGACATCGTCCTCGAGAACCGTCGACGCCAGGTCGTTAGCATCGAAGTGAAGGCCGCATCAACCGTCAGATCCGACGACTTCAACGGACTCCGGCGGCTCGACGAGAAACTCGGTGACGAATTCCTCGTCGGCATTGTGCTCTACACCGGCAACACGACGTTACCGTTCGGGCCCAAACTACGGGCGATTCCAGTGAGCGCCCTGTGGCAGCTCTAATCACCGGTTAACGAGGAAAGGACATGTCGCATGATGATTGAAGCGGGTCAGGTCGCGGTGGTGACCGGGGCGGCGCAGGGACTGGGTCGTGCCCTGGCCGCCGGGCTCATCGATCGTGGCGTGTCCGTCGTCCTGGCGGACATCGCGACAGAGCGGCTGCACACCACAGCCGAGGAATTCACCGCCTACGGTGGACGAGTGCTGCCGGTGATCACTGATGTCAGCGACGCGGCGGCTGTTCACACGCTGGCCTCCCGCACGCTGGAGCATTTCAGCCGGGTAGACGTGGTCGTCAATAACGCCGGTATCGGCGCCAGCAGCGCCGGGCCACTGTGGCAGACCGATCCGCAGGACTGGCAGCGCGTGCTGGCGGTGAACCTGCTCGGCGTGGTGTACGGAATCCAGGCGTTCGTGCCGCATCTGATGAGGGCCGGCGCAGGACACGTGGTGAACATCGCCTCGTTGGCCGGGCTGGTGGCGACGCCGTTCGGGGGAGCCTATGGCGCCAGCAAGCACGCGGTGGTCGCGATCTCCGAGACGTTGCGCAGCGAGCTGGAGGTGATGGGATTGCCGATCGGGGTGACCGTGGTCTGCCCGGGCTTCGTGCGCACGCCTTTGGCTGAGGGCCTGGCTACGTTGGCTCAGGCGGATGACGAGATGCACTTGCTGGCGGAGATACCGAGGGAACAGCGGGAACAACTGTGGGCGAAGCTTAGGCGGGGGATTGCCACCATGATGGAGCCAGAAACCGCGGCCGAGCACATCCTCGCCTCGGTCGAAGCCGATCGGTTATACGCGCTGACCCATGGCGACTTCGAGGACGGCGTCCGTCACCGGGCCGAGGGCATCCTCGCCGCGCTGGATGACCGGGACCGGCCCGAAAACCATGCCCGGACGGCGGGTGATGAGTGAGAGGAAGCGACCCCCGCTCGGGCCGATCCCGCTTGCTGAGCACGGCGCCTACCACCAGCGCACCTCATAGATGTGATTGTTGGTTCCGCGGTACGCAACGTGCTGCGTGTTGGGCCCTCACGTCTGGTCCGAAAATTTCTGCGCCACGCGATTCCGCATGACCGGGTTGATTTTTATGCTGCCAGGGCATGGGGCGTACGGGAGGTGAATGCCGAGACAGCGTCTTGATCGTGGCGTGACACCGCACGCCGGAGGATCACGTCGTCGGGGCGGCAAAAGCGGCCACGGCCGCCGCAGCGGCCTGCTTGTCCTTCTCGTACAGCTCGGGGGCACCCGCATACCTCGGATCGCCGGGGTCCGGCATCGGCGGTGGCGATGGCCGCCAGCGGAGTCCGCTGCTCGGCGGCAGCGATGTCGCTCAAGAATCCGCTCATGAGAAGACCAGCGCGACGAACGTCATGGTGTGCTCACCTCTCGGGCTACCACCAGGGGGCTCTCGGCCAGCCGGGGCGAGGGTGGCGAGGCCGGCACCGGCCGCTTGCCGCCGCCCGGATCGTCGACCAGCTTCCATTCGTGGCAGATCTCGTCGATCACCAGCGGGTAGATCGTCAGGTCGCCGTCGGGCCCGATGTGCAACCGCAGGAAGCCCTTGCGGTCTTCGACCGCCTGCCCCGCCATCTGCCATCCCGCGACCTCTCCGGAGCGTGCCAGCAGGGTGGAGATCGCGAACACCTCGGTGCCGAGCCCGGTGCCCAACCCACCGGCGATCACCAGGCACGACACCAGCACGACCCACCCCGCCCAGCCGGCCGGCCACGGGATGGCCACCGTCACGGCCAGGATGGTGAGCGCCACCGCGACCTGCATGAGTACGACGGTGGTCATGCCGGACGGCGCGGCACCGGCTTTCCGGGCCCGGCGGCCGATCAAGCCGAACAGCAGGAATACGGCGATGCCGGCCAGCCCGAATCCGATGAAGACTCCGAGAGCGTCGAGCCCGGCAGAACGCACGGCCTCGATCGGCTGCCGCGTGCCTTCGGCAAACCCGAAGAGCACGCTCAGCATGAGGAACAAGACCGCATGTACACCCGCCGCGAGCTTGGGAAAACCCGGGTTACGCCGGCCCATCCAGTACGCCGACCACGGGTAGGCCAGCCGCCTGGCGAGGCTGCGGGACGTACTCGCATCGGGATAGGTGGTCTGTGCCCGGGTGACCGTCAGCGGCGAGTCGTCCTTGCCACGCATCCGAGCACCCGCGGGCGGCAACGACAGGTCCCCCGGCAGCTGGTGGGTCGAGGACAGGTAGGCGCCGCCGAGGCCGCAGGTCACCATCTGCCGGCGCCGCTTGTCGGGTGGCAGCGGGGTCCCCGGTTCGACCTGCTCCCCCGGCAGCCGCTCGGCGTAGCGCGCGTAGTGGTGCTGGTCGCCGGTGAGCCAGACCCGGATCGACGCGCCGGTCTCCGCACGCTGGCGGGTCTCGGGATTGGTCCTCGTGCGGATCACGTTGCGATCGAAGAAGTGCAGCGAGTTGAAGGCGTTGACGTCCTCGCCGGCGGCGTCGACCCAGGTGGGCTTTGCCGAGCAGACGATGACACCGTCGCCCGGCTTAAGGTTCGCTGACAGGTGTTGCCGGAAGTACTCCAGCTGTGGCTCGTCGATGTAGTTGCCCAGCTGGCTGTCCAGCCCTACCAGCCACCAGCGCTGCGGGAGCTGGATGGCGAAGTAGCTGCGGGTCTGCTCGGTCTGCCAGGCCCCGATCGGCTGGCGTTGGGTGAACAGCCGGAGAAACGACGTGAGCCCGTCGTACCAGTCGTGGTTGCCGGGCAGCGCGACGAGCAGCGGATCGTCCCCGCTTTCGGGCAGCGCGGCCCGGTAGGGACCCTTGAACCGGTCCTCGTAGGCCTGCGCCGAAGCGGCCGGGTAGACCTCGTCGCCTCCCAGCACCAGTACGTCACCGCGGTTGAGCTGGTACTCCAGGTCGGCGTCGGTCACCGTGATCTTCTCGGCCGCGATGCTGTGCGCGATCGTCGCGGTGGCGTCGAAGCCGTCGCCGAGGTCGGCCACGTAGTCGATCCACAGCTCGGTGGCCGTGCCGGGCTCACGCGGTGCGCGCAGCAGCGTGGAGCCGAGCGCGGCTTGGATCTCGCGCTTGTCGGAGTAGTTGGCGAAAACCCCGGCCAGCAGCACCTTCACCACGGTGCGGACCAGCTCCCTCGGTGATAGCCAGCGGATCTGATCCTGCGGCTCGAAACCGAGATCGTTGACGTGCTGGCGCAGCTTAGGCAGTTTCACGCCGGGCCTCCTTGCGGAAGTGTGGGCCGTAGACCGCCCGGAGCTCGCCGAGGAACAGCCGCCCGAAGGGAGACCGCCAGGCTCGCCGGGACCGCGGGCGTCACCGGCACCGCCGCCCGGTGGGTCACCGCGTCGGGCAGGATCTTGTCGCAGGCCCGGTCGGCGAGGGCGGCGATGGTCAGCGACGGGTTGGCGCCCACCGGGCCGGGCATCGCGGCGCCGTCGAGCACGTGCAGCCCCGGGAACCCGAAGACCTCACCGTAGGGGTCGCACACCGCCTCGCCGGCGTGCCGCCCGATCGGCGCCCCGCCCAGCGGGTGCACGGTGATCACACGTCTGGCCCACCACAGCGGGTTGTCCAGGAACGACCCACCGAGGTCCTCGGCGAGAGCGCGCATGGTCGAGCGGACCCGCTCGAAGTAACGCCGGGAAGTCCTTGTCGTCCAGTCGATGTCGAGCTGGCCGCGCTTGAGCCGCATCACGCCGTCCGGGACGTCGCGGCCCATCCCGAGCAGCGGCAGCGAGCTGTCGGACAACGAACCCGGCCCGAGCAGGGCGGCGAGATCCCGCGAGATGTTGCTCTCCGACCCGCCGCACAGAGCGGAGCGCACCCGGCGGACGCCGAAGCGCACCGCGCGCCGCAGGTAGCCGCGCAGCTGGGTGGTCTCGACCAGCCAGTCGACGAAGCCCGGGTAGCCGGCGTCCTGGATGTAGTAGCCGCGCCCGGTGGAGCCGGGACCGTCAAGCTCGTCGCCGACCCGGATAGCGCTGGTGATGACCGGTCCTCGACTGGCCGTAAGCGGCCGGGGAGCTGTGCCCGCGGCTCCCTGACGGGCCCGCAGGATCAGGCCGAGCAGGTCGCCGTTGCCGCAGAACCGGGTGCCCAGCGCCGGGCTGAGGCCGGGCAGGGCCGCTTGGCTGCGCAGCAGGAGGTAGGTGGTGCCGAGGGCGCCGGCCGCCAGGACCAGCCGGTCGCAGGTGATGGTGTGCAGCGGCAGCCTGCTGCTCGCCGTCTTGACGCCCGCACGGTCAGGCTCATGCACGACGTAGCGCACCTCGTAGCCGCCGCGAGCCAGGGGGGCGAAACCGCGCACCTCATGCAGGGTCCGCAGGTCGGCGCCGTGGCGCCTGGCCGCCGACAGATAGGTGTGGTCGAGAGTGTTCTTGGCGCCGTAGTTGCAGCCGAAGTCACACTCGCCGCACAGCCGGCAGGTCTGCCGTGGCAGGCCGTGCACGTTGCCGTAGTCCGGATCGGTGATCGGCGCTCCCGGCACCGCCCGCGCGCCGGCGCCCGGCGCGAAGGTGACCGCCAGCGGAGGTCGCTGGTAGTTCAGGTTGAGACGGGCGGCGCTATCGCGCATCGCGGCGGTCTTCGGGGTGTCGGGATAGGGGTACCGCGTCGCCCCGAGCATCCGCTCGACCCGGTCGTAGTGCGGGTCGAGCTCGTCGCGGGTGACCGGCCAGTTTTCGTATCCCCCACCCGGGACCGGTGACTCGCGCACGAACCAGTGCCGGTCCTTGCGGAGCAACACGTTGGCGTAGATCAGTGAGCCGCCACCGAGGCCGCTGGAGACGATGGCCTCCAGCCCGCGGAACGACCAGAGGTCGAAGAGCCCGTGCAAGCCCTCGCTGGGGTCCCAGAAGTTACGGGACATTTCGACCGGGGTGCGGGCGAAGCTGCCGGGCGGGTAGGCCCGTCCGCGCTCCAGCACCACCACCGAGCGACCTGCCTCGGCAAACCGGTAGGCAGCCACCGATCCACCGAACCCAGAACCGACGACCACGCAGTCGACATGTTCTGCTTTATCCGCCCCGGTTGCCGAGCTGTTGATCATATGCGCCTGCTCCTGATCTCAGTAATCACAGGAAGGAAGGCGAGGGACACTCGTTGGATACATCAGCTCACCGTCCGATCAGGTGAACTCATGCGTGCCCGCCGGCCATACTGGGTCCGCACTGGGTCCGCGAGAGCATCGCAACCACCAGGTATTCCGTGGTCAGTCCTGCTGGGCCGTTCCCAGCTCGTTCGGTGCGTCCAGAATCTCGGGCTCGCCTACAAGCTCGATCCGATGGACTCCTGCGTCCTCGGCAAGTCGTATGATCTCCCGACCGCTGAGTTCGAGGTCAACCCTCACCCGGACCCGCCTCAGGTCAGGATGACGCAGCAGGACGCTGAGCAGTTCATCGCTGAAGACCTGTGCCCGTTCCTCTGCCAGCTCGCGGTCGCGCGCGCAGCTCGCCTGGATCCACCCGGCGACCATCGGCGGACACAACGATCTCGAGAGTGTCACCGGTACTCCGGTCGCGGATCACGAACTCCTCGTATGACCCGGAGAAGAACGCCAAATGAAGCGGCCGGCGATCCAGCTCCTGAAGCTGCCCCACCGACCGCCCCAACAGCGACGCGATTTCCGTAAACGATATCACGATCCAGAGTCTTAGCACAGCTCGTAGTGCGTCGTCCAGGCGATCGCATACCAACTTGAGAAGTCGGGTGGCACGCTGTAGCCCCGTACCTTGACAGAGTACGCGCCGAATTTGGTGGGCGTGAACTCGATAAACTCGTAGTTGCTGTCCCACGTACTCGACCAGGCCACAAGGATTCCGTCGGGATCATGTGGGATCCTTCCATGAACTCGACGAATCGATGGCATCGTTGCAGCGGTCTCCGTCTCCGTCGTTCAGCACGTTGGCGACACCGAAGAAGTTATACCCTTTTCCCGAGGAGTAGCTAATAGGTCGAGCCCACCAACCACCGGCCGTGCCAAATTTTGTCAGGTCTGGATGCCGCACCAGGCGGCGAAATTCCGCAGGCTGGCAGTGGATCGGGCGCTTTGGGCGACGAGGATGTGCACGGTCTCGTGGACTTGGGGGTGGTAGCGGGTGAGTTGTGGGGCGATCCGCCGGGCGTGTTGGAGCGAGTCCAGTGCTTGGCGCCGGTCGCCGTGCAACAGCCAAGCCCGGGCCAGATCGATCCAGTAGCGCCCAACCCGGGCGGGTGCGGTGCTCGCCGGGAGCGCCACATCTGCTGCCCGGGCAATGGCGGTGGTGCCGTCTTCCAGCTCCACCGGCACGGCGACGTGGTGGATGTCCACGTTGGGCAGGCCGAACTTGGTTCCGTAGAAGTTGGCTTCGTCCTGCCCGCTGACCGCGAGCGCCCGTGCCGCGGTGAGGTGCTCGGTGGCCAGATCGGAGTTGGTCTCGCGGGCCGCGATGATCGCCGCTCGCAGGTGCAGTGCGCCCCGTATCGCGGGCACCGCCGGTGTTGGTGGCGCGAAATCCACGATCGAAGTGGCTCGGTCAATGCT
Source organism: Pseudonocardiaceae bacterium (assembly GCA_050699835.1). GTDB lineage: Bacteria > Actinomycetota > Actinomycetes > Mycobacteriales > Pseudonocardiaceae. Next base: position 487 of record JBOHFW010000316.1, on the reverse strand, counting down.
ATGGAGTGCCGCTGGGTAGGCGCCGTCGAACATCAAAATCAGGGCGTGGTTCCATTCGGCGACTGCGGCTCGTAGCGGATCATCGCCCTGTGCGGCCGCCACGCGGGCACGCTCGTCAGCAAGGTGCGCCAGATCGAGGCGCCCCAACCGGTACAAGGCAGCGACGGCATAGGAATATGCGGCGGCGAGCACATCATAGGCGCCGGGACGCTCGTCACTGGGCAGATCAAGCACGGCCCGGTGCAGGTGACGCAGCACATCCGGCAGGGCTCGAACGACCTGCCCATACTGTGCGCGGCGATCGAACTCCTTGATTTCGGCCACTGCGGCGTGCAGGTCGTCTAGACCACGCAGCGAGGTGTCCAGTTCGGGGTCATCACCCTCGATGAAGGCCTGTCGCAGCGCCGGCACTCCTGCCTGCTCAGAGGTCGGAGGCGCATTGCGGACGCCGTAGGGCTGCTCGGTGAGGTGGAGCACGTTCACCTCC
>JBOHFW010000315.1:0-5959 GCA_050699835.1 Pseudonocardiaceae bacterium | reverse complement strand
ACGCGCCTTCGATCCACTTGCTGATCGCCTAGACCGCCGGCTCTGGCTCGCCCTGCGGAAGGACGGAATACCGTTGGCCGATTAGCCACCCGCCCTTTCCAAACGCCGCCACGGCCGGTGGCGTGGCGGCGTGCGGAGTCCACTGTCATGGCGGCATACAGCGTTGCCACGGCTGGCAGCGCGAGTCCGCGCAGCGGCGAAAGGCCGTAGAGCCGCAGCACTGGTGCCTGAGTGATGGCCATCGCTGCCCACCCGCCGAGTCCGGCCACCGCGGGCACCGGTGAGCGCCGAACCAGCCCCGTAAGCCCGGTGACGGGTGGGATGACGTAGACCAGTCCCAGAGCGGCGATCGTGCCGGCGAGCAGCACTGGTGAGTAGCGCAGCTGAGTGTAGGCGGTGCGGGTGACCATGGTCCACAAGTCGGTGAGGTGAGGGTATGGCCGGACACTGCGGACCTCGGGCGGGTCGCCGGTGAAACCCAGCCATGCGCGCGCGCCAGAACGCTTGAGCAACCGGCCCAGCGCCACGTCATCGATGAGCTCGCCGCGGATGCGCGCCAGGCCCCCGGCGCGCTGCAGTGCCGTGCGGCGGAGCAGGATGCAGCCGCCGGCCGCCCCTGCGGTCCGGCCATCGGCTCGGGCGACTCGGGGAAATGGGTAGAGCTGGGCGAAGAAGTAAACGAAGGCCGGAACGAGGGCGCGCTCCCACGCGGTCCGCGTACTCAGCAGCGCCATGAGCGAGACGACATCGCGGTCATCTGCCAGCGCCGCCGCGACGAGCCGGCGCACCGAGGACGAGTGGTGCGCAATGTCGGCGTCTGTGAACAGCAGAAGATCGACCCCGGCGGTGCTGGCAGCTGCTACGCCGCACTGGAGGGCGTTGAGCTTGCCGGTCCAACCCGGTGGCGGAGGTGGGGCGGTCAGCACCGTGAACGCTCGGCCGCCGAGTCGATTGGCGAGGGCGTACGCGAGTGCCACTGTTCCGTCACTGCTCCCGTCGTCGACCAGCCACACGGCGAGCTCTCCTGGGTAATCCTGCGCGAGCAGTGTGGGCAGCGTCTCGGGAAGTACCGCCGCCTCGTCCCGCGCTGGGATGACGACGCCGACGCTGGGCCAGCCATGGGGCTCCGGTGGGTCGGCTGGTAAGCGGGTCGAGGTCAGCCAGAAGCGGCCATGTCCCATCAGGAGGTATGCCCACGCCGCAGCGGACGCGGTCGCCAGCCGGCCGAGCAGTGGCACTCGCCGAGCATGCCACGCAACGGTGCCTACACGTGTAGTGGCACGGTGGGGCAGATCAATACCCGACCCTAGACTCCGCGCCGGGCAGATCCTGCATCGACACTCACTCAGCTCTCGGAGGTGCCGTCGTCCTGCTCGGCGAGGAATTGCTCCAGTTCTGCGGCGATCTCGTCGCCGGTGGGCAATGGCCCCGCGTCGGCGGGCAGCAGCAGGGGACGCCGGTCGGGATTGTTCATGACGGTATCGAACTGGGTCTCCAGGTTGGCCACCACCGACATGCTTTCCGGGGAGCGGGAGATCTGCTCGCTGACCTCGGCCAGCACCCGCGCCGCCGCAGGGCGAAGGGCATCCACGGGCAAGCTCAGCCCGCTACTTCGGGCCAAGTGCTCCAGCAGACCGCAGGCCGACTCCGGATACTCGACGCGTGCCAGATAGTGCGGCACGTGCACGGCAAAGCCCATCGCGTCGTAGCCGAGCTCGCCCAGCCGCAGCTCCACCAGCGCTCCGGCGTGACCGGGAAGCTGCATGGCGTTGAACCATCGTTGATAGTCAGAGATCAACTCGCGACGAGTGGCGTGCGCGGTGACCGTCGATGGCCGGGTGTGCGGGACCGCCATGGGTACCGCACCCAAACCCACCGTCAAGCTTATTCCGAAGCGTTCGACCAGCTCGCAGACCGCGTCAGCGAATCCCTCCCACCGCAGGTCCGGCTCCGGGCCGGTCAGGAGCAAGAACGTGGTACCTGCCGAGTCCGCAACCTCGTAGAGCACCAACTCTGGCCGCTCATAGCCCGCCCACCGGTCCTCGTCGAAGATCATCATCGGTCGGCGAGAGCGATAGTCCAGGAGCTGGTCGACGTCGAACGTGGCGACCACCCGGTGCTCCAGACTAGCCAGCAGGTGGGCCACCGCGAGATGCGCGGCCTGGCCGGCGTCGACAAATCCGGTGAGCGCGTGCACAAGCACCATGCCCGCCCTGGTGGGAGGCTCCGCCTCGATGTGGTACAGCTCGGAACTCATAACAGACATAACGCGGCGTGCTGGTAAATCCATCCCCTCCGGGTCTCGACCTGACCGTGTGCAGCTGGTAGATCAGCCCGAGCTGCGCAGCTCAGGAAGAACCTCGGTGCCGAGGCGGATGATGTTTTCCAGGGTGCGTGCGCGGTCGCCGGCTCCTTCGACCAGGAGAATCACGTGGTCGATGCCGGTGCGCCGGGCCGTGGTGGTCAGCATGGTGCGGCAGTGCTCAGGGGTGCCGACAGGGTGTAGCCGGCACAGCAGCTCGGTGTACTCGTGGGGGTCGCGCGGGTGGTGCGGCACACCATCCACGCGGCGGTAACCGCGCAAGCCGGGTCCGAGCCAGTGGGGAAGGCTCCTCCGCATGGTCGCCATCGCTTCGTGCTGGCTGTCGGCGACGTAGGCGAGTGCGGCGCTGATGTGCCGGACGGACGGGCGACGGTCACCGCCGGTTGCCTGGTCGTAGTGATGGATGAGGGAGGCTTTCTCGGTGTCGCTGGCGTGCATACCCAGCAGCAGCGGCAGGCCGCGGTGCGCGGCGAGTTCCACGGTAGGAGCGGTGGTGGCGGCCAGGATCACATCGGGGCGCGGACTGGTCCGCGGTCGAGGCACGATGTCGACATCGGAAAAGCGAAAGTGCGGACCGCAGCCGGCGACGCGGGACTCGCTCAGCGCGGCGAGCAGCAGATCCAACGACTCGGGAAAGCCGTGCTGGTACCGGTCTAGGCCGGTACCGAACACCTCGAGGTCGATCCACGGACCGCCCCTGCCGACACCGAGCCGGAACCGTCCGCCAGAGAGCTGGTCGAGCAGCGCGGCTTGCTCGGCCAACGCGACCGGGTGCTGGGTGGACAGCACGCTGACCGCGGTACCGACCGTGATACGTCCGGTGGCGCCGAGCAGGTAACCCGCCAGAGTGACCGCTGAGGGACAGATCCCGTAGGGCATGAAGTGGTGCTCGGCGATCCAGACGTCGTCGAAGCCGGCCTCCTCGGCGGCGAGCGCCGCTGCGATGGCCGACTCCAGCACGGTGGTGTGGTTTTGATCGGGGAACTGAGCGGCGAGCAGAAAAACTCCGAACCGCATTGCCCTCTTAGCAGTCCCGAAGCTCGGGACTCTGGTTGAGCAGCTGGCCGCGCGCGGAGATGAATGCGCGATAGCGAACACCGTCCGTGGCCCAGGGCCGGAACGCGGCGACCCGGTGGCAGTTCTGGAAAGCCAGCTTCACCTCGAAGTGGCGTTCTAGACCACCGCGAATGGCGTCGGAGGCCAGCGCGCGCAGCAGCTGCCCACGCTCGGACTCACTGGGCGGAGGGATCTCGTGATCGGCGAACTCGGCCGTCTCTCCGGCGAGCTCAAGGTCGGTCACCACGCCGCTGATCACCTGCCAGGCGTAGGGCAGCGACAGCCGCACACAGTCGATGAACTCGGCATCGTTGACTTCGCCCTGCTGGGCACGCTCGAGCAGGGCGGTAGGGACGTCGAGGGACATGGCTTCCTCCGGTGATGAGCGATCAAGGCGTGGTAGCCCGGGGGACAGACGTCCTAAGGATAACGGTTGTCAGTGTCGATTGGGGTGATGTACACGATGATCGTCGACTCGTCGATCTCGCGAAGATCGATTTCACAACCCGGCGTCCCGGCGGCAGGATCTGGCACCATGCCACTGCTCTCGCGGCACGTCGTCGCGTTTCTCACGGCCGTACTACGGAGTCCAGCCACGGTGGGCGCCCTCGCGCCGAGTTCTCCGCACCTGGCAGCTCGGCTGGCCACCGTGGTGCCTCGCGTCGGGGAGCCGGTCGTGGTCGAACTTGGCCCGGGCACCGGGTCGGTCACGACCGCAATCAAGTATCGGCTCGGTGGTCGTGGGCGGCATGTGGCGGTCGAGATCGATCCGGTGCTGGCCAACTACCTGCGCGCCGAGCACGCCGGTGTCGAGGTACTGGTCGGGGACGCCGTCGAACTGGAGCGGCTGCTTGCCGAGCACCAGGTGCTGGCGGTGGATGCGGTGGTCAGCGGGCTGCCATGGTCGCTGATCGACCCAGACGCGCAGCGCGCGATCGTGAATGCGACGGCGCGCTCGTTGGCTCCCTCAGGCTGCTTCACCACCTTCGCCTACCTGCACACACTCCCGATGACCCGGGCCCGCCAGTTCCGCACGCTGCTCGGCGAGGTATTCGACGAGGTGCTCATCACGCGCACGGTCTGGTGGAATCTGCCTCCGGCGGTGACGTATGCCTGCCGGCGGCCGCGTGCGCTCCAACCAGGAGCCGATGGGCGCCGCGGCGCGGCAGGATAGCCCCCTCACCTGACATTGCGGGAACCGTGCGGTCTCTAGCGGACGAGTAGTTCACACAGCCCCCTGTTGTCCACAGCTGGCGACCGCGTGGCTTTCCCCGGCTCTCCTGCCGGAGGACCGTTCAACGGCATGAGCGCACCTACCGCCGGCTGTATCCGGCTATCCGACCCGTCTGAGCTGATCGCCGCCGTCCCTCATCTGCTCGGTTTCCACCCGCGCGACTCCGTGGTCCTCTTGGCACTGCACGGGAAAAGCCTGGGATTGACGTTGCGCGCCGATCTGGTCGCTGCCGACCAAGCGCCACGCCTGGCCGAGCAGCTGTTAGCGCCGATCGCCCGGCAGCGGCCCAGTGGAGTCGCGCTGGTCGTGATCGGGGGCGCTGGCGCCCCGGATGGCGATCTCCCACACCGAGTGTTGGTGAACGCACTCGACGACGTGCTGATCGGCGCGGGACTTCCCGTGGTGCACGCGGCGTGGACGACCGAGACGACGCACGGGGCGCCGTGGCGCTGCTACGACGACCCGCTGTGTGCTGGCACGGTGGCCGATCCCGCGGCCAGCCCGCTGGCGGCCGCTACGGTCGCGGCTGGTGCTGTGACGTTCGGTAGCCGGGAGGAGCTGGCCACGCTGCTGGCCGCGGAGGATCCTGCGGCGCTGCGGCGTCGAGCGGCGCTGCTGGACGCGGTTGACGCTGAGCACCCGATGAGCGCCCGGGCCGTGGGCCAGCGGCTTGCGACGTTGACCGAACTGTATCGAGCAGCGGCCGCGGGAGACCCCGAGTTGAGCGACAGCATCATCGCCGAGGTGGCCTCGGCGCTGTGCGACCATCGGGTCCGGGACGCCTGCCTGCCCTGGTGCATGGAATCCGGCGCCCCCGCCGCTGAGCGGCTTTGGCTGGCCCTCGTCCGCGCCACTCCCGCACCGGAGCGAGCCGAACCCGCGGCACTGCTGGCCCTCACCGCCTACCTCCGCGGGGACGGTGCGCTCGCCAGCGTGGCGTTGGAGGCGGCCCTGGAGGCCTGCCCGCACCACTCGTTATCCGCGTTGCTCCGTGCTGCGCTGGATGGAGGGCTGCCGCCGGAGCTGCTGCGCGGTGTCGCGAGGGACGCCGCGGCAGCCCTCCGACGGCCTTCGCGCAGGTCGCCGAAGCGACGATCGCGACGGAAGCGGTGAGCGGTGTCCGAACCGCACCGGTCAGTGGGGGTCGCGCGGAGCGGCGCGGGATGTGGTGCGGGCGAACTTCCAGGCGTCCGCGACGATCACGGTGAGGTCGGAGCGTTCCGGTTTCCAGCCCAGCTCGTAGTGGGCACGATCGCTGGAGGCGATCAGGACCGCCGGGTCACCCGGCCGCCGCGAGGCGGGCTGCGCTGGAATCGGGTGCCCGGTGACCTGCCGGCAGGTGTCCA
>JBOHFW010000314.1:0-11315 GCA_050699835.1 Pseudonocardiaceae bacterium | reverse complement strand
ACGCTAGCGTGGCTGCTGGTGAGTGGCGTTCGGGGTTACGGTCCCGAACGCCACTCACACGGCAAGCAGCGCGTAGCGCTGCATACCCACGTCGGACAGTTCGGTGCAGGGCACACAGCCCCGCCAGACCCGGTAGTCGACCTCTGCGAGGCCGAGGTCAGCCGCCCGGGGGCCGTTCTCCCCGATGTAGTGGATCACCGCCTGCTCCGGCCCGGACTCCAGCAGTTCGACCGGCAGGCCTTGCCACCCGCCGCGCCAGCGCACCAACTCCAAGGAGTCGAGCTCACCACTCATCACCGGCAGCGTCCAGACACCCGCCTGCTCGATGAATTCCTCGGGCGGTTGCTTGCCCGGCACCGGATGCAGGGTTATCTCACCAGGGCGGGGGCCGAAGTCGGCGTCGTAATCCTGGCCGTGATACCGCGCGACCAGACCGCGCCGCACAGCGGGCCGCACGGAGGGACGCAACGCTGCTGGCGGCCGGTTCCAACTCGCAGGTCCCAGCGTGGCAGGCCCGGTGCTGACCCACCCGACCTGCCGGTTCAGGTAAGCGCCCACGCGTTGCTCGTCACCGTCGGAATCAATCCGCCACAGCTCCGTACCGGCCGGCAACTCAACCAGATCCACCTGGTAGACGCTGCTCTCGAAGGGGGCGATATAGAGCTGCGGGCTATGCGCGTAGAAGCGCAGCACGTGCAGGTCGGCGGTGACCGGCCAGCCAGCCACCTGGTCCAGGCCGTAGCGCCGGATAAGCTCGGTGGACGAGCTCGCCGGAACGTCCTCAAGTCGTGTCACGAAACCGGCGATACGGTGTGGGTCAAAGCGCCCCGGCACCATCACATTGCCCAGCGTCAGCTCCACCAATCCCGGCAGCACGACCTTCTGCATCGCGGTATCCGGCTTGAGTGCGGGCATGTGAGTCGGCACTCGCAGTCGCGGCGGAGTGGGAGCGCTGCGATCTGCGGATGGCGCCTGCTCCGTGCGCAACGCCGTGCCGTTCAGAGGGCTCTGTACCGGGCTGCGGGTCGGCCCCGCCGCTGGACCCGATTCTGGACCCACGTGAGGGCCGCTGATCAGGCCAGGTTCCGGTTCCACACTATCGGCTGCTACCCCTGTTACTGGATCTGTCATCAGCTCCACCACTCGCCGCCGGGATGCCCGTCCGCCCCTCCAGCACCAGGCTGGGCCAGAGCAACCTACTACGCCATTCGGTGCAAGCACGCTGGGAGGGGCTAGTCGGGGCCGCGGGAGGAGTTTGATATCCGTGCTGAGGAAACCTACGGCCCGCGCAGGTGCTTTATCACCCGCTCGAACACCTCCGCCAGCACGAGCCGCTCCTCAGCGGACAGCAGGTCAACCAGGTTGTCGCGCACGCCGCGCACGTGAGTTGGAGCGGCGGTGCGTAGCACCTCCTGGCCGCGACTGGTGATGACCGCGAACACGCCGCGCCGATCACCCGGGCACTCCTGGCGCTGCACCAGCCCGGCCTGCTCCATCCGGGCGATCTGGTGCGAGATCCGGCTCTTCGACGCCGCAACCTGCTCCGCCAGCGTGCTCATCCGGACCCGCCCATCAGGCGCCTCGGACATCCGGACCAGCAGCCCGTAGTCGGCCAGCGCCAGCTGATGCTCCTCCTGCAGGTCGCGGTTCAACTGAATATCCAGCAGCTGCTTGCCGATCACATAGGCCCACCAGGCCCGCCTCTCCTCGGCATTGAGCCAGCGCGGCTCCCCGCTCACCCATACAGACTATCCGACCTCCTGGACGACGCTGTGCATACGCAGTTCAGTCGACCTGGCGTAGCCCGCCAGCGCCAGCGTGAGATCGAGATCACCGAGAACCACCCGCAGCACGTGCTCCACCCCGCGCTGCCCGGCCAACCCCAGCCCGTATACCCAAGGTCGCCCCAGCAACACCGCCTGCGCACCCAGCGCCAGCGCGATCAGCACATCGGCACCGCACCGGATCCCGGAATCCAGCAGCACCGCAGCGCGCCCGTCCACGGCGGCGACCACGTCGGGTAAGCAGTCCAGCGCAGCCCGGGCCCCGTCGACCTGCCGGCCACCGTGATTGGACACCACCAGGGCCTCAACGCCGTGATCCAGCGCAGCCCGGGCGTCATCGGGGTGGCAGACCCCTTTGACGAGCACCGGCAACCGGGTCCACTGGCGCAGCAACGCCAGGTCCTCCCAGCTCAGCGCCGGGTTGCCGAACAGTTCCAGGCAGCGACGAATGGCCATCTGCATGGCCTGCGCCGATTCCTCGGGCGGCGCGATCAGCCGAGCTCGGAACACCGGATCGGACAGGTAGTTCGCGAGCCCCGTGCCGCGCAGGAACGGCAGGTGTCCCAGCTGGAGATCCCGTGGTCGCCATCCCAGCGCCCAGGTGTCCACGGTCAACACGATGGCTCGGTAGCCGGCCGCCTCGGCCCGCTTGACCAGCGACTCGGCCAGCTCCGGGTCCCGCGGCCAGTACAGCTGAAACCAGCGACCCGACTCTGGTGCCGCCGCAGCGACGTCCTCCAGCGTGGCCGATGACACGGTAGACAGCACGCTGGTCAGTCCCAGCGCGGCGGCAACGCGGGTCACCGCGAGGTCAGCGTCGGGATGGACGAGGCCGAGCGCACCGATCGGTGCCGTGAGCACCGGCGCCGACATCGACGTGCCCAGCACGGTGGTGGACAGATCGCGGTGGGTGATTCCGCGCAGCATCCGCGGCACGATCCGCCAGCGGGCGAACGCCGCGCGGTTCGCCGTGATGGTGCGCTCGGTGGAGGCCCCACCAGCCACATAGCTGAACGCCTCAGCCGGGAGCACGTCCCGCGCCGCGGCCTCCAGCCCGTCGGCGGTCATCGGCAGATCCGGTCGTTTCCCGGCGAGTCCCCGCAGGTAGATTTCGTTCGCCAGGTCACCAAAATGGGTCATATTAGGTACCCTAGAGACCGAACTCGCTGCCGGATAGCCAATACCGGCGAATCTGAGAAAGTCAGAAGAAACTGAGAATACCGATGGCCACGACTGCTAAACCGCAAGAATTCGATCCACACCCGATTGACGCGTACTGGACAGAGGTGTGGGAGAAAGAGCAGTCCTGGGTTATCGACAATGACGCAAATGCTGCGAACTCGGTCTATGTCCTGGAAATGCGCAAGGTCATCGTGGTTCCTGGCCGCCTCGTGAACGTGGTCGTCACATGAGTGGTTAGACCATGCCCAGCATCTGACGACAGCCATCTAGCCCGTCTACTACGAGCGCCCAGTCCGGACGGACGAAGTGTGCGGCCTCGACTACCAGCTGAACCTCGATCGCGGCCGTGCCCCGGGTCTCGAGGAGGAACAGCCATGGCTGCATACGGTGCCATGTGGTGCGGCGACTACCGTCGGGCACCGTGCGCGCGATCACGATCACCGAATACGGCGGTCCAGCAGTGCTGCGCCTGGCCGAGGCGCCCGATCCCCGGCCGGGTCCCGGGGAGGTGCTCATCGACGTCGCCGCGACCTCGGTCAACCGGGCCGACCTGCTGCAGCGGCAAGGCCGGTACGCACCGCCGCCCGGGATCTCCGACATCCTCGGACTGGAATGCTCCGGGGTGATCGCCGCGCTCGGCGAGGGGGTGTCGGGGCTTGCGGTTGGCGACGCGGTGTGCGCGTTGCTGGCTGGGGGTGGTTACGCCGAGCGGGTCGCAGTACCAGCCGGGCAGGTGATGCCACTGCCACCCAGAGTGGATCTGGTGACCGCCGGCGGCGTCCCCGAGGTGGCCTGCACGGTGTGGTCGACGGTGCTGCGCCATGCCCGGCTCTGCGCCGGGGAGCTGCTGCTGGTGCACGGCGGGTCGGGGGGTGTGGGCACGCACGCGATCCAAGTAGGACGCGCGCTTGGCGCTCAGGTCGCGGTGACGGCCTCGGCCCCGCGGCTGGCACGCTGCGCGGAGCTCGGTGCCCAGATTCTGATCGACTACGACTCGCAGGACTTCGCCGAGGTGCTGCGCGGGCGCGCCGATGTCATCCTCGACAACATGGGCGCCAAGTACCTGGCCCGCAATCTCACCGCGCTCGCCCCGGATGGCCGGCTGGTGGTGATCGGGCTGCAAGGCGGCGTCACCGCCGAACTGAATCTCGGCGCCTTGTTGCCCAAAAGGGCCAGCGTTGCGGCTATCGGGTTGCGTGGCCGCCCGGTGGACGGTCCGCACGGCAAAGCGGCGCTGTGCGCCGACGTCGTCGCTCGGGTATGGCCGATGTTCGGTGACGCCCGGGTCAAACCCGTGGTGCACGAGACGCTGCCGCTGGGCCAGGCCGCGCAGGCGCACCAGATGCTGGAGGACGGCGGCGTGGTCGGCAAGATCTTGCTGACCGCCGGAGACTGAGCTGGTGAGCCTTCGCACCACAGCGCGACACACCGAGCACCAGGGGACGACATGGCGGGCGGGCGCGACACGCGGAAGGTGGGGGCGGATGATGGGGGGTATGAGCGAAGTGTATGAGCAGCAGGTCATTGTGGTGGGACCGGACGGCAGGCCGGTACAGGCCACGGTGTCCGGCAACGCCGACGATCAGCGCGGGTTGGAGGTCGCTGAGCAGGTCGAGCAGCCCGCCAAGGTGATGCGGATCGGCAGCATGATCAAACAGCTGCTGGAGGAGGTGCGGACCGCGCCGTTGGACGAGGCCAGCCGTAACCGGCTTCGGGAGATCCACGAGTCCTCGATCCGCGAGCTGGAGCAGGGCTTGGCACCCGAGCTGCGCGATGAGCTGGAACGGCTGTCGCTGCCCTTCGAGGAGGACGCCATACCCAGCGACGCCGAGTTAAGGATCGCGCAAGCCCAGCTGGTCGGCTGGTTGGAAGGCCTGTTCCACGGCATCCAGACCGCCCTGTTCGCCCAGCAGATGGCCGCCCGGGTGCAGCTGGAGCAGATGCGCCGCGGGCTGCCGCCCGGCACCATCCCGCCCGGCATGCAGATCCCCGACGGTAGGCCCACCGAACCCGGCCCCCGAGGCACCGGCCAGTACCTCTAACCCGGTTCCCGCCCGGTCCCGGTCGTAGCGTTGCCATGGTGGCGACCTGGGCGCGGCGGCGCTCGTGGGCGCACGTGGGGCTACCGCCCGCCGATCGGCGTGCACGTCAGCCCGCGGGTTCCGGCAGCACCCTAGTAGTGTCGCGGATCATGCAGGACACCGCGCCGTCGCTGGAGATCACAGAGACCCAGGAGCTCGCGACCCGGAGCTGGTCGCGGGCGTTCGGAGACCTGAGGGTGGGCCTGCAGCAGCACGGGCTGTGGGGACACCTGGGCTTGCAGGACATCAAACAGGGCTACCGGCGCTCCGTGATCGGCCCGTTCTGGATCACGATCAGCTTGGGAGTCCAGGCGCTGGGCATGGGGCTGCTCTACGCGGCGCTGTTCAATCAGCCGATCGCGTTCTTCCTGCCCTACCTGGCCGTCGGGTTGATCATCTGGCAGTTCCTCGCGGGCTGCATCAACGAGGGCGCCGAGGTCTTCATCCGCAACGAAGGACTCATCAAGCACCTGCCCGCGCCGCTGAGCGTGCACATCTTCCGGCTGGTCTGGCGGCAACTGCTGTTTTTCGGGCACAACCTGCTGGTGTGGCTCGCTCTGATATTGATCTTCCCCCCGCGCGCCCCGCGGGGGTTCGGGCTGAGCAGCCTGCTGGCCTTTCCGGCGCTGGCGGTGCTCGTGCTCAACGGCCTCTGGGTGGCGATCCTGATCGGGATCATCGCCACCCGGTACCGCGACGTCCCTCCGGTGACCGCCAGCATCGTCACCCTGATGTTTTTCATGACGCCGATCGTGTGGGACTACGAGCAGCTCCGCAACGCTCCCGGCGTGGTCGGCGAGCGGGCCCGGCTGGTCGAGCTCAACCCGTTCCTGCACTTCGTTGAGATCCTGCGCCGGCCGATGATCGGCGAGTCCTTCGAACCGAGGCACTGGCTGGTGGCCCTGGCCATCACTGTGATGGGGTGGGCGGTAGCACTGGTGGTCCTGCGCAACTACCGGGCCCGAGTCTCCTACTGGGTGTGATAGCACAATGGTCTCCATCGACGTACGCGGCGCCTGCGTCGAGTTCCCCATCTTCGACGCGAAGACCAGGTCACTGAAGAAAGCTGTCCTGGGCACCGTGGGGCGGGCCGGCGGCAAGATCGGCATCGACGCCAAGGTGCCGATCATCGAAGCGCTGCGCGAGATCACCATCTCGCTGCGCCACGGTGACCGGGTCGGTCTGATCGGCCACAACGGCGCGGGCAAGTCGACCCTGCTGCGGCTGCTGTCCGGGATCTACGAGCCGACTCGGGGCAGCTCGCGGATCGTTGGGAAGGTCGCGCCCGTCTTCGACCTCGGCGTCGGCATGGACCCGGAGATCTCCGGCTACGAGAACATCATCATCCGCGGGCTGTTCCTGGGCATGACCCGCAAGCAGATGGAGGCCCGGAGCGAGGAGATCGCCGAGTTCACCGAGCTCGGCGACTACCTGTCCATGCCGCTGCGCACCTACTCCACCGGCATGCGGGTCCGCCTCGCGCTGGGCGTGGTGACCAGCATCGACCCGGAGATCCTGCTGCTCGACGAGGGCATCGGCGCGGTGGACGCGGCGTTCCTGGAGAAGGCCCGGGATCGGCTCACCGCGCTGGTGGAGCGCTCTGGCATCCTGGTGCTCGCATCGCACTCCGACGAGTTCCTCGTCGAGCTGTGCACCTCGGCGTTATGGCTGGACCACGGCGAGATCCGGGAACACGGCGAGATCCACCAGGTCCTCGCCCACTACAAAGGCAAAGACTCCCTCGCCCCCGTCACCGGTGCCACACGATGATCACTCCTAAGGTGGTGACCGTCGTTGTCACGCGGCATCGGCGGGATTTGCTGGCGAAGTCGCTGGCGGTCATCGGCGAGCAGACCCGGCTACCTGATCACCTCGTGGTGGTGGACAACGGACCGGACGATCCGGCCGAGGGCGTCGTCGCAGACTGCCCAATCCCGTCCACCTACCTTCCCTCGCTGCGCAACCTCGGCGGGGCCGGCGGGTTCGCGCTGGGCATCCTGCACGCCCTGGCCCTGGGCGCGGACTGGGTATGGCTCGCTGATGACGATGGACGCCCTGCGGACGTCCGGGTGCTGCAGACGCTGCTCGAGGAGGCCAAGCGCCGGGACCTCGCGGTGATCTCCCCGGTCGTCGTCAACATCGACGACCCGGAGCGGCTGGCCTTCCCACTCCGTCGCGGGCTGAGCTGGAAGCGCCGTCGCAGCGAGCTGGGCACCGACTTCCTGCCCGGCATCGCGAGCTTCTTCAACGGCGCACTGTTCAGCGCGCACGCGCTGGACGTCGTCGGCGTCCCGGACTACCGGCTGTTCATCCGGGGCGACGAGGTGGAGATGCATCGCCGGGTGGTCCGCTCCGGGCTGCGCTTTGGCACCACCGTGAAGGCCTCCTACGCTCACCCGGACGGCTCAGCGGAATTCAAGCCGATGCTGCGCGGGCACTTCCATGCCCAGGACCCGGCCGACGACGTCAAGCGGTACTACACCTACCGCAACCGGGGCTACCTGCTGTCCCAGCCGGGGATGCGCCGGATCGGAATGCTCGAGGTGTTCCGATTCGGGCTGTACTTCCTGGGCACCAAACGGGACCCACGAGCTTTCCGGCAGTGGCTCAGGCTGCTTCGCCAGGGGCGAGCAGAGCGCTTCTACCGGTACTGACCCCCGCCACTCGGCCGTATACCCGCCATATACCAAGGACAAGTTCCGGTCAATGTCCGGGACAGGTCGGCCGGCGCTAGTCCCATTGGACTAGCCTCCTGCGGGTGCTGACATCCGGGCACATCGAGATCTTGCGTCGCGCTTCGCCCACCAGTGACGAGGCCACCGAGCACCAACCCGGCGCCAGCGTCGGGGGCAAGCGTGCGCCTCGGCTACTGCGGCTGGCTGCCGCCGTGTTCGGTTTACTCGGCGCGCTGCTGGCCATCGCGGTGCCGCTGCTGCCCGTGATCCAGGACACCACCGTGATCACCTGGCCACGCGCGGGACACATCGCCCCGGTCAACGCACCGCTGGTCACCTTCCAGCCGCAGAATCTGACCGCGACGATCCCGTGTGCGGCGGCCAGCTCGCTGGACGCGCGCTCGACCCAGCCGGCGTCGCTGCTGTCCACGACCCCGCCCGGATCGACCGAGGGGGCGGCAGTGGGAATGCTGCTGCAGGTCGCGGATGGAAAGCTGACGCTGGTCAGCCGGGGGCAGGCGCTGGGCAACATCCTGTTGGGCACCGTCCCGCGGACAGGCGAGCAGTGCCTGATCACGATCACCTCCAGCGCCAAGGGCACCACGGCTTCGGCGGGCGCGGGCCGGTTCGTCACGGTCGATCAGGACGTCCGGCCCCAGGTGACCGGCATCTACTCGGCGCTGGACGAACAGCAGGACCCGGTGACCGGGCTCTCGGTGCAGATCACCGCGGACACCCGGTACCAGTCCGTGCCCCATCCAGTCAAGCTCGCCGCGACCGCGTTGGCTGTGCTGATCGTGCTGATCAGCCTGGTCCTGCTGCATCGGTTGGACGGCCGGGTCGGTCGCCGGGCTCCCCGGTTGCTCCCCTCGGGTTGGTGGCGGCCTACCGGGCGGGACGCAGGCGTGCTCGCGGTGCTGGCGGTGTGGGTGGTGATCGGCGGGATCACCTCAGACGACGGCTACATCCTCACGATGATCCGTAGCCGGGCGGAGATGGGCTACATCGGCAACTACTACCGGTGGTTCAACGTCCCGGAAGCTCCCTTCGGCTGGCCCTATGAGCTGTATGCGCACTGGTCGCAGATCAGCACGGTGCCACCGTGGCTGCGGCTGCCCTCTTTCGTCATGGGTGGGGTCAGCTGGATGCTGATCAGCCGGGAGGTGCTACCGCGACTGGGCCGGGAGGTGCGGCGCAGTGCGGCCGCCGGCTGGGCCGCCGCCGCGGTGTTCCTGGCTTTCTGGCTGCCCTACAACAACGGGCTGCGGCTGGAGCCGGTGGTGGCCATCGGCTCGCTGCTGGTGCTGTGCGCGGTGGAACGCGCGGTGGCCACCCGCAGGCTGCTGCCCCTGGCGCTGGGTGTGCTCGCGGCCGCGTTCACCGTCGCCGCGACGCCCACCGGCTTCATCGCGCTCGCCCCGTTCCTGGTGTCGTTGCGACCGCTGGTGCGGTTGTTGAGCCAGCACGCTGCGGTCGCCGGCAAGGCGGCGGTCGCCGGACCGGTGCTCGGTGCCGGCCTGCTGGTCCTCGTGGTGATCTTTGCTGATCAGACGCTGGCTGGGGTGCTGGAAGCCACCCGGGTCCGCACCGAGATCGGGCCCAACCTGTCCTGGTTCCAGGAACCCTTCCGTTACCAGTGGCTGTTCAGCGATGTGCCGGACGGGGCGCTGGCCCGCCGGTTCCCAGTGCTGCTATTGCTGCTGTGCCTGGGCACCAGCCTGGTGGTGCTGTTGCGGCGTGGCGGCATCCCGGGCGCCAGCCTGGGCCCCAGCCGGCGGCTGATCGCTACCACGGGTGCGGCGCTGGTGCTGCTGGCGCTGACCCCGACCAAGTGGACGCACCACTTCGGCGCGCTCGCCTCGATCGGCGCCGCGCTGGCCGCGCTCACCGCGCTGACCACCAGCTCGACGGTGCTGCGCTCGGCGCGTAACCGGTGGTGGTTCCTCTCCGGCCTGCTGGTGATCCTGGCGATGTCCTCGACCGGGCCCAACGCACCCTGGTACGTCTCGCAGTACGGCGTCCCCTGGTTCGACAAGCCGCCGTCGATCAACGGCTTCCACGCGAGCACGCTGCTGATCGTGGGCGCCGTGTTAGCGGCATCGATCGCGGTGATCGAGGGCTTCCGGCACCCACCGGGTGAGCCGCCGCCGCCCGTGCCGGATCGGCGGGGTGGGCGGCGGCGAGCATTGCGGATCGGATCGGCCCCCATCGCGGTGTTCTGCGGTCTGCTGGTGCTCGCCGAGGTCAGCGCCATGGTCAAGGCCATGCACAAGCAGCGTGATGGCTACAGCATGGCCGACGCGAACATCGCCCACATCGCCAGTCACAGTTGCAACCTCACCGACGCGGTGTCCGTGGAGCCCGACCGGCGTGCCGGGGCGCTGCGCCCGCTGCGGGGAACGCTGCTGGCGGACATCCCGCTACAGCGGGGTTTCGACGTCAACCGGTTCCCGCTCAGCAAGATCCCCCCGCGCGACGCCTCAGATAAGGCGAGCGGGCAGGGTGCCAGCACCAGGGGTGACCGCCTGCCGAAGCTGGGCGACGACGGCGATAACCCCATCGATACCCCACCGTCGGGACTGGGTGGCGCCGAGATTCCGATCTGGAGCAGCTTCTCCCCGGACAGCGCCGGCACCGGGATCCTGCGCACGAACTGGTATGCGCTACCGGTGGCGGCTCGCCAGGGCCGGGCACCGGTGGTGATCTCTCTCGCCGGGAAGCTGTCGGCTACCACACCGCTGTTCGCCGAGTTCGCCCTCCGTACCGAGCGTGGGTTCCAGGTCATCGACCAGACCCCGATCGGGGGGCGGGCTACCGCGCACGCCCCAGGCTGGCGGGACTACCGCTTGGGGCTGACCGGGGGGGCCGTCGGGGCGGACGCGGTGCGCCTGATCTCCACCGACGCCGACGTCACCGATGAGGGCTGGCTGGCCTTCTCCGCCCCGCGGGTGCCGGTGCTGAGCTCACTGACCGACCTGGTGGCCCCGACGCCGCCGGTGTTCATGGACTGGCCGGTGGGATTTGTGCACCCGTGCGTGCGACCGTTCGGGATCCGCAACGGCATCGCGGAGGTGCCGCAGTACCGGCTGCTGCCCGACGAGCTGTTGACCGACTACAGCAGAACCTGGTCATCGCGGGAGGCCGGGGGTCCGATCGGCTGGCTGCAGGTTCTCGCCACCCAGCAAGAACAACCGACGTATCTCAAGGAGAACTGGGGCACCGACTGGGGCAAGCTCATGGTCGTCCAGCCCCGGCTACCCGGCGCCGAGGCCCCCACCCTGAATACCGGCACCGCCATCCGCCCCGGCTGGTGGTCCCCAGGCCCGCTGCGTAGCGGCAGCCAAACCGCCACCATCTCCCCCCTAGGCCGCTGAAGCCGCTCCCCCAACCGGCCGTGACCCCGACATGGGGACTGTCGGGCTAGAAGTTGAGCGGAGAGGGCCCCTCGCGGAAACGAGGGGGAGGTGTTCCGCGAGGGGCGGCGGATCCGGCTGGGGGTCCCGAACCCGCATGTCTTATTGTGCCACCATTGGAATGCTCCATGCGAGTGATACCACGGCGCGCCGGGCACGTTATACCGCGGCGAGTTGCCC
>JBOHFW010000313.1:0-5366 GCA_050699835.1 Pseudonocardiaceae bacterium | reverse complement strand
GAACTGGGACGGTTGCTCCCGCCCGGTCGCGGTGGCATGTTGCCCGGCCCAGCCGGAGCGGCTGGGGCGGCGGGCCGCTGGCCCGGCGAACGCGGCGGTGCGGCACCACCCACGCCGAAGGGGTTGTTACCCACCCGCGGTGACCGTGGACCCGGCTTCGGCGACCGAGGGCGAGGCGCTGCGGGATTCGCACTGGTAATACCGCCCTCATCGGGTCGTGGGCCTGGACGCTGCTCGCTCGGTGGACTGGGTGTTGATGGATGTGGTGCAGCTACTCGATGCTCCGCCGCGGGACGGGCCGGCGCCGCCGGCTCGTCCGTCACGGGCGGGCGGGATGGCGGCTCACCTACCGCTGGACGAGCCGGCCCCGGCCGGCGCTCCACCGGCGTGGGGCGCTGCGGGATGCCCGGCGGCGAGACGCCGGAAGGAGCATCAACCGGCGCGGACTGCGGCCTGCGAACAGGCGAAGGCGCAGGACCAGGTTTGGCAGCGGTTTCGCCAGCGGCGGGATGGCTGCCGCTCGTACCACCGTTGCTCGCACGGCCACCGGCCGCTGCCCCGTTGGCGCTGGATGTCTTGCCCGCGTCAGAGGGAAACGAGTCGCGTAGCTTACGAGCGACCGGAGCCTCCACCGTTGAGGAGGCAGACTTCACGTACTCACCGAGATCGGCGAGTTTCTTGAGTACATCTTTGCTGGTGACACCGAGCTCTTTCGCGAGCTCGTGCACGCGGGCCTTGCCTGCCACTGCTCTCCTCACTGGTGGAGCCGGCGGCAATCCCGCTCGACCCCGTTACTAGTGCATGTCCATCGCTGTCAGAGTTTCATGACTGCGGGTACATTTCGGAATCGACCTGCTCTCCGCATCAACCACGCACCGAGACGATCCCGGGCGGGTATGTCCCCGGCACGCCGAGGACCTAAAGCTGTCTCCGCACGACCTACGTGAGAAAATCGTGCACCGCGGCGGCGTCGAGCTCCCCCACAGAGCGCAGCGCCCGCGGGAACGCCCGGCGCCGCTCGGCCAGACGCAGACACCCGATATTGGGATGCACCCAGGCGCCCCGACCGGGATGCCGACGCCGCGGGTCCGGGACCAGGATCCCATCCACCGCCACCACACGCAGCAATCCGGAAGCCGCCGTCCTGGTCCGGCAACCCACGCAGGTCCGGACGGGTTCGGCAGGCCGCGCGCAGCGGCGCCGCACCTCGTCTGGGCAGGCGTAGACCGTCCCCCGATGGCGAGCCGTCACGATTCTAGCGCGTCGGCGCGGGGGGCGGAGAACCGGCATTGGAGACCGGTACCTCGGCGCGCGGGGCACGGGCGGGCGGGGATGCCATCGGGTCCGCATCGCTGCGAATATCGATCTTCCATCCGGTCAGCCGAGCGGCCAGTCTGGCATTCTGCCCCTCTTTACCGATCGCCAGCGACAGCTGGAAATCCGGAACGACGACCCGGGCCGTCTTAGCCCGGGCATCGATCACCTGCACAGAAACGACCTTCGACGGGGATAGTGCATTGCCCACGAACGTCGCCGGGTCGTCGGAGTAATCGATAATGTCGATCTTCTCTCCACCCAGTTCACTCATCACGTTGCGCACCCGTTGGCCCATCGGCCCGATACAGGCACCTTTGGCGTTGACTCCTGCGATGGTCGACCTGACCGCGATCTTCGAGCGATGCCCCGCCTCCCTGGCCACTGCCGGGATCTCCACGGTGCCATCGGCGATCTCGGGAACCTCCAAGGCGAACAACCGGCGGACCAGATTGGGGTGGGTGCGGGACAGGGTGATCTGCGGTCCACGTAATCCTCGCGATACCCCCACCACGTAGCACTTGATCCGCTCGCCGTGCCGGTAGGTCTCCCTCGGCGCCTGCTCCACCGGCGGGATCACCCCCTCGGTCTCGCCGATCTGGACCACCACCACACCACGAGCGTTCGCCCGGGCGTCGCGTTGCACGACCCCGGCCACGATCTCACCCTCCTTGGCCGAGAACTCGCCGAAGGTGCGCTCGTGCTCAGCGTCCCGCAGCCGCTGCAGGATGACCTGGCGGGCGGTGGTGGCCGCGATCCGGCCGAACCCCTCGGGGGTGTCGTCCCACTCGCGAAGGACGTTGCCGGCGGCGTCGAGCTCCTGCGCCAGCACCCGAACCAGACCGGTCTTGCGGTCGACGTCGATGCGCACGTTCGGCTGATGGCCGTCGGTGTGCTTGTACGCCGTGAGCAACGCAGTCTCGATGGCCTCGAGCACCGTGTCGAAAGAAACGTCCTTGTCCCGCTCGATAGCGCGCAACGCGGCGATGTCGACGTTCACCGTTCCTCCAAATCATGACGCCCTGCGCCGTCGAGCGCCGCGAGCTCGGCGGCAGGCGGCTGGCGGAATTCCACTTCCACCACCGCCCGGCGCAGCTCTGTGTACCGCACCCGGCGCAGAGCTCCCGACGCTAGGAGTGTGACGCCCTCCTCGTCGCAGTCACCAATCCGGCCGACGAGTTCACCACCGGCTACCAAGGCCGTTCGGACCAGCCGCAGCCGGTTGCGCCGCCAATGCCGTGGTTGAGTGAGCGGCCGGTCCACTCCAGGCGAAGTCACCTCGAGGTGATAGGGACCGGCGATCAACTCGTCGCGCTGGTCCAGGGCCAGCGATACCGCCCGGCTCACCGTCGTGATGTCGTCCAGCCCGACACCAGCATCCGAATCGATAACCACCCGGATCAACCGGCGCTGACCTGCGCGCATCTCCTCCAGATTTTCCAGCTCGAATCCGGTACTCGCTACCGCGTCGCACACCGCCGAGGAGAGCGCTGAGTCGGGATTTGCGGGCTGCGCGCTCACCGTGGCCTCCTGACGGCGAAAGGTGCTGCTTATTGACGATGTGGCGATGCGGACCGCGCGCCAGTGCGGCGCGCCCCGATCGGGATCACCTAGGGTATCGCGTCACGGGAGGCGACCCACGTCAAGTGGATCACAGTGCTGAGCCGCGACCAAGGGAGGGGCCTGGCAAGATGGGCGACCGTGTCGCAGGCCCGTCCCAGTCGTCGCCGCGTGCTGGTCGCTGGGGCCACCACGACCGCGCTGCTGCTGGCCGGCCCGACGGCGCTGACCGGGTGCACCACGTCGCCACCCATGCCCGAGGGACCCGATCCGCTGGAGTCACCCGCCCGGCGGGCTGAGGCTGACACGGCCCAGGCGATCACGGCGGCGCAGCTGGTGGTGGATACCGATGCGGGACTGGCCGCCGTGGCCAGCGCACTAGCCGCCGACCGGATGGCGCATGCGACCGCACTGCGCGCCGAACTGCGCCGGGTCCGGCCTGGGCCAGTTCCTGACGGTGCCGCTGCGCCGGCCGCATCCCCGGCGGCCCCCTCATCAACCGAGCCCCCGCCAACCTCGCCCCCACCAGCCGGGTCATCCCCAGCCAGCCCCGATCTGGCCGGCACCCGGTCGGCGCTGATCCGCGCGATGCATGCGGCGCAGGACGAGGCGGCCGCCCTCGTGCTGACCCTCCCCGGCTACCGCGCCGCCCTCCTAGCGTCCGTCGCGGCCTGCTGCGCTACCCACGCGGCCCTCCTCCGATGAGCCCCCACACACACTCCGACACCCCACACCCCGCCCTCCCCGACAGGGAGACATATCGGGGTGATCAGAGCGGGCCGCAGGTGCCGGTGGGGGCGTTGCAGGCCGCGTTGGCGGCTGAGCATGCGGCGGTGTGGGTTTATGGGGTGGCGGAGGCGTTCGTGTCGGGTGAGTTGGCCGGGCGACTCGACGAGGCCGCGACAGCGCATCAGGCTCGGCGCGACGCCACTGAGCGGATGCTGATCGACGCAGGCGCGCCGCCTGTGCCATCCGAACCGGGATACCTCACCCCGGAACCTGTCACCGACACCGCCTCGGCGCTCCGGCTGGTGATCATCGCAGAGACTGATGCGGCCGCGTCGTGGCGTTCGGTGGTGGAACGCAGCCCAGCTGATCCAGGCCTGCGTGGGGCCGCGCTGGAGGCGCTGACCGCAGCGGCCGTGCGAGCCACCCGCTGGCGGGCAGCCGCTGGCACTACCCCAATGACAGTGCCCTTCCCTGGGGCGACGTAAGGGAGGAGGAGGCCATGCGCACCGAGCAAATCCGCATTCAGACCGGCTCACGCGAGCGGGTCTATGACCTCACCAAGGACTGCCATGCTTTTCTGGACCGCGTTCAGGCGGGTGATGGCTTGCTGCATGTCTGGGTACCGCACGCGACCGCTGGCCTAGCGGTGATCGAAACCGGGGCAGGTAGCGACACCGACCTGCTTGCCGCGCTGCGCGAGTTGCTGCCGGCCGACGACCGGTGGCGACATCAGCATGGCTCCCCCGGTCACGGCAGGAATCACCTGGTGCCCGCGCTGCTGCCGCCCTACGCCAGCGTCCCGGTGCTCGGCGGGCAGCTCACACTGGGCACCTGGCAGTCGATCTGCCTGGTGGACACCAACATCGATAACCCGGTCCGGACCGTCCGGCTGAGCTTCTTGCCTGGCTGAAGACCTAACTTGTGGTCCCTCTACTTACAGCACAGTTCCAGCAGGTGCGTCACCACACCGTCCACCGGCACCTCAGTGCGTTCCCCGGTGGCCCGGTCCTTGACCTCCACCACGCCGGAAGCCAGCCCGCGCCCCACCACCAGGATGGTCGGTACGCCGATCAACTCGGCGTCGGCGAACTTCACCCCCGGAGTCGCCGCCCGGTCATCGAGGATCACCCGCAGACCGGACGCGTCCAGCTCAGCGGCCAGCTGGTCGCCAGCGGCGCGCACCGCGTCGTCCTTGCCCGCCATCACGAGGTGCACGTCGGCTGGGGCGACCTCGCGGGGCCAGATCAAGCCGTGTTGATCGTGGCTCTGTTCGGCGATGACGCCGACCAGGCGGGAGACCCCGATTCCATAGGACCCCATGGTGATCCGGATCGGCTTGGCGTCGGGTCCCAGCGCATCCAGCGCGAAGGCGTCGGCGTACTTGCGGCCGAGCTGGAAGATGTGCCCGATCTCGATGCCGCGGGCGGCGACCAGGGTGCCGGCCCCGTCAGGTGACGGGTCGCCGGCGCGCACCTCGGCGGCCTCGATGGTGCCATCAGGGGTGAAGTCGCGCCCGCATACCAGGTTGACGACGTGGTGGTCGGGACGGTCCGCGCCAGTGACCCAGGCGGTGCCCCGGACCACCCGGGGATCAACGAGGTAGCGCACCCGGTTCGCGCGGAGCGCACCTGGCCCGATGTAGCCCTTGGCCAGGAACGGGTGCGCGGCGAAGTCGGTGTCGTCGAGCAGCACCACCTCAGCGGGGGCCAGCGAGGCTTCCAGCCGTTTCATGTCGACTTCGCGATCGCCGGGGATCCCGATAC
>JBOHFW010000312.1:0-4298 GCA_050699835.1 Pseudonocardiaceae bacterium | reverse complement strand
CCACCGCCGTGGCCGCGCTGGGCTCGGCCCGGTGAGGAGCTCGGCCCGGCCGGGTTCCCCGGCAGCTGGGCGGCCGGTGGCGCGGCAGCCAGCAGGTCGGCAGTCGGCGGCGAGGCGGCTGGCGGCTGGTCGTGCCGCGGCCGCTCGGGAAGGTGTCACCGCCTGGTTGGCCCGGCCGCTCACCTCGCTGCACCTGGTCCTCGGCGTTTTCGGCCTGTTGACCTTGTTCGGTCTGGTGATGGTGCTTTCTGCGTCCACTGTGGAGTCCTACATCAAGGCTGGCTCATCCTATGCGGTGTTCTTCCAGCAGCTGACGTACTGCGGGCTCGGGCTGGTGCTGTTCTGGTTGGGGATGCGGGTGCCGGTGCGAATGCTGCGTGGCATCAGTGGGCTGTTCCTGCTGCTGTGTGTGGTGCTGCTGGTCATGGTGCTCAGCCCGTTGGGCGCCGAGATCAACGGTGCGCAGAAGTGGTTGCGGCTGGGCTCGCTGTCCCTGCAACCCTCCGAGCCCGTGAAGCTCGCGCTGGCCCTGTGGGGTGCCCATGTGCTGATCACGAAACGCGCGCTGCTGCACCAGTGGCGCCACCTGCTGGTTCCGCTGGTTCCGATGGCCGTCGCGATCTTCGCCCTGGTGATGCTGCAGCCCGACCTCGGTACCACGATCACGCTGGTCATCGTGCTGCTCGCGCTGCTGTGGTTCAGCGGGGCGCCAGGTGGGCTGTTCGGCGCGATCGTGATCTCGGCGGTCGCTGGGGCGGTCGTGATGACCAGCACCGCTGCCTACCGATCGGCCAGGATCGAGTCTTTCCTGCAACCTGGCGCGGACCCGCAGGGCGCGGCGTATCAGGCTCGCCAGGCGATATTTTCGCTGGCTGACGGGGGCTGGTGGGGAGTTGGGCTCGGGCAGGGCAGCGCAAAATGGGACTACCTGCCTAACGCGCACAACGACTTCATCTTCGCCATCATCGGCGAGGAACTGGGCTTTGTGGGTTGCCTGGTGGTGCTGCTGCTCTTCGGCACGTTGGCCTACGTGGGGATCAGGATCGCCGCGCGCAACACCGACCCATGGATCAAGCTGGTATCCGCCACCGTGACCACCTGGCTGGTCGGTCAGGCCGCGATCAACATCGGATATGTGATCGGCTTGCTGCCCGTCACCGGGATCCCGCTGCCGCTGATCTCAGCTGGCGGCACCTCCATCGCGCTGACGATGCTGGTCTTCGGGTTGCTGGCGAACTTCGCCCGGCACGAACCGCAGGCGGTGGCCGCGCTGCGCCAGGAGAACGGAGAGGCCAGCGCCTTCCGACGATCCAGTGCTTCCCGACGATGCAGTGCCTTCGCCCGGCTGCTGCGGCTGCGCCCTCCGGTGCCCTACCCTCGCCCGGCACAGCCGGTCCCCTCCCGGCGCGGTGACCGGGGTGCGCGATGAGTCCTGGAGGTGCGGGGTGAGCGCTGGTGCAGAACGCCCTGCGCTACCGCCGCAGCTGATCCGCACTCACCTGATCGGGGTCGGCGGTGCCGGGATGAGCGGGGTGGCGCGGATCGTGCTGGCCCGCGGTGGCACGGTGTCCGGTTCGGATGCGAAGGATTCGGCCGTGTTGCGGGCGCTGCGGGCATTGGGCGCCGAGGTGGCTGTGGGTCACGCCGCAGCCAATCTCGACCAGCTCGACGCTGACCCCACCGCCATCATCAGCACCAAAGCGGTGCATCAGGCCGATCCGCACAACCCGGAACTGCTCGAGGCCGCCCGGCGCGGCATCCCGGTGATCCACCGCTCTGCGGCGCTGGCGGCCCTGATGACCGGCTACCGGGTGGCCTGCATCACCGGAACCGCTGGCAAGACCTCCACCACGGCATTGCTCACCGTTGCGTTGCAGCACTGTGGTGCCGACCCGTCCTTCCTCATCGGTGGCGACCTCACCGCGACCGGATCTGGCGCGCACCATGGCAGCGGCGAGGTCTTCGTGGCCGAGGCCGACGAGAGTGATGGCACTTTCCTGGCCTACTCGCCCGATGTCGCGGTCGTCACCAACATCGAGGCCGACCACCTGGATCACCACGGCACCGTCGAGGCCTACACCGCCAGCTTTGACGCCTTCGTGGCCCGGTTGCGGCCTGGCGGGGTGTTGATCGCCAACGCTGATGATCCGGGTTCGGCGGCGCTGGTTGACCGCGCCGCCGCTGGCGGCGTCCGGGTCCGTCGCTACGGCACACTGGCTGCCGCCGCGGGAGATGCGCGCCTGCTGGCGTATGTCCCCGAGGGCGGCCGGGGCGTGGCCACCGTGGCGCTGACCGATGGCGACGGTGCGGTGCACCGGGTGCGGCTTGAGCTCGCGGTGCCCGGCGAGCACATGGCGTACAACGCCGTCGCGGCCCTGCTAGCCGGCCTGGAACTGGGGTTGCCGCTACCCGGACTGCTGGCGGGGCTGGCCGGTTTCGGCGGGGTCCGCCGCCGGTTCGAGTTCAAGGGGTGGGCGGTCGGCGCCCAGGTCTACGACGACTACGCCCACCACCCGACAAAGGTGGCCGCCGCGCTGCGCGGCGCCCGTCAGGTGGCCGGGCAGGGGCGGCTGCTGGTGGCCTTCCAGCCGCACCTGTACTCCCGCACGCGGGACTTCGCCACCGAGTTCGGCATCGCGCTAGCACTGGCCGACGTGGTGCTGCTGCTTGATGTCTACGGAGCCAGGGAGGAACCGATACCCGGCGTCACCGGAGCGCTGGTCGCGCAGGCGGTGCCCTTGCCCGCCGGGCGGGTGCATTACGAGCCGTGCTGGGCGCAGGTGCCCGAGCGGCTGGCTGACCTGGTCCGGTCCGGCGATGTGGTGGTCACCATGGGCGCGGGCGATGTGACGACGCTCGGCCCAGCGCTGATCGCCGAGCTGGAGCGCCGCTGTCCTGATAGCTCTGTCGCTCCGCCGCGCCCGGCGGACTCCATCGCCCGGCCCGCACCGTGAGGTCCGGCGGTGCTGGCGGCTCGGGTGCCCGACGCCGATCCCAGCGGGACAACCCCCGGCCCTCGGCGCTCACCCGGGGACCCGCGATGGACCGCGGCAACCGTACCGCACCCCCCCGCCCTCGCCGCCGCTCCCGCTTCCCAAATACCCATCATGAGGGGCTCATGGTGCGATCCGCTAACGCTCCCCGTGACGGTGAGTCTGGCGCCGCATCGCCCGGCGCGGGGGGTGTCGGGGTGGTGGCACCTCGCTCGCCCAGGCCGGTCCGAGCCTGGTGGCGCTGGTTGGCCGGCGGGCTGGTCTTGCTGGCGCTGATCGGTGGTCTGGCCTGGGTGCTGCTGGGTAGTTCACTGTTTGACGCCCGTTCAGTCCAGGTGGTGGGCACCAGAGAGCTTCCCGTCGACGTGGTGCAGGCGGTGGCCGCGGTGCCGCTGGGCACGCCGATGCTGCGGCTGGACACCGAGGCGATCGAGGCCCGGGTGGCCGCGGTGCCCCGGGTGGCGAGTGTGCAGGTGCGGTGCACCATTGACGGCACGGTGCGGATCGAGGTGACGGAACGGATCCCGGTTGCGCTGGTACTCCGCGGCAGCGGCGTGCGCCTGGTGGACGCCACCGGAACCGCTTACGCCGCGGTGCCCGCCGAGCCTCCTGGACTGCCGGAGCTGCGGGTGTCCCGGGTCGGGCCTGGGGACGCCGCGACGGTGGCCGCGCTGACGGTCTTGACCGCCCTGCCCGATTGGCTGCGAATCCAGGTGCGTTCGGTAGCCGCGAGGTCCCCGGCCGACGTCGTGTTGCGACTGGGCGGTGGGCGAGACGGCGAGGAGCGAGAGGTCCGCTGGGGTGATGTGTCCGAGGGCGACCGCAAAGCGGCCGTGCTCGGCCCACTGCTCACCCAGCCCGGCACGATCTACGACGTCTCCAGCCCGGCCCTGCCCACCATCGCGTGAGTCCGGCACATAGACTCGCCTCGCCCGATCGCCGACCTGCGCGGCGTGCCTGCTGGACCCCGCCGGTGCCGGTGCCTACCGTCGCCCCGGAGACAGAACTGACATAACTTTAATCCTCCAGTTGAGGTTAAGGGTTCAGACACGCCGAGGGGGATCAGGTGTGCCGGGACGTCGGCAGGGTGCTGGCAGCGACGAGGAAGGCTGCACGGTGATAGGTAGCAATGGGGTAGGCGGCATAGGGCTGCGAAGCAAAGGCACCAGCGAATGATGCCAGCGCACAACTACCTCGCCGTGATCAAAGTCGCCGGTATCGGTGGCGGCGGCGTCAACGCGGTCAACCGCATGATCGAAGTCGGGCTCAACGGTGTCGAGTTCATCGCGGTGAACACCGATGCCC
>JBOHFW010000311.1:0-6801 GCA_050699835.1 Pseudonocardiaceae bacterium | reverse complement strand
GCGGTGAGCAGGGCGACCTTGCCGATTTGCTTGAGATACGCGCGGACTGAGTCGGTCGAGAGGGTGCTTTCGGCGTCTTTGCGGGCTTGGCGCAGGGCCTGGGACTCCTCCTCGTCCCAGACCAAGTCCTCCGCACTGGGGCCACCGGGCACCTCCGGCCCATCGGCGTCCACCATGATCTCCTCGACCTCGATTTCACCGTCGGCGAGGTCCTCGGCAGATGGACCACCCTCGAGGTCAGTGGTCTCGTCGAGGGCGACCTCGACCTTGCTGGGGACTTTCGCGCGTGCGCGCGCCATGCCGCTGCGGGCGGGTACGTCAGATCGCTTACGGGGCAGCACAGGTTCCCCTCACTGCGCCACGGTTGCTGTACGTGGTCGCTGCCTCGGTTGCCAACGAGCCCGGAGCAGACTGCGACTCCAGCCGCGATCCACGCGGGTTACTGTCAAAGTGCGCTGTGCGCTCCCGTCAACGCTGCCTTGGTTGGTCGGGGTGCTCAATGTTGTGCGGGCGTTTGTCGCCGGGATTGCCCGGGTTCTCGCGGAGTCGGCTTGTTCGTCGAGCAGCTGCTGTCGGGTCTTGGTCCTGTCGTCCATGGTCATGCCAAAGGTCCTTCCGATCGGGAATGTGAAAGATCGATCTGTTCAGCCGGACCGGGTGGCAGCAGAACGACGCGTCGGCGGCCGACGACGTCGCCGGGTGGGTTGCCCAAGGCCCGGTCATGGGCACGGTGGTACGAGGCGCCATCTTCGGTGGCCAAGGGATGCCTCGGCTTCCGCCGCAAGGCACACGGGCGCAGAGCGGTGGTTACCAGTAGCGGTGATGTGGGGATCGTGGCCGTCGGTAGCCATGGTCAGTGCCAGGTCAGCGATGGCTGGCGTGGTGTCGACAGGGATGACGAGTAGATCGATCCGCTGATAGTCGGTGTCGATGATTCGGAATTCCTCGATCAGTGCGGCGAGCTCGATGGCGGGATCCGTCGATCGTGGCCACCACGCCCCGTCGACAGCGCCCCTGGCGGAACTACTACTGGGTTTCAGGCTCAGGCGTGCCGAGCAATCGCGGTTAGCCAAGCTATGCGCATCGACATGTTCTGGGTTGGTGGGGTGATCCGACGTCATGTCGGCGTTCCCGTCCCGGCATGAACCACAGCCGGTGTCATGGTGAGGCCGAGAACGGCGCAGGCTTGGCTACCGTGCGCACGGAGAGTAGTCGGTCACCACGAACACTACCCTCGATCGGTTCCCTTTACCAACGGCGTCAGTCGCACTGGTCTTCGCGGAGAACCGAGCAGCTCCCCGGCTGCCGCATAGCCTTGATCGTGTGGTGTCTGCCCATTGATTCCGCCTTCCCGGGTGAGGCATCAACCCAGTGCAGGCGTCCGATCAGACGTCACCAGCTCGGCATCGAGCTGCAGCGACTCCAGGAAGCCGCGGGGTCACCCGCGGCCACTGTGCCGCGGCCACCGACAGCGCGGAGGCCGGGCACACGCGGCCGGGTGGGGCGGGTCGGCGTCCGTGAGGGAACGGTGAGGATCGCCCAGACCATCTTTCCGTCGGGAGGCCGGATGCGGTTCCCCCAGGTCCGGCTCAGCCTGTCGACGGTGAGCCTGTGATGCGCAGCTCCAGGCGCAGCCAACCGTTCGAACGCGCGTGGCACACCACATTGTCGGCCAGCTCTGAGGCCACTACCGTGGCGTGTCGGTGACCATTCCGAGGATGCCTCACTCGTGACAGGTCTGCTCACGTCCGACCGGGGTCGATTGCCCTTCCCTCACGCACCGTGGAACCTGACTGGGACCGTCAGGATCCCGTACGGGGTGGGAAGGTGAATCGAGATGCGCATCGGCGTGCTCACGGGGGGCGGTGACTGCCCCGGGCTCAATGCGGTGATCCGGGCGGTGGTCCGCAAGGGTATCGAGGTCTACGGGCACGAGATCATTGGATTCCGGGACGGCTGGCGAGGTCCGCTGGAAGGTTTAGTCCAGCCGCTCGGTCTGGCTGACGTGGAGCACATCCTCCCGCTCGGCGGCACCATCCTGCGCACATCGCGCACCAACCCCTACCGCAACGGCGGCGCCGAGCAGGTCAAGAAGACGCTCGCTGAGCACGGCGTGGACGCCCTGATTGCGGTCGGCGGGGAGGACACCCTCGGAGTGGCCAGCCGGCTGAACGAGGACGGGGTTGTCGTGGTGGGCGTGCCTAAGACCATCGACAACGACCTGAGCGCCACTGACTACACGTTCGGATTCGACACCGCGGTGCACATCGCGACCGAGGCGATCGACCGGCTGCGCACCACGGCCGAATCGCACCACCGGGCAGCGGTCGTCGAGGTGATGGGCCGCAGTGCAGGCTGGATCGCGCTGCACTCCGGGATGGCGGGCGGGGCGAATGTCATCCTGATGCCAGAACGGCCCTTCTCTGTGGAACGAGTGTGCCAGTGGGTGGTCCAATGCCTCGAGCGGGAAGACGCCGCGATCGTCGTGGTCGCTGAGGGCGCAGCACCGGAAGGCGGCGCGGAGCTGCTCGCCACCGCTGAGGTCGACGCCTTCGGCCACAAGCGCTTGGGCGGTGTCGGCATCTGGTTGGCTGACGAGATCGCCCGACGCACCGGTGCCGAGTCTCGCGCCGTGGTGCTGGGGCACATTCAACGCGGTGGCACGCCCACTGCCTACGACCGGGTGCTGGCCACTCGGTTCGGCGTGCATGCGGTCGATGCGGTGCACGAGGGTCACGGCGGCGTGATGGTCGCGCTGCGCGGCACCAACATCATCCGGGCGAAGCTGGCCGAGGCCACCGCAGCAGTCAAGACGGTGCCGCCGGAACGCTACGCAGAGGCCGAGGTCTTCTTCGGCTGACGGGCGCTCGGCGGTCCAGCGTGGTCGATGGACCGCGGTGCGGGGCCGTTCCGGTGGCCGCGCAGTTCGTAAGGCTCGTGTAGCTGTTTCCGAAATTGCTTCTGCCCATCGGTCGGCTGTCAGCGCGTCGGTGCCGCCTGCGCGCAGACCAGTGCTTATTGAGGGCAACGGGCTCGCGGCGGCGGGCTCGCGGGCGAGGAAGGAGCCGAGTTCTCCGATGGTGCTCATCAGCGGGGCGGGGAACACGACGGTGGTGTTTTTGTCCACGCCGATCTCGACCAGGCTCTGCAGGTTCCGGAGCTGCAGCGCTAACGGATGGGCCATCATGATGTCCGAGGCGTCACCGAGCGCGGCCGCGGCCAGGGACTCACCCTCCGCGTTGATGATCTTCGCTCGCTTCTCCCGCTCCGCCTCGGCCTGCCGGGCCATGGCCCGTTTCATGCTGTCGGGCAGCTGGATGTCCTTCAGCTCCACCAGAGTCACTTCCACACCCCAGTCGGCGGTGGTGACGTCGAGGATTTCGCGGATGCCCAGGTTGATGCGGTCGGTTTCGGACAGCGTCTCATCGAGGGTGTGTTGACCGACCACCTTCCGCAACGTGGTCTGAGCGATCTGGTTGATCGCGGCATAGACGTTCTCGATCGCGACGATCGACTTCACCGCGTCGACCACGCGGAAATACGCCACCGCCGACACATCGACGCTGACATTGTCACGGGTGATGATGCCTTGGGACTGGATGGGCATCGTAATGATCCGCAGCGACACCCGATGCAGCACGTCAACGAACGGGATGATCACCCGTAGCCGGCCGCCGATCGCCGGGGGCGAGGCCGGCATGACAGCCAGCGTGCGACAGACCCTCAGTGAAACCAACTGTACTCAGCAACGGGGCACCGTGGTGACGGTGAACGCCCTCGGACACGCGCACTACCCCTACCGGCGGGGTAGACACTCCGGTCGGCGAAAACGGCCGTGCTGGTGGTTCCGTTGTTGCCGACTGCCTTGTGGAATGTGGGATTGCAGAGTAGACCTGTGCTAAGGAACATTGGCAGGCCAAGGCCGGATCAGCAGAGAAGGTCCGTCCTCCCGGTTGGCGTTCCTGCACGAGCAGCACCGGGCACCCACGCCGAGCACGCCGCGACGAGGCTCAGCGCCGCGGGGCTGCGTCAGCATGCGATCCACGTGTGCGGACGCCGAGCCCGATCAACGCGGCGCATGGATGCACGCTTGGTAACCCGATCACCCGTGCGGCTCGGACGTCGCCTCAGAACTTCGGGGCGACGTCCGACTCATGCTGGCCTAGTCCCACGCAGAGCGTCGCTGCGCGATGGCCTGTGGCCACCCTGGACCCGACCAGCTCCCTTGACAAGCCTGGCCGGGTGCCGAAGTAGGACCTGGGTGTGCGATCAGGTCTGACACACGGCCGCGGTGTCAAGGGCCGGTGTCCCTTTGTTAGTCGAGGTAGTCGCGGAGCGCCTGGGAGCGGGAGGGGTGGCGCAGCTTGGCCATCGCCTTGGACTCGATCTGCTGGATCCGCTCGCGGGTGACCCCGTAGACGTGGCCGATCTCGTCCAGGGTGCGCGGCTGGCCGTCGAGGCCAAAGCGCAGGCGAACTCGTCCTCGGCCTCGCGCAGCCGCTGCAGCACCGCGGGAAGCGGCAGCGAGTCGGGCATCAGGAGCGCCTCCCGAGCCACGTCCCGGACACGCAGCCGGTCCAGGTCCTGGGCCGGCAGAGCCAGCACATCCCGGAGACAGATCACACCGACGATGTCGTCGACGCCGCTGTCAATCACGGGGTAGCGCGAGTGCCCCGACGCCATCCGCTCCACGAGGTGGCCGACGGTCTCGTCCGCGGAGACCGTCGCCACGTGCAACCGGGGGACCATGGCGGCGCGGGCGGTGCGGTCGGTGAAGTCCAGCACACGGTCGAGCAGCGTGGACAGGTCGGGCCGGAGGTCACCGCTGTCCCGGGACTCGTCGATGATCGCCTCGAGATCGCGCGGCGTGGCGGCGTGCTCGACGTCGTGCGCCGGCTCGATGCGGACCGCCCGCAGAACCAGATTCGACGCGTGGTCGAACAGCCAGATGAGCCAGCCGAAGAGCTTGAGGTAGATCGCGGTGGACAGCGCGAGCGCCCGCGCCACCGGTTCGGGCCGGGCGATCGCGAGGTTCTTCGGGAACAGCTCGCCGAACACCATTTGCACCACGGTGGCGAACAACAGGGCCAGCACCGTGCCGGCACCCACACCGACCGCCGTCGGAACACCGACCCCGCCGAGCAGCTCACCGATCCCCTCGCCAACGAGAGGCTCGGCGACGTAGCCGACGACCAGACCGGTGACCGTGATGCCGAGTTGGGCGCCCGACAACATGAACGACGTCCGGCCGGTGATGCCCAGGGCGCGCCGCGCGCCGGCGTCACCGGCGTTCGCGCGAGCCCTCAACCGGGACCGGTCCACGGCCATGTAGCCGAACTCCTGGGCCACGAAGTAGCCCGTCAGCGCGGTGATGACCAGGACCACCAGCACGCCGACAAGGATGCTGAGAACGGTGCTCACCGCCCGCGCACCGCCCCGCGCCGGACGCAGGTCCCCGTCAGGCCCTGCCTACCGCAACACGCGCCGGCACTGCATGGATCGTCCATCGGCAGCTCAAATGCCCATGTCGTCCATGCCCCCGAGGTCGTCCATCCCGCCGGGGTCCATGCCCCCGGCGTCGTCCGCTGCGAGATCGCCCTCACCGGTCTCGCCGGCGGGGTCGCCGATGTCATCGGGCAAAAAGGCCTGCGCCACCGCAGTACCGACAAACGCGCCAGCGACGCCGGCGAGCAGGCCCCCGGCGATCATGCCACCCATGCCCATACCGCCGCCAGCCCGGCCGGGCACGCCACCACCCCTTCCCAGGGTGCGTTCGAGCATGCCCGGCTCGCGCATCTCCGCGCGGGTAGCCATCCGCGCCAGTGACTGCGGATCGTCCGAGGTAGCCCGCTCGGAGGCGGGCACCGAGTTCCCCACGTTGTTGAGGACCTCTCGGCGCTGCTCGGGGGTGAGCTTGGCGAAGGCCTCGGCGTGGGCTTGTTCAACGGTCTCCGGTGGAGCCGTGCGCAGCATGTAGCGGTAGCGCTCGATGGCCACCTGGTCAGGATCGTGGTGCGCGTCAGTCCGGGCCCCGGCAGCGGCATCCGTCGGCCCGGTGTTGAGCCCGCCGAGGCTGCCGGCGGAGCTTCCCCCGGTGGTGGCAGCGAAACGCTCGCGAAGTTTGTCGAACAAACCCATCGATGAGGTGTCCTTCCTGAGACGGTTCGTAACGTTCGCCGGGTGCATACCCACATCGACAACGCCCACCCCGGTGTCGAAGTTCCGCAAGATCACTGGAGACCACGGCATTCGGCCCGCACCTGCGGGCAGCCCGCGTCGGCTCCACTGTGAACAGGGCCTCGGCTGCCGACGTGGATGCCCGGGCGGCGGGCGGGGTCGCTGTCGATCTGGCGCAGGATCTCCCGGACGCGGCCAGCGCGTACAGCAGCACCAGCGTCAGCACGGTGAAGGCGGCTGTGGCCCGCCGCTGCCGGCGCCGGGCGGCAGAGACGGTGACCGCGACCGCGCCGGAGAACATCATGGCCAGGATGCCGGTGGCGTAGGCGCCGGCCTGGGTGTTGACGTCGGCCCGGAACGCGATGGTGATGCCGATGCTGACGGCGGTGTAGACGAGCACGACCGGGCGGATCGCCCGGCCCCACTCCGGCGCCATGCCGTAGCCGGGCAGGTACCGCGGCACGATGTTGATCAGGCCCGCCATCGCGGACGCACCGGCGAACCACAGAATCAGGATGCTGCTGACGTCGTAGGCGGTGCCGAACGCGTCGCCGAGCCTTTCGTGTGCGAGGTAAGCCAGGGCCCGACCGCTGGCCTGCCCGCCGTCGGCGAACTCCTGCGGCG
>JBOHFW010000310.1:0-12255 GCA_050699835.1 Pseudonocardiaceae bacterium | reverse complement strand
CGCGCAGGCCCGGGCGAAGGCCGCGTTCTCCGACAGGAAGCCGTAGCCGGGATGGACGGCTTGCGCGCCGGTGCGCTCGGCGGCATCCAGGATTCGCTGGATGGACAGATAGCTCTGCGCGGCCGGCGCGGGACCGAGCCGGACGGCGACGTCAGCCTCACCAACGTGCCGGGCATCGGCGTCGGCATCGCTGTATACGGCCACTGACCGGACGCCTATGTCGCGTAACGTACGGATCACCCGGACGGCGATCTCGCCTCGATTGGCCACCAACACGGTGTCGAACATGGCGACTCACATCCGGAAGACGCCGAAGCCAGGAGCCTCCAGCGATGCGTTGGCACAAGCGGACAGCGCCAGCCCGAGCACCATCCGGGTGTCTGCCGGGTCGATCACTCCGTCGTCCCACAACCGGGCGGTCGAGTAGTAGGGGTGCCCTTGATGCTCGTACTGGGCACGTATGCGGCTCTTGAAGGCCACCTCCGGTTCAGGATCATCGGCACCGCGGATGGCGGCGAGCACGGTCGCGGCCTGCTCCCCGCCCATTACCGAGATCCGCGCATTGGGCCACATGAGCAGAAACCGCGGCGAGTACGCCCGGCCACACATCGAATAGTTCCCCGCGCCGAACGAGCCACCGATGATGACGGTCAGTTTGGGCACGCGGGTGGTCGCGACCGCAGTGACCATTTTCGCACCATGCTTGGCGATACCACCGGCCTCATAGTCCCGCCCCACCATGAAACCGGAGATGTTCTGCAAGAATATCAAAGGAATACCCCGCTGATCGCACAATTCAATGAAATGCGCACCCTTGAGTGCCGACTCGCTGAACAGGATCCCATTGTTGGCCACAACGCCCACCGGATGCCCATGTAGCCGGGCGAAGCCGGTGACCAGCGTGGTGCCGTACTCGGCCTTGAACTCCGACAAACGGCTGCCGTCGACGATCCGGGTGATCACCTCGCGGACGTCGTAAGAAATCCGGGAGTCCACCGGCACCACATCGTAGATCCCCTCCAACACGGGCTCGTCGGTGGCGATCACTTCCCACGGCGCCGGCGGGCGCGGCCCGAGAGCGGCCACGATCGAGCGGACGATCCGCAACGCGTGGGCGTCGTCCTCGGCCAGGTGGTCGGTGACCCCGGACACCCGGGAATGCAGCACCGCACCGCCGAGCTCCTCGGCGCTGACCACCTCCCCGGTCGCGGCCTGCACCAGTGGCGGACCGCCGAGGAAGATCGTGCCCTGGTTGCGGACGATCACCGCCTCATCGCTCATCGCCGGCACATAGGCGCCACCGGCGGTGCACGACCCCAGCACCGCGGCGATCTGGGGGATACCGCGCGCGGACATCGTCGCCTGGTTGTAGAAGATCCGGCCGAAGTGCTCCCGGTCGGGGAACACCTGGTCCTGCTCAGACAGGTAGGCCCCACCGGAGTCGACCAGGTAGATGCACGGCAGGCGATTGTGCAACGCCACTTCCTGCGCACGCAGATGCTGCTTGACCGTCATCGGGTAGTAGGTGCCGCCCTTGACGGTGGCGTCGTTGGCGACGATCACGCACTCCCGCCCGGCCACCCGCCCGATGCCGGTGATGATCCCCGCGGCCGGGGCCTCATCGCCATACATGCCGGTGGCCGCGAGCGGGGAGAGCTCCAGGAACGGCGACGACGGGTCGACCAGCGAGTCCACCCGGTCCCGGGGCAGCAGCTTGCCCCGCTCGACGTGACGTTGCCGGGCCCTGCGCGGCCCACCCAGCCGGGCGCTCGCCAACCGCGCTTGTAGGTCGGCGACCAGCGCCGTATGGGCCTGCACGTTGCGCGCAGCGGCCGGCTGCGCCATGCCGACCAGGGCGTCCATCGTCGCTCCCTTCCCGCATCAGGGCGAAGCGCTCACCAACCACGGTAGCGCTCAGCATCGGGCAAGCAGACGTCCTCATCCGACGCTGAATGCGAAAACGGCGGATCACGGCACCCAGCTCGCGCCGAAGGTCGTCCTGTTCGACCGGGTCTCGGTCTCCTGGGTACTCATCGGTGATCCTCTCGTCGCATCGCCGGTCGAGCAGGTTCACCGGGCGTTGTGGAAGATGACGCCCAGCACGTGGCGATCGCCGGTGTGCACCGCGCTCACGCCATGGCGCATCTGCACGCGGTGGTCGCCGCGAGTACCCCGCCTGGGCCGGTGCCGGACGGGGAAGATCACCGCCTGGCTCTGATGGGGGCGGGCCACCATCGCCCGGGACTGCTGGCGGGGCCGCTGCTCG
The DNA here is from genome assembly GCA_050699835.1 of Pseudonocardiaceae bacterium. Classification (GTDB taxonomy): domain Bacteria; phylum Actinomycetota; class Actinomycetes; order Mycobacteriales; family Pseudonocardiaceae. The sequence goes on along the minus strand of JBOHFW010000310.1, from coordinate 9,989 downwards.
ACGAACACACTTTCCCCGCCGGTGAAGTCCGCATCGGGCCTGCTGAGCATGACGAGCAGCTGCAGCGGGAACGTGAGATCGCCGTAGACGTCCTGGTGCAGGCAGTTGTAGCCACCTGGCCCGTAGCGCAGCACCAGCGGCGTGGGCTTGTGCTGGTCAAGCGCCGCGCACTCATCGAGCAGACCGTCGAGGGTCTCGGGGAACCGGCGTTCGCCCAGTCGCTGCGCCCACCGGTTCGCGATCGCCGCCAGGTGCGGGTAACACCGCTTCCGCAGGGCCTGCACCAGCGGAGGCAGCGGATCGGCGAAGTAACGGTAGCTACCCTCGCCGTAGGCGTGCCGCGCCATGATGACGGTGTTGCGAAACCGGGCGTCGTCGTCGAACATCTCGACCAGTTCGGCGCAGTGCTCAGGGGTGATCAGTGGTGGGGTCAAGGCAAAGCCCGCGCCGTCGAGCTGGCTTTCCACTGCTGGCCAGTCGAGATCGTCGAGCGCGGGCAGTTCCATGTCTGGGGAAGCAGTCACTTTGGTCATCACGGGTCCTCTTCGCCGAGGGGCGTTCACGTCTGTCTGTACCGAACCCCAACCGCCGGGAGGGGTTGCATCACCTCGATCCGACCTGGGTGTGCCTATCACCCGCAGTCCCCTCGCGGAATCCAACCTTGAGCTGGACACCGTCGAGTAGCAGCCGGAGTAGCGGTCAGGAGTTGTCGCCTGATCACGGCCTGAGGCGGTAGGACCAGCAGGTCAGTTGCATCGGTACCGCGACCCGGTCACGGTCGTGCAGATCGGGGTGCTCGGCCATCAACTGCGCAACGGCGGCCAGTACCTCCGCTCGCTGGCGCTCCGGCAAGATCGCGACCGCGCTGTGGCTGAGCGCGTAGTCGGGCAACACCGCGACGTCCAGTTCGCGTGACCACGACAGCTGGGAGACCTGCCCCGCGCCGAACCACGGGAGCACCGGCGGCGAGGGCGAATCCGCTGAACTGGGCCCGACGAGCCGCGCGAGCTCACCAACCCAGCCTGCCGCGTCCTGCTCGTAGTTCCACAGCATGGCCAGAGTCCCGCCCACTCGGAGCACCCGGGCAGCCTCCCGGGCAGCAGCGAGTCCATCGACCCAATGCCAGGCCTGGCCGTAGACCACCGCGTCGACGCTGCCGTCCGACAATGGCAGGGCTTCGCCCCGCCCGGCGTGCACCCGCGCTGCGGGCACCCGCGCGGCGAGCACGGCACGCATGTCGGGGTCCGGCTCGACGGCGTCGACCATGAATCCCGCCGCGGCCAGCACGGCGGTGAGTTTGCCGGTGCCGGCGCCCACGTCAACCACCCGATTCGGCAGCTGGCCGATTGGCAGATCGGCGCGAAGAAAAGACAGCGCTTGCGGTGGGTAGCTTGGGCGCACTCGATCGTAGAGCTCGGCCCGCGCGCCGAAGGACAAAGCCCGCCGCTGGTCAATCGCTGGAGGCGTTGGGTCGTCCACCTATCGAACGCTACGCCGCCCCAGATCCGACGCACGACGTCGAGCCTTACGTCAGCCAGGCCGTGGCCGCCACCGCGGAGTTCCTGCATCGCCACGGCTAGCCGCTCACGAAGGGCGCAGGAACTCGGTGAGCAGCGCGGTGGTGCGCTCCGGGGCTTCCTGTTGCACGAAATGTCCGACGCCGGACAGCACCTCGTAGCGGTATCCGTCACCGGCCCAGCGAGCCGAGCATCGAGCGGTGCGCTCCAGCACGTACGGGTCCTCGGCACCGTGTATTTGCAGCACCGGCACCCGGATCGCCCGGTCCACCGCACGGGAGAGCCGGCGCCCATCGAAGCGGAACTGCGAGCGGCCCACCCACCGGTAGTACTCCAGCGCGCAGTGCGCCGCGGCGGGGATCCGCATGGCCTCGCGGTAGCGCCGGGCCACCGCACCGAACTCGCCCGAGGTCCGCCACCGCTGACCTGCTCCCCGTCGCAGAAGCTGTTCCACCTGGACCGCATCGTTGCGGGTGAGGCGGCGCTCGGGCAGCCAGGGAACTTGGAACTCAGCCAGGTAGCGGGCCGCGGAGCGCTGCGCCGGGTCGAGCAGCAGCGCCTGGCCCATGGCCCGCGGATGCGCGGCGGCCAGCGCCGTCACCGACCGCACCACCCGGGGGTGCAGCGCGGCTGTGCACCAGCTGAGAACCCCGCCCCAGTCATGGCCGACCAGGTCGGCCTGGCGTTCCCCGAGCGCTCGCACCAGGCCCGCCACGTCGCCGGAAAGCGTCCACAGGTCATATCCGCGGGGGGGTTTATCCGAATCGCCATAACCACGCAGATCCACTGCGACGGCGCGCATACCCCCCGCGGCGAGCGCCGGCAGCTGGTGACGCCAGGACCACCAAAACTCCGGGAAACCGTGCAGCAGGAGCACCAGCGGGCCGGTCCCCAGCTCAGCCACATGCAGTCGGATTCCGTTAGCCGATATCTCTCGGTGCGTCCACGGTCCAGGAATCCGGACTGAGCTGGGATCCGGCGGCCGGCTCACTCCCCGGGCGAGTCTTGGCCGCGCCGGCGAGTCAACGCCGCCCCGGTGTCCCGGACCGTGCTGATAGTGCGTTCCGGTTTCCGGATGCTGCGCACCCGGCGCCAGCCCAGCAGCGCGAACCCAGCAGCGAAGGCCACCATCAGCCCGAAGACGATACCGAAGCCGGCCCATTGCGGCAGCCAGATGGCGAGTACCTGGGCGATCGTGATGAACAGGAAGAACAGGCTGAACAGCACGATTGTCAACGCGATAGTGAAGAAGAGGCTGCCCTTGACGCCCTTGCGGACCTCGGCGGTGACCTCAGCCTTGGCCAGTTCCACTTCCGCGCGGAACAAGGTGGAGAAGTGCGTGGCGGCGTCCCGGACCAGCTCTCCCAGGGGCGCATCGGCAAGCTGCGGGAATTCCACCGGTGACAGCGGCACAGACGTCTCCCCAGGCGGTAGCTCCGGCTTGGAGTGCCGACCGGTGCGAGGTGATGTGCCTGTCACGGGCGACATCGTGCCACGCTCCGATTTCGATCACTCACCGTGGCTGCCTAACTCACTGTCCGTGGCAGCCGAGCAATCGTGCGGTATGGTGATTGGTATGGCGACGAAGAAGGTCACCGTCACGCTGGACGAAGACCAGCTCGACCGCATCCGAGAGTTGGTCGGCACGGGAAGGGCCGAGAGCGTCTCGGGTTTCGTGCAGCACGCTGTGCGGGTGTCTCTCGATGATGTCGCCGGCTGGGGCGCGATGCTCGCGGAAGCTCTGACACAGACCGGTGGTGACCTCACCGCAGACGAACGAGCGTGGGCCGACCGGATTCTCGGCACCGGCGAGCACGGCACCCAACCAGCGGCGTGAGCACCGGAATCACCTTCGACGCCGGAGGACTCATCGCCCTGGACCGTGGCGACCGGCGGGTAGTCGTGCTGCTGGCCCGAGCCGCCGAGGCTGGTGTCCTCGTCACAGTCCCGGCCAGTGCGCTGGCTCAAGCAATCCGCCGGCCTGAACGGCAAGCCCGTCTCGCCAGGTTGATCCGCCAGCCCACAACGGACGTCGTGGCCCTCGATCGGGTCGATGCCACCAGCATCGGGCGGCTACTCGCCGGCAGCGGCACCGCCGACATCGCCGACGCCCACATTGTGATCTGCGCCCGCCGCAGCGCCCAGCAGGTCGTCACCACCGACCCGGACGATCTTCGCCGCCTCGATCCATACCTCGATGTCGTCACGCTCTGAGCCTGCTCATTCTTCTGCTGGTCTGCGCAACCGCTTGGTGAGCGTCCGGCGGCGCTTGTCGGCCAGGCGACGCTCGTGGGCGGCTCCGGAGAGACGGGTTGGGCGGCGCGGCGGCGCGGGAACCGGTCGCCACCGCGTACGCCGAACGGTCCGCACCGCGCGGCGGGATTCCACCGAGCGGAGCTGAATCAGAAGGCAGCCGGCCCCCACCGGAGCGGAACCGGCGGGGGCCGTTCTCTAGATCGGATTAGTCGAATTGGCCGGTACGGATTCCGGTCGTGAACGCGGACCACGCTGCCGGGGTCAAGACCAGCGTCGGGCCGGTGGGGTTCTTGCTGTCCCGTACGACGCGGTGGCCGCCTGGGTTGGCCACCTCGACGCAGTTGGTTGCGCCTACGCTGCGGGTAGACTTCCGCCACGTGGCGAGAGTCAGGTCATCCATCGTCGATGCCTCTCTTCGTGATCACTTGTGAGTGTGTTCGGCGAGCTGCGCGATCATGGCCAGGCTCTCGCTTGCACCGAGGGATTGGTTGCGCAGCTCGTTGAACAGCGTATCCAGCTGGGACACGATCGACGGGTTGTCGATGATGTGACCGCCCACCGGATACTCGTGATACGCCACATCGGCCAGGAGATCGTCAGGAAAGCTGAGCAGGCTGAACGGCCCGTTCATGCCGACGTGCAGTCCGGTCTCGAACGGCAGCACGCGCAGCTCGATGTTCGGCCATGCGGCCCGTTCGACCAGCTGCGAGAGTTGATCGGCGGCCACCCTGCTGTCCCGCACGCACCGCACCAGAGCGGCCTCCGACACCACGGCCGTCAGCTTGAGCGGATCGTCACCGGTCAGGCGCTCCTGACGTTGGAGCCGGGCGGGAAGCCGTTTGGTGACTTCCTTTTCCGAGAGTCCAACGTCGAGCGTGTAGAGCCTCCGCATATATCCCTCGGTCTGCAAGAGGCCAGGGATGCTCTCCAGCGCCAGCTCGCGCACCTCGGTGGCGTCGTGCTCCAGGCCGACGTAGACGGCGAGCCACTCCGGTAGCGCGTAGGTGGACCACCAGCCGCGCTTGCTGGCCTCGTGCCGGATCTCCTCGAGTGCCGCCACCGCATGGCCAGCGTGGTAGGTGTCGCGTACGAGCACAACCAGCTCGGCCTTACTGGGGACGTTGCGGCCGCGTTCGATGTGCTCGAACCGCGACTTCGAGCACCCGATAGCAGCTCTCGCCTCCAGCGGCGAGACACCAGCCGCATCGCGGAGCCGGCGCAGCTCGCGGCCGAGCTGGATGCGCCTGACCGTGGGTCCCGCCATGACGGGCAGCTTATCAGTCATTGCAGGTAGTGACCCCTCTTATGGAGGCAATATGAATGGAGGCCTACGATGCTAGCATTCCATGGAGAAGCGTCCACCGAGAGGAGGCCCTGGGATGGGCGATGGATTGGGGGAGTGTTGATGGTCAGTCATCGCCGTTCTGGCGTTGTCGCTAGGGCGCTGCGCCTGCACCGATCACCACCGGAAGTGGTGGTCCCCGGGCCGCGCCGAGCGGGTATCGAGCTGGTGGACGCACGGAGCCGGGTGGCGCACCGGGTGAGTCCTGACGAGCTGCTGGCCGGTCGCCAGCGCGGGAACTACCTGGCGCTCTGTGGTGTCCGGTTCCTGGCGGCGAGCATGGTCGACCCGGGGCGTGGCCGGTGTGCGGAGTGCGCGTCGTGAGTGACCCAGTGAGCGCGCTGGGGCGAGCTGTTCACCTACTCCCCGCTGGTGAAGCGTTCCGGCAGGGCTACGGGAGCGCGTCCATAGCTGTCTGCGGCGAGCCGGTGACCAGCGGACCCGTCAGCGAGGAGGACCCCCGTTATTGCCCGGAATGCGTGCGCGCGGCGATCCGGTGGTGTGCGCCCGGGATGATCGTGCGGACATCCGGGTGCGGGAGTTCGTCATGAGTGATCCCCGGGTGGAGATCGAGGCCGTCTGCGAGGTGCACGGCGGTTCGGGCCCTCTGGTGGTGCGGCGTGAGGGTGATGCTGGACGGGCGCGCCGATCATTGTTGTGTGATCACGCTGGCCGATCAGGCGCCCGTGCTCACCGAGGAACAGCTGCGGTTCAAGCTGCTCGCGCTGGCCGCGTGCGCCGCACCCAGGTCAACCGCTGCACCCAGATCCCCGATCGGCCGCTGGTTGAGCGATGCCCCCGAATCGGCTCCCGGCGGCCGGTCGGCCCCCGATCCTGCTCCCCTCACGACCCCGGCTGGCTACCGGTCGAACCGACCGCTTCCGGTTCCTGGTGGCCAGCCGGTTCCACCTCCCAGCTGGTCACCGTTGGGGCAGCTCGACCGTCAGCGGGGGAGGGGGGCGTCGGCTGGGAGCCGCCGGATGGTGGGGTCGTAGGGGTCGAGCTCGCCGGGCGCGAAACGGCACAGCTTGATCGCCCACCAGAGGGTTCGCCCGGGGTCGCCCGCGAGCTTGTAGCTGCCATCGGGCAGCAGCACCGCGTAGCCGCCCGCTTCGAGCGTTAGCAGCGTTGCCCGCCACGCGCCGGTGCTGGGGTCCCACAGCCGCGCGGTGCGATCGTGGGAGGCGGTGGCCAGCAGCGCCCCATCCGGCGAAAACGCCACCCCCCGCACCCCGCCCGTGTGGCCCTCCAGGGTGCTGCGGTGGCGCCCCGAGCCCGCCTCCCACACCCGCGCGGTGCCATCGTCGGAGGCGGTGGCCAGCAGCGCCCCATCCGGCGAAAACGCCACCCCAGTCACCCAGGCGGTGTGGCCCTCCAGAGTGCCGCGCTGGCGCCCCGAACCCACCTCCCACACCCGCGCCGTCCGGTCGTCGGAGGCGGTGGCCAGCAGCGCCCCATCCGGCGAAAACGCCACCCCCCGCACCCCGCCCGTGTGGCCCTCCAGAGTGCCGCGCTGGCGCCCCGAGCCCGCCTCCCACACCCGCGCGGTGTAATCGTCGGAGGCGGTGGCCAGCAGCGCCCCATCCGGCGAAAACGCCACCCCAGTCACCCAGGCGGTGTGGCCGCTGAGGACGCGCAGCGTGTCGCCACTCGCCAGGTCGACGATCTCGACATCTCGTCCCCTCGGCACAGCGAGCAGGGTGCCGTCGGGGGAGAACGCCACGCTGGACACGCTCCCGGAGGCGGCGAACATGACGTCGGCCTGGTCGCGCCCAGTGACTGCGGCCACCGCAAGTTCTGGTGTGCGCATCAGGTTGCCGAGTCCCGTCACATCGAGCAGGGCCGCGCGATGCCATTGACTACCGGAGACCTGCACGTCACTGAGATCTCCCCGGACCATCCGGACGCCGGTGAGGTCAGCGCCGCGCAGGTCTGCCTCGGCGAGATTGGTGTCGGTGAGCTGCATACCGCGCAGGTTCGCCCGCTGGAGATTCGCGTTCCGAAGATCCCGGTTCGTGAGGTCCTGGCCGCGGAGGTCGACTCCGGCCAGGTTCTGGTGTGCTCCGGGGCCGAGCCGCTGGCTGATGGCCAGCGCGTTCTGTTTCGCCATATCGGTGGCTGCCGGGTCCGCGAGCACGTCGGCTACCCATCGGCGGGCCACCTCGTGGCCTGCGAGGTCGCACAGGAAATCGAGCATCAGCTTCGACATCGTCCTGGTGTGCAAGGCTCCGGCCACCTCCCCGCTGCGGAGCTGGCCGGCGGCGGCATCGGCCACCAGCCACTCCATCACGGACTGGTGGACGAAGGTGAACTCGTCCGCAGGTGTGCGCACGAGCAGCGTGCCGGATCCGACGGTGTGGGCTGCCTGGTCCGCGGTATACCCGCGCTCGGCAAGCCGGGTCAGCGTGGCGGACACCTCGGCAGTGAGCTCTGCCTCTGGGATGGTCAGGGCCTTGGTGACCCACAGCCGCTGGGCCAGGGCGGCGCAGGCAGCTAGCCGCTCCTTGTCATCCAAGGTCGGCAGGCCACCCCGATGCTGGTGCCGGCCAACCTCCCGGAGCAGCCAGAACTCGACCAGCTCCCGGTAGAGCGCCGCAGCGCTGATCTGCCCGTGCTCGGCTTGGACGTCACGCAACCGCTGTTCGTCCAGGTCGGCGATGAACGAGAGCATCCGCGGATTGCGGGACAAGCCGAGCAGGTCCCGGACGGCACCCAGCAGCTCGAGCCGAACCTGGGCCCGCTGGGCGTCCCCGCCGTAATGCTGGGTCAGGAACCGCAGGATCTGCTCGTCAGTGAAGTCCTCCAGCACGGCCACCCGGCTGGCGGCCAGCGCGGCGACCCGGGCGCCCAGCGCGGTGCTGATCTGAGTGGTGGACTGGAAGTGCTGGGGGCGACTGGTGAGCACGACCTTGGCGTTGCCGGTGACCGCGCGCAGCAGGGTGTCCAGGTAGTCGGCGGCGTTGCCGAAACCGACCCGTAGCTCCAGCTCGTCGAATCCGTCGAACAGCAGCGCGAGCCGTCCCCGGCGGATCATGTACTGCAACTTCGTGACGTCGAAGGTGTCCACGTTCTGCCGCACCAGGTGCTGGGCGAGCAGTTCGTCCAGGGAGGGTGCTTTCTCCAGGGTCCGCAGCTCCACCAGCACCGGCAGCAGGCCAGGCAGCTGCTGCGGGAGAGCGCGGGCCAGCTCGCGGAGCGCGAAGGTCTTGCCCCGCCCGAAGTCGCCGAGCAGCATGACGAAGCGGGCGCCCGCCGCGCCCAGGCACTCGATGACCCACCCCAGCAGGTCCTCGCTTGCGGTGTCTGCCAGGCCGTCGTCGAGCAGCCGGTAGCGCTGGGGCACGTACAGCTGCGTCGGGTAGATCGGGTCGGCGGCGAGCCGCTCGGCTTGGCGCACCACCAGCGGGCGCAGATCGATCAGCCCCTGATAGTCGACGAAGCTGCGCAACAGCACGCCGTGGCGCCGGGCCTCGGTGAGCAGCTGGTCGGTGGCCGGGTGGCCGCTGTACACCAGCTCCGAGCGCACCGTGGGGTCGGCCGAGGCGAACTGGCGGTGCACCCGCTGCACGAAACTCTGCAGGTGCTCACGGGTGAGCTCACCGTCGATGACCCCCACCGGCCACTGCTCCGCGCCGCTGTCCGGCAGCGGCTGGGACACCCGCAGATAGCCGGCTTCCGGGCGCGGGGTCACCGTGGCATCGGGGTTGCTGACCTGGGTCGCCTCCACGACCCGGTCGAAGAAACCCTCGCCCGGCGCGGACCCGTCTCGTCTCGGACTGGCGTAGTGGTCGGTGTCCCGGCGTTGATCGGCGTCTGGCCTGTCGCCGGTAAAGCACGCGTGGACGTCCCGTAGCTGGTGGGGCTCGTGGTGGTGCCAGTCCGAGCCGTTGGTGCTGATCCGGGTGTCCCCGATCCAGCGGCGCTGGCCTACCGCGTACTGGCGGGCGTGGCGGGTCACTCCGTCGGGACGCACGGTGATCAGCTGGTACTGGTTGGGGACCTCCTGCGGCCGGGCCTCAGCCGTGACGGCGGCGCTGCCGGTGGACAGCGCCAACAGGCCGGAGGACAGCCGGTGCAGCCGGCCGTCGTGGGTGTGCCCGTGCAGCAGCAGGTTCACCACGCCGGACTGGCCCAGCCAGCGGTCGAGGTCCTCGGCGTCCCGCAGGTTCTCGTCGTCGGCGACCGCGCCGCGCACCGCGTTGTGGTGCACCGCCGCCAGACGCAGCCAGCCCCGGTCCCGGTAGTCGGCCAGTCGTTGCGCGAACCAGCGCAGCTGGTCCTCACCGACCCAGCCGTAGTGGTCGGCGTCCCGGTGGCTTTCGGCCATGGTGGAGTTCAGTCCCGCCATGACCACACCGAGATCGGGCATCTCGAACAGGGTCCACGGCTCGGCCGGGGCGAAGCTCACCCCCTCGATTCCCTCGTAGAACTGCTCGAAGGCTGCGGCGAAGTGCTTCCATTTCGGCCAGTACGGCGCCACCGGCTCGTACTCGTCCGCCTCTTGATCCTGGAAGTAGGCTGCGCAGGCTTTTCGGTTGACGTCGTGGTTGCCGGGCACGAGGGCCACGTGCCGCCGGGTTAGCCCCACCGCCTCAGTGAGCGCGGTCAGGAACTGCACCACCTGGTCGAACTCGCTGCGCAGCCCCCATTCGGCCAGATCACCAGTGACCACCATCAGGTCCGGATGCAGCCCCGGCTTGTCGGCCAGCCGGTCCAGGTCGTCGTGCAGCCGCCGGAACAGGGTGTCGTGGGCCTGGTCGGCTGGAGTGAGGCCGTTGCCACCGAAGAGGTGGTGACGGCCGAACTGGGTGTCCGAGACGTGCAGGATCGTCAGCTCATCAGCCCCGTCCGCCCTCCGGCGCCGAGCCCGGAGG
>JBOHFW010000309.1:0-8395 GCA_050699835.1 Pseudonocardiaceae bacterium | reverse complement strand
GTTCTATACCGGCACGACCTACCTCACCAGTTACGGCACGAGCCCGACGGGCGCGGCGTTGCCCCGAACGGTGGTGCTGTCTCTGGGGATCGCGGCCGGGGCGGCGATGGCGCTGGGCGTCATCGTGTCAGCGATCTCCTCGGACCGGTTCGGCCGGCGCAGTCTGATCATACTGGGCTGTGGCGGCGCGGTGGTGTGGTCGCTATTGCTGTTCCCACTGCTCGATACCCGTTCCCCGGTGGCCTTCGGGATCGGCATGATCGTTACCCTGGGGCTCATGGGCCTCGCCTATGGCCCAGTCGGAGCGTTCCTACCTGAGACATTTCCCACCCGCTACCGCTACACCGGAGCCGGCACCAGCTACAACCTGGCCGGCGTCGTGGGCGGCGCCATGCCACCATTGGTGGCTGCTCCCCTGGCGGCGGCTTTCGGCGGTATCGCCGTCGGCGCTTTGCTGTGCGCCCTGGCGCTGCTCAGCCTGTTCTGCACCAAAGTCCTGGCCGAGACCAAGAACCACGATCTACACGAGACCCAACCCGTCACGGCAACTCTCCGGTAATCCAGACGCGTCCGATCACGATCCGCCTCTTTGCCGTCCGGTGTGCGCATCAAGATCACCGGGGCCACCGCGGACGTGGTTGGTCGGTACATCGGCACCGCGACGTCCGCCGTCTTGGTCACCGTGCGACAACGCCCGGTCAACGGCACAGCGCGCCACCAACAGCGAGACCACCTAGGTACTCCGATCCATTGAGTAAGTACCAATAGGCCATTCCAGTCAGTACTAATACGCCATCAGAGGCACATTGGGCCTTGTAGGCATCCTTTACATGACCTATTGTTACTATTAGTGAGTTCGTAGCCCTGAATGAGGGGCGGTAGCTAGGTGCGATAGGGGCGAGGGGGGCCTGGCCGTGCTGGACATAATGGTGGTTGCATCTCGACACATCTCGGCGTCTGTGATCGCGAACCGAGCTGCGCCCTAACGGCAGCCGTGGCATCGGACGCGCACGCCAGGTTCGTCTGATTCCTTCATCGCCGCATCATCTGGCTGACCCGGGTGATCACCGAGGGGGACCACCCGGGTCAGCCACAGCCTGCGCACCGACGACACGCTATCCGGGGCCTGGCCAGCGCCCCAGGTCGCAGCGCGCAGTACGGACTACTGGGTGAGCCCGCGTACAGGAAGGACAGAGCCGAGGATGATGAGCAGGCTGCAGGACCGAGATCTGGTGATTGGGGTCACCCCATTCGAGGAGCCCAATGCCGCTCTTGTCGTAGCGCTCGCGCGGGCCGGTGCAGTAGGTGTGCTGGATCTGGGCCGGGATCCTGGTCGAGCGCTCGCCGCGCTGGCAGATGTCTGCCGTTGGTGGCCCAGTAGCTTCGGGGTCCGGGTGCCGGTGGGGTGTCCGCTCTCGCCGGCCGATCTCCCGGAGCAGGTCGACCTGGTCGTGCTCGGTCCTGATTCGGGATGGTCGGGTGTGCCTGGACGGCGGGTGTTCATCGAGGTCAATTCGGTGACCCAGGCGCATACGGCGCTCCGTGCTGGGGCGTCCGGGTTGATCGCCAAGGGTGCTGAGGCGGGCGGCCGAGTGGGTGTCACGACGACGTTTGTGCTGCTGCAGCAGTTGTTGGCGGATCCAGGGGTCCGGGTTCCGGTGTGGGTGGCTGGCGGGATTGGCCTGCATACTGCGGCTGCGGCGGTGGCCGGGGGTGCAGCCGGGGTGGTGCTGGATGTGCAGTTGGCGTTGGTGGCCGAGGCTGAGTTGCCCGGTGAGGTGGCTGCCGCGATCCGGGTGATGGATGGCACGGAGACCATGGTGATCGGGGGTCATCGCCTGTACACGCGTCCGGATCTGCCAGCGGTGGATCCGGGCAGTGTGGCGTCCCAGTTGGGTGCGCGGAGTCTGCGGGCGCTTCCGGTGGGCCACGACGGTGCGCTGGCCGCTCCGCTCGCGCAGCGATACGTGACCGCTGGTGGAGTGGTGAGTGCGGTCCGCGCTGCGGTGATCGATCAGCTGCGGGCGGCCCGGGTGCAGGCCGCCCGAGGGATGCGTCCGCTGGTGGTGCAGGGACCGATGACCCGGGTCAGTGATCAAGCCGAGTTCGCTGCAGCGGTCGCGGCGGCGGGTGGGTTGCCGTTCGTGGCGTTGGCCTTGAGCAGCGGCGAGCAGGCACGGGTGTTGCTGGAGCAAACCGCGGCCCTGCTGGGCACTCGCCCATGGGGGGTGGGTGTCCTCGGATTCGTTCCGCCTGAGATTCGCCAGACGCAACTGGCCATGGTGCACGAGATGCGCCCGCCGTACGCGTTGATCGCCGGGGGCCGGGCGGCGCAAGCGGTGTCGCTGGAGGCTGCAGGGATCCAGACGTTCCTGCATGTGCCCTCTCCTGGCTTGCTGGATCGGTTCCTGGCCGAGGGGGTCCGGCGGTTCGTGTTCGAGGGCCGGGAGTGCGGCGGGCACATCGGGCCGCAGGCCAGCTTCCCGCTGTGGGAGACCCAGCTGCAGCGGCTGCTTGACTACGACGACGCGCAAGGCTGTGCCAAGGCGCTACAGGTGCTGTTCGCCGGCGGCATCCACGACGCGCGCTCGTCCGCCATGGTCGCCGCGCTGGCCGCGCCGCTGATCGAGCGGGGCGCCGGGGTCGGGGTGCTGATGGGCACCGCGTACTTGTTTACCGAGCAGGCAGTCGCCGCCGGGGCCATCGCACCCGGTTACCAGCAGGCGGCGCTGAGCTGTCACAGCACCACGTTGCTGGAGACCGCGCCTGGCCACGCCATCCGCTGCGCGGACTCGCCATACGTGCGCACCTTCGCTGAGACCCAGGCCCAGTTGGTGGCCGCCGGAGTCCCGCGTGAGCAGCGACAAGCCGAGCTGGAACAACTCAACCTGGGCCGGCTGCGGATCGCGAGCAAGGGGCTGCGCCGCGAGGGCGATGCGCTGGTCAAAGTGGACGAGCACGTCCAGCATCAGGACGGCATGATCATGCTCGGCGAGGTGGCCACGTTGCGCCATACGACCACGACGATCGAGACACTGCACACCCAGGTCACCGATGTAGCGGCGGACTTCCTCGCCAGGCGGGTCGCCGAGCTGGGCGTCGAGCCGGCCAGCGATGACCACCTGGTCCCATCACGGGACGCCCAGCCGCTGGACGTGGCGATTGTCGGAATGGCCGGGGTGTTCCCGGGCGCCGAGGACGTGGTCCGTTACTGGGCCAACGTGCTGGCCGGGGTGGATGCAGTCACCGACGTCCCCGCCGAGCGTTGGGATCCGGCGGTGTATCGCGAACCCCAAGGGTGGGGTGGTTTCCTGCCGGATATCCCGTTCGACGCGCTGGCCTACGGCATCCCCCCAGCGGCGCTGGCCAGCATCGAGCCGGTCCAGCTCCTGGCGCTGGAAGTGGCCGCCCAAGCACTGCGCGATGCCGGGTACGCGCAGCGCGCCTTCGACCGGGAACGCACATCAGTGATCTTCGGCGCGGAAGGCGGCGCCGACCTGGCCAACGCATATGCGTTCCGCTCGCTCTACCCGTCCTACCACGGGAGCCTGCCGCCCGAGCTGGATGAGCAGCTGCCGGCGGTCACGGAGGACTCCTTCCCCGGGGTGCTGGCCAATGTGATCGCCGGGCGAATCGCCAACCGGCTGGATCTCGGCGGGGCCAACTACACGGTAGATGCCGCCTGCGCGTCCTCACTCGCCGCGATCGATCTGGCCTGCAAGGAGCTACGAGCAGGCACCAGCAACATGGTGCTGGCCGGTGGCGCGGATGTGAACAACAGCATCCACTACTACCTGATGTTCGCCTCGGTGCAAGCCCTCTCAGCGACCGGCCGGTGCCGCACGTTCGACGCCTCCGCTGATGGCATCGCGCTGGGCGAGGCCGTGGCGTGCGTGGTGCTCAAGCGGCTGGCTGACGCTGAACGCGACGGTGACCGGATCTACGCGGTGATCAAGGGGATCGGCTCGGCCAGCGATGGCCGCTCGCTGGGCCTGACCGCTCCCCGCCCGGAGGGGCAGCGCCGGGCGCTGGAGCGGGCCTATGCGATGGCCGGGATCTCTCCGGCCGATGTCGGATTGGTGGAGGCGCACGGCACCGGAACCGTGGTCGGAGACCGTACCGAGCTATCAGTGCTGACCGAGCTCTTCACCGCCGCCGGCACCCCGACCGGCAGCTGCACCCTGGGATCGGTGAAATCCCAGATCGGCCACACCAAGTGCACCGCCGGCCTCGCCGGGTTGATCAAAGCAGCGCGAGCGGTGCACACCGGGGTGCGTCCCCCAACCGGCCAGCTCACCCACCCGAACCCCTATTGGGACCGCAGCTGCAGCCCGTTCTCCTTCGACCTCGCCCCCCGGCCCTGGGCCAGCACAACACCAAGGGTCGCCGGCGTGAGCGCATTCGGGTTCGGCGGGACAAACTTCCACGCCGTCCTCACCTCATATGAGGGCGCACCCGAACCCCGGCACGGCCTGGATGCCTGGCCAGCCGAGTTGTTCTTGTTCGCTGGTGCGGACCGGGCCACGGCGATCGCGGAGATGGACCGGCTGGCCGAGGTGCTCACGGCCAATGACAGCGCTGGCCGGCCCTGGCGACTGCGGGACCTTGCCCGGAGCCTTGCGGAAGGTCCGGGCGGCAACCGGGTGTGGGCCGCGGTGGTCGCCGAGGACCTGGACGACCTCGCCACCAAGGTGACACTCGCCCGGGCCGGTTCCACAACCGAGGGCGTGTTCGTCGCCTCCGACGAATCTCAGACCGCGGGGCAGGTCGCGTTTCTCTTTCCCGGGCAGGGCAGCCAACGTCCCGGCATGCTGGCTGAGCTGTTCGTGGCGTTCCCACAGCTGCGCCAGTTCCTAGAACTCGATGACCGGTGGACCGACACGATGTTCCCGCCGGCCGCGTTCAGCACGGACGACTCAGCGCGGCAGCGGGCTGCGCTCACCAACACCCGAGTCGCCCAGCCGGCGCTGGGGGTCGCTGGGCTGGCCATGCATGAGCTGCTGAGGTCGCTGGGGATCTGTCCGGACCACCTCGGTGGGCACAGCTACGGCGAGCTGGTCGCGCTGGCGGTAGCCGGCGCGCTGCGTCCTGAGCAGCTGCTGGAGCTCAGCGAGGCCCGTGCGCAGGCCATCCTCGCCGCCGTCGGAGCCGATCCCGGCACGATGGCCGCGGTGGCCGCGGCCGCCGAGCAGGTCCAGACGGTGCTCGGTGAGGGACCAGTGGTGGTGGCCAATCACAACGCTCCCGGCCAGACAATGATCTCGGGACCTACTCCGGCGGTAGAGGCCGCGCTGAACCAACTCAGCAAGGTGGGGCTGACCGCCTCGCGGATCCCGGTGGCATGCGCATTCCACAGTCCGGTGGTGGCGGGTGCATCACGCATCTTCGCGGCCGAGCTGAACGACCGTAGCGTCAGCGCACCCCACCTACCGGTGTGGTCGAACACCACAGCCAAGCTCTACCCGAGCGAGCCTGCCGCCATCCGGGCCACGCTGGCCGCGCACCTCGCCGAGCCGGTCCGGTTTGTCGAGCAGATCGAGGCAATGTACGCCGCCGGAGTTCGGGTGTTCGTCGAGGCCGGCCCGGGCCGGGTGCTCACTACCCTGGTCGGCGCGATCCTTGCTGGCCAACCACACACCGCAGTTGCGACGGACCTTCCCGGCGAGCCTGGCCTGCGGCGGCTGCTGCTGGCACTGGCCGAGCTGGCCGTCGCCGGAGTGCCGGTCGATCCGGCCGAGCTCTTCGGTGGTCGGGACACCCGCCCGGTGCCTGCCTGGTCCTCATCATCCGGGTCGGAGTCCGCCGTTGCCCGCCGTGCTGGCTGGTTGGTCAACGGTTACCTGGTCAAGACCGCAGACGGACACCCCCTGCCGGGTGGGCTGCGCCCGGCCCAACGACTGGCCGCACCGAGCGCTGAGCCTGATCTCAACGTCAAGGACGGGCGCGATGCCATGGTCCAGGAGTTCCTGCGCAGCACCCGTGAGCTGATCGCCGCCCAACGCGAGGTCATGCTCGGCTACCTGGGCACCCCGCCACCCGAATTGCCCGCTACTCCCCCGTCACCCGCTCCGCCGTCGCGCGTTCTGGAGACAGATCGCGGCGAGAACGCCGACATAACCGCAGTCTGTCTCCAGAACGCGGTCAGCGAGCCGGAGGAGCTGACGCCGGAGGCGGTGCTGGCCATGGTGCGGGCGTTGGTGAGTGAGCGGACCGGCTATCCAATAGACATGCTCGAGGCCGACCTCGATCTGGAGGCGGATCTGAGCATCGACTCGATCAAACGCACCGAGCTGACCGGTCTGCTCACCGACCGGCTCGCGCTGGCTCGCACCATTGGCGCGCTTGATGACTCCGTGACGGACGAACTGGCCCGCATCCGCACCCTCCGCGGCATCGTCGACTGGATCATCAACCGGACCAGCACGTCGCGACCAGCCACTGCAGCCGTGGCCGCTCCGACCGCGCGCGCGGGACGCTACCTCGTCGAGGCTGTGGCGTTGCCCGCGCTGGTGGTGGCACCCGAGGCGTCGCTGACGGGTCGGCGGATCAGCATTGTCGGAGACGGTGTGGGCATCGCGTTGGAGTTGTCGGTGTTGCTGGAGCGGCGCGGCGCCCAGGTCCGGCTGCTGGGTCCAGACCAGCCCTGCGAGATCCCGGGCACCGATGCTCTGATCTATCTCGCCGCGCTGGATCGGGGCCGGGCACCGGTACTGCCGCACGGATTCACCGGACTCCGGGACGCCATCCTGGGCGGGGTTAACCAGCTGATCGGGGTCACCGGCTCCGGTGGCCGGTTCGGCCGGGCGCACAACCCCAATGGAGTGGCCGGGGTCGGGTTACCCGGCCTGGTCCGCACGATTGCCCGCGAGTTCCCCGATCGGTGCGTGCGGGTCATCGATGTGGATCCCAAGGAGGAACCCGTCGACCTCGCCGGGCACCTCCTCGGTGAAGTGCTCGCTCCGCACGCTCCCATCTCGGTGGGCTACGTGGCAGGGCAGCGGGTTACGTTGGAGGTCACGCACGCGCCTTTGGATTCCGCTGGATCCAGCCAGTTCACGCTGGGGCCGGAATCGGTGGTGCTGCTCACTGGCGGGGCCCGTGGGATCACCGCCCGTGTCGCGATCGGTCTGGCCCACGCCAGCGGCTGCCACCTGGAACTGATCGGCCGGACCCCCGCGCCCGTGGGCGAGGAGGATCCGATCACCGCGGCGGCGCCCGATCGGATCGCGCTGCGCCGGGTGCTTGCCCAAGCCCGTAACCGCACCCCCGCTGAGATCGAGGCCACCATCACCCGGATCCTCGCCGAGCGCGAGATCCGCAGAACAGTGGCCGAGCTGACCGGCCTGGCCTCCTCGGTGCGCTATTCCGCCCTCGACGTCCGGGATTCCGTCGCCGTCACCACCCTGCTCGACGACATCTACCACCAGCACGGCCGGCTGGATGGGATCGTGCACGGCGCCGGCGTGCTGGCCGACCGGCTGCTGGTCGACAAGACACCGGAAGCCTTCACCCGGGTGTGGGAAACCAAGGTCAACGGCGCGCGGGCGCTGGCCGAGGCGGCCCGGTCGGACCTCAGCTTCCTGGTGCTCTTCGGCAGTGTCTCCGGGATTTACGGCAATCGCGGGCAAGCCGACTACGCCGCCGCCAACGACGCACTCGACACTCTGGCCCGGATCTGGACGCCCCGATCCCAAGGCCGGATCCTCGCCCTCGACTGGGGCCCCTGGGCGGCGTCCGGTGACGGGGCCGGGATGGTCTCCGCCGAGCTCGAACGAGACTACGCCCGGCGCGGCATCGGGCTGATCGAGCCGGACGACGGTGTCGCCTGCCTACTCACCGAGCTTGCCCACGGCACCGACCCACAAGTGCTCTACATGCGTGGCAACCCAGCCGCTTTCGAGAACGGGACCTCCGAGGTCGGACAGCATGGCTGAGCCGGTCGAGGTGGCCATCGTCGGGATGGCCGCGGTGTTCCCCGGCGCCCCCAACCTGGCCACCTACTGGTCCAACATCCTTACCGGCGTGGACGCAATCACCACCGTGCCGCCCGCCCGGTGGGACCCCTCCTACTACGATCCCGGGACCTACAATCCCGAGGCCGGGGTGTCTCAGCGGAGCGACCGGCTGTACTGCCGCCGGGGCGGGTTCATCGAGCACGCTAGCTTCGACCCGACCCGGTACGGCATCATGCCCGCATCGGTCCTTAGCGCCGAACCCGACCAGCTGCTCGCTCTCCAGGTCGCCGCGGACGCGTGTATGGACGCCGGCGGTGAGGATCGGCTGGGCGACCGGTCCCGAGTCGGCGTGATCCTCGGTCGCGGCGGCTACCTCACCCCCGGCCTGGCCCGGCTGGACCAACGGGTCCGGACCGCGAACCAGCTCGTCACCACCCTGC
>JBOHFW010000308.1:0-29030 GCA_050699835.1 Pseudonocardiaceae bacterium | reverse complement strand
CGCCCTGGGAGACCTCGTCGAGGCGCTGCCCCGACAGTGACCCGTAATCCTCGAACGTGGTGACCGCGAAGTAGACATCGCCGCCCGCGGCGTAGGCGTGCCCCCGCTCGATCAGCCGGGCCATCAGCGCCACCATATGCGGCGCGTGGCCGGTGGCGCGCGGCGACGCCGAGGGCGGCAGGCAGCCCAGCGCGGTGTAGGCGTCCTCGAAGGCCCGTTCGTGCGTGTAGGCCCATTCCCACCAGGGCCGGCCCGCCCCAGCGGCCTTGGTGAGGATCTTGTCGTCGATATCGGTGACGTTGCGCACGAACACAACGTCGTAACCGGTGGCCACCAGCCAGCGACGCAGCACATCGTAGTTCAGCGCCGAGCGGACGTGGCCGATATGCGGGAGGCCCTGCACGGTGGCGCCACAGACGTAGATCGACGCCGTACGGGGTCGCAGCGGGACGAACTCGCGCAGGCTACGCGTTGCGGTGTCATAGAGATGCAGGTTCACTCCGGTGATGGTACGGGGGCGGCTAAGACGCTAGGCACCGTGTCGATCACCCAGGCGGGCGAGTCGCGGTAGCGAGCGCAGCAAGGTCGACGACATCCGCTTGGGGGCAACATCATGCTGCCCTCGGGCACCGACAGTTTCGCCGGTTACGCTCGCACGACCAGCACGGTGGCTACCGCGGCGATGCCCTCGCCGCGGCCGGTCAGGCCGAGGCCGTCGGTGGTGGTGCCGGATACCGAGACCGGCCCGCCCAAGGCCTCGGTGAGCACCCGCTGCGCCTCGGCGCGGCGGGTGCTCACCCGCGGCGCGTTGCCGATCACCTGCACTGCGCCGTTGGCCACCGTCCAGCCCTGGCTGGCCAGTCGGCGACGCACCTCGGTGAGCAAATCGGCGCCGTGCGCCCCGGCCCAGCGCCGCTCGCCGGTGCCGAACACCGCGCCCACATCGCCCAGGCCCGCGGCGGACAGCGCGGCGTCGCACAACGCGTGTGCGGCGACGTCGCCGTCGGAGTGCCCGGCGCAGCCGGGTATCCCAGGCCAGTGCAGCCCGGCGATCCAACACTCCCGGCCGGATTGCACCGGGTGGACGTCGGTGCCGATGCCGACCCTCATGCCGGAGGAGCGACTCGTGCACCGGCCACCACTTCGGCGACGGCGAGATCGAACGGAGTAGTGATCTTGAATGCGTGCGGGTGGCCTGGCAGCGTGGTCACGGGTACGCCGAGCGCCTCAACGAGTCCGGCATCGTCCGTGACGGGCCCAGCTGATTCCTGATGGGCCCGCCTCAGCAGATCGCCGGCGAACCCCTGCGGGGTCTGCGCTACCCGCAATGCAGAACGGTCTAGCGTGCCCACGACGCGACCCGCGGAATCCACTTGCTTGATCGTGTCGACGACGGTCAGCACCGGCACCACGGCGGGCTGCCCGGCCAGTACCGCATGCGCCACAGCTTGAATCACGCTGACCGGGGTGAGGCAGCGGGCAGCGTCATGCACCAATACCACCTCCGCGTCCGGCACGCTGTGCAAGGCTGCCCGGACCGAATCAGAACGGCTCGCGCCACCGGTGACGATCTGGACCCCGTCCTCGGCGACGGCGGCTCGCGCGTGGTCATGATGGTGCGCTCCGACCGCGACGACCACGACGTCGACGCAACCAGACGCCAACAAACCCTGCACGCAATGCCACAGCAGCGACCGACCTCGCAGTGGCACGAACGCTTTCGGCATCCCAGCTGCCAGCCGCACGCCCTGCCCCGCCGCTGGCACCAGAGCGGCGACGCGCGGGGCCGACGACATCGTCAGGTCCGGGGCTAGGATCGGAACTGTGGCTGGAGAGCTGTGACTGGGAACCCCGGCGGAAGTCAGGAGGCGGCGGCAAGGACCTCGTCGAGCAATACCTCGGCGTTGTCCTCGTTGGTGCCCTCGGCCAGCGCGAGCTCGCTCACCAGGATCTGGCGAGCCTTCGCGAGCATGCGCTTCTCACCGGCCGACAGGCCGCGATCGCGCTCACGACGCCACAGATCTCGGACCACCTCTGCCACCTTGTTGACATCGCCAGAGGCGAGTTTCTCCAAGTTGGCCTTGTACCGCCGCGACCAGTTCGTCGGCTCCTCGGTGTGGGGAGCACGCAGCACCTCGAAAACCCGATCGAGCCCCTCTTGACCGACGACGTCCCGGACACCGACGAATTCGGCGTTGGCAGCGGGAACACGGACGGTGAGATCACCCTGAGCGACCTTGAGGACGAGGTACTTCTTCTCCTCCCCCTTGATCACCCTAGTCTCAATGGCCTCAATGAGAGCGGCACCGTGGTGCGGGTAGACGACAGTCTCTCCGACCTTAAAACTCATGTGTCCTCTACCCCTTTCGCTGCACCTAGGTTACCACGCCCGTAAACCGGTTCGCGCGGGGCCGATAGAGCGTCATCGCAGGTCAGAGGATCCGACATCCGGCTCACACCGAGCAACTCGGTGCTCCGCAGCTCACAGTCACTCCACTATGGACCTGCTCCGGCAGGTGGGTCCGCACAGCCACCGCGCCTGCCAGACGGGCGCCTCGGATAGGATTTGACCATGCTGGTGCCGCTCGCCATCGCAGCTCGGACCGTGGTCTGCTGCGCCGCTGCCCTGGCGCTGGTGGGCTGCGGTGCGGGTCAAATCACCCAGACCGATAGCCAGGTGGCCGCCGTCGACGGCACCTCCGGCAATGTCGGCGACACCATCGCGCTGCGCAACGTGCAGATTCCCTACCCGAGCAATCTGAGCGGTACCTATCCCGTCGGGTCAACCGTGCCGGTGCTGCTCACCATCATCAACCAGGGAAACAGCGCCGACGAGCTGATCTCCGTGACCAGCCCGGCGGCCAGCCAGGCGCTGGTCTTGGGAACCACCCAGATCCCTCCCGGAGCTGCCGTCGTCAGCACGACAGGGTCGACAGCACAAACCAGCCCACTGGTCGTCGGGCAGCTGCGTGTCCTGCTCACCACCACCAAGCCCGTGCGCGCCGGCCTGAACACCCCGCTGACCTTCCAGTTCCGCAACGCCGGCCAGCTCACCCTCCCCGTCCCCATGGCCGCACCCCCCACCACAGCCCACTAGCTCACCGCTGCCCCCGATATGGAGACATATCGGGATGGGGGGTTAGCGTGCGCGGGTATGGGGAGAGGGTCGGCGGGGATTCGGGGTGGGCACCGGTGTGCTGAGTGCGGGCATGAGGTAGCCAAGTGGGTAGGGCGGTGCCCGGAGTGCCACACCTGGGGAAGCGTGGTGGCAGCCGGGCCGCGACCGGTACCGGCGGTGGTTGCCGGTGCGCCGTCAGCTCCGGCCCGCCCGATCTCCCAGGTCGACCTGCATTCCGCGCAGGCCACAGCCACCGGGGTAGGCGAACTCGACCGGGTACTCGGTGGCGGTCTAGTGCCCGGCGCGGTGGTGCTGCTGGCCGGTGAACCGGGCGTGGGCAAGTCCACGCTGCTCCTGGAGGTCGCCTACCGGTGCGCGATGGCCGGGCGGCGCGCACTGTATGTTACCGGCGAGGAGTCGGCCGGCCAGGTGAGGCTGCGGGCACAACGCACTGGTGCGCTGCATGATGAACTGTTCCTCGCCGCCGAGTCCGACCTGCCCGCAGTGCTCGGCCACCTCGACGCCGTCGAACCGGGGCTGCTGATCGTCGACTCGGTACAGACCATGTGCTGCCCCGGCGTCGAGGGCAGCCCGGGTGGGGTCTCCCAGATCCGCGCCGTGGCCAGCGCGTTGATCATCACCGCTAAGCAGCGCGGGCTGCCGGTCGTGCTGGTCGGGCACGTCACCAAGGACGGCACGGTCGCCGGACCGCGGGTCCTGGAGCACCTGGTGGACGTGGTGCTGAGCTTCGATGGCGACCGCCACTCCACACTGCGGATGGTCCGCGGGATCAAGAACCGGTTCGGCGCCGCTGACGAGGTCGGCTGTTTCGAGCTCACCGACGGCGGCATCATGAGCGTGCCCGACCCGTCCGGGCTGTTCGTCACCCGCCGTGACGGAGCGGTGCCCGGGACGGCGGTAACAGTCGTGATCGAGGGAAAACGGCCGTTGCTGGGCGAAATCCAGGCGCTGGTGGCCGACTCCGCGCTGGCCAACCCCCGTCGCGCGGTGAGTGGCCTGGACTCGTCGCGGGTGGCGATGATCCTGGCGGTCCTCGAGCGGCGCGGCAATGTGAAGCTGGTGGGATCGGACGTGTATACCGCGACGGTGGGCGGGATGCGGGTGGTAGAGCCGGCGGCCGATCTCGCCGTCGCGCTCGCCGTCGCCTCAGCGGCCGGTGATCGGCTGCTAGCTCCGCACACGGTGGCGATCGGGGAGGTCGGGCTGGCCGGGGAGGTCCGGCCGGTGACCGGGCTGCGCCGGCGGCTGGCCGAGGCCGCCCGGTTGGGTTTCCGGCACGCGCTCGTACCGCCAGACAGCGGCGCGGGCATGGCGCCAGAAGCTAAGGGCGCCTGCCCGCCCGGGATGCGCTTGCACGTGGTGTCCGACCTGGCCGCGGCGCTGCACTGGTTGCGTCCGTGAGGTCGTGCTGCTGCCCGCTGCGCTGAGGCCGTCAGCCTCACTCCCGCACCCGCGTCCAGCAGCTGACGCACCTGGTCAGAGAGGTTACGCAGCCGCCGGTGCACCGCGGAGAGGAAGTCCGACGGAAGATCGTTGCCCACCACGGTGACCCGATCACCCCTGCTGTGCAGCTGCCCGCTGCCGCGCAGCGCGGTGAGCAGCTCCCAGAGCAGGAATGGATTCCCTTCGCTACGCGCAGCCAACTCCAGCACGCTGGGCTCCGGAGTGGCGTCAAGCACGTGCTTACACAGCGCGGCCACTGCCGCGTCGTCGAGCGGACCCAGCGGCACCCGGCGAGCTCCCTCGGCGATCAGCCAGTCCAGGGCTTCCTGGGCGGTCTGCGTGGCTCCACGGACCGGACCGGGACGCCGCGCCAGTACCCACAGCACCGGCGACGAGGCCAACGCCGGGACCAGCAGACGCAGCGCCTGCGCGGTGAGTTCGTCTACCCAGTGGGCATCGTCCAGCATGACCATCAACCTGCGGTCCTGGACGCACCTCTCGATATGGGAGCGCAGCTGATCGACCTGCCGTAGGCCGCTCGCGTTGGTGTCCACGAAGGCGCCGGTGAACAGCTCGGGCACCGACTGAGACAGCAGGCCGAGCATGGTGGCCAGCGGCGTAGCCCGATCCAGCTCGGCCGCTTTGCCCGCGGCGACCGTGATGTCTAGTGTGCCCGCTTCAGCGGCCAGCGCCCCCAGTATGCAGCTCTTTCCGATCCCGGCTGGACCCTCGATCACGACGCAGCCCCCGAGGCCCATGGTGGTGCTGGCAAGCGCGGCGCGTAAGTCGCGCATCGTCTCATCGCGCCCCACGAGCGCCTCGCTGGGCCCGGCTAAAGTTCTGGCTACCAAGTTCCACCCCCGGTGGCCGTCTATGACGCCGCTTCATTGATGCGCGGGCGGCCTGAGGGAATACATCCCTAAGGAAATACATCACAGTCGTGTGAGACCTGGGCCAGATACACACGAAGATCACTGGCAGCCCCTGGTGGGAACGATCCGAGCCGCCGGGCGAGAAGGCTTGTCCCAGCAATCACGTAAATCCGTGATGCCCGAGCCCACCGCCGCGTCGCAGCCTGGTGCCATGAACGCACCCAGCCCGGGACGCGAACACCGCGACACACACGAGGTCAGCACGTGATCATCAAGAGCCGGCCGGCCACCAGTCCCAGGATCATCTCGGGACCGAAGGTATCGGTGCTGAAGTACGGCGGCAGCTCGCTGGGCACCGTCGAGCAACTGCGCCACGTCGCGGGCACCGTGGCGGCCGGACACCGGCTGGGCCGGCCCACCGTTGTCGTGGTGTCCGCTCGGGGACACAGCACGGATGAGTTGCTCCGGCTAGCCGGTACCGCCGGGCGGGACCGCAGCGGACGGGAAACTGATCAGTTGCTGGCCACCGGTGAATGCGTATCAGCCGCCCTGCTCGCGATCATGTTGCAGGACACCGGTGTTCCCGCGGTGTCGCTGACCGGAACACAGACCGGGATCCGGGCAGTCGGCAAACATGGGTCCGGGGTTATAGCGGATATCGATACTCGACGGCTGCGGCACATTTTGGCCAAGGGCGAAGTCGCCGTGGTGGCCGGTTTCCAGGGTGTCAACGACGCCGGCGACGTCATCACCCTGGGCCGAGGTGGTTCGGACACCACCGCAGTGGCGCTGGCCAGCGTGCTGGATGCCGGTCAATGCGAGATCTGCACGGATGTGCCGGGGGTGTCCACCGCCGATCCGCGGGTCGTCGACCGGGTGCGGGTACTCCCGTCGCTGGATGTGGGCGTGATGGCGGAGATGTCCTTCGCCGGGGCGAAGGTCCTGCATTCCCGCGCCGTCGAGCTCGCCGCGATGCACCGCGTTGAGCTATACGTTCGCAGTTCGCAACCAGGCAGTAGCGGTAAACCAGGAAATCCAACCGGGCCGGGGACCATTATCCCGGCGGGGAGTGATACAACGATGCTGGAAACCTCCGGTGTGGTGGTGGCGGTCGCGCACGACCTCGACGTTGCCCGTGTCCTCGTGCAGAGCGGTTCACAGCATGGCGATCTCGCCGCGGACATTCTGGCGCTGCTTTCCGAGCATGCTGTTCCGGTTGACTTGGTGGCCCGATCCGGGCCATATGAGGATGAGTTCCGGATGGGCTTCACGATGCGCAGAAAAGACGTCGACGAGGCGCTGCGCGCAATACGCGACGCGATGAGCGAACTCGATGTCATGATTCACGTCGACAAGAATGTTGGAAAACTATCACTGATCGGTATGGGTCTGTTGAACCGGCCCGAATACACCGCCCGGATGCTGTCCGCGCTCAATGCGGCAGGTATTCCGACCAGCTGGCTGTCGACCTCCCAGCTGCGCACATCGGTGGTCATTCCGCTGGACCGGGTGCTGGACGCGGCCCAGCTACTGCATGACGAATTCGAACTCGACCGGGACCAACTCGACCCGATGTCGGCGACCCCGGCATGACATGAAGGAGGGACGTGTAGTGTCGATCAACTACTCGTTTGCTCGCCAAGTTCGGCTCCGGCGCCTCTACCGGCACGGCGACCAGCGGATGCTGGTAGTACCCCTGGACCACTCGATCACGATGGGGCCGATCACCGTAGGGGGCACGCTGAACCGGCTGCTCGGGCAACTGGCAGGTAACGGTGTGGACGCAGTGGTGCTGCACAAGGGCAGCCTGCGGCATGTCGATCCGGCCTGGTTTGCCGATACCTCGCTGATCGTGCACCTGTCGGCGAGCACGGTGCGCGCCACGGACCCAGACGCCAAGTACCTGGTCGCCAACGTGGAGGAGTCGCTGCGGCTCGGCGCGGACGCGGTGAGTGTGCACGTCAACCTCGGCTCGCTGGACGAGGGCAGGCAGATCGCGGATATGGCCATGGTGTCCGAAGCCTGCGAGCGCTGGAACGTACCGCTGCTGGCGATGGTGTACCCGCGCGGCCCGCAGATCAGTGATCCACGAGATCCAGACCTGGTCGCGCACGCCGTGATGCTGGCCGCCGATCTTGGTGCGGACATTGTCAAGACCGTGAGCGTGGGTTCGGTGGCCGCGATGGCTGACGTCGTCGCCGCCTGCCCGGTCCCGGTGATCGTCGCGGGCGGCCCGACCGTGGCTAGCACAGCCGAGCTGCGTAACTACGTGACCGACGCGCTGCGCGGCGGGGCCGCTGGCGTGGCGATGGGCCGCAATATCTTCCAGGCCGCCGATCCGGGTGCGACCGCCCGGATGGTCGCCGATCTAGTGCACCGCGAGCCCGCTCTGGTGCACACCCCTAACCAGCTCTCGATTGCGGCCAGTTGACCGCCGGGACACACCACTGACGAGGGAGAAATCGTGAAGCTCTGCTGGCTGGACGTCCGTGAGACCAATGGCTTGAAAGAAGCGATCGTCGAGGAGGCCATACACCAGCGGGTCGACGGCATTGTCGTTGCTGATCTCGCCGATCTGGAGAAGCTGCCGCCGACCACCCGCAAAGTGCTCTTCCCAAAGGCAGGCCAGCTGCCCGAAGACCTCACTGCGGCCGACATCGTGATCCTGGACCAGCAGCAGCATGCCCGGCGTGCTGCGCTGGCGAGCGCGCACCCGACTACCGAGTTCGGGCGATTCGTGGAGATCACCGACGCGGAGAGCCTGGAACTGGCCTGCGAGGTGGCCCGCACAGATCAGTGGTCGGTGCTGCTGTTCCGCGACCCCACCAAGATCCCGCTGGAAATTGTGCTGGCCGCCGCCGACAAGTCCAAGGGCAGCATCATCACCAGCGTCGCGGACGTCGAAGAGGCCGAGATCGTGTTCGGCGTGCTTGAGCACGGTTCAGACGGAGTGATGCTCGCGCCGCGTTCGGTCGGGGAGGCCACCACCCTCAAGGCCGTCGCGCAGGACCGGCCGGCCGATCTAGAGCTGGTCGAGCTGCAGGTCACCGGCATCCGTCGGGTCGGGATGGGCGAGCGGGCCTGCGTGGATACCTGCAGCCATTTCCGGCTGGACGAGGGCATCCTGGTCGGCTCGCATTCCACCGGGATGGTGCTGGGCTGCAGCGAGACCCATCCGCTGCCCTACATGCCGACCCGCCCGTTCCGGGTGAACGCCGGCGCGCTGCACTCCTACACCCTGGCCGGGGCCGGGCGAACCAACTACCTGAGCGAGCTGCGCTCCGGGAGCAGGGTGCTTGCGGTGGACTCGACGGGCCGGACCCGCATGGTGACCGTGGGCCGAGTGAAGATCGAGACCCGACCGCTGCTGGCGATCGACACGGTCGCCCCCTCAGGCATCACTGTCAACCTCATCGTGCAGGACGACTGGCATGTTCGGGTACTTGGGCCTGGTGGCGCGGTGCTCAACGTCACCGAACTGATCCCCGGCACCCGGGTGCTCGGTTACCTGCCCGCTGAGAAGCGCCACGTCGGCTATCCGATCGACGAATTCTGCATCGAGCAGTGACCCAGGCAACCCCTGCCCAGGTACGCACGAGGAGACCATGATGACCTTGGCGATGGAGCCACTCCCCCAGCTCGGCCAGTGGAACGGTCCCGAGCAGCTACTAGAATTGCAGCAACACCAGCTCGCCCGATCATTGTCCTGGGCGATGCGATCCCCGTTCTACCGCAGTCGCTACCCCGGTGCCGTGACACCGGACTCGCTTGACGACATGGGGTTGACCAGCAAGCAGGATCTGCGGGATTGTTACCCGTTTGGCCTGCTCGCGGTGGGCAAGGAGCAGCTAGCGACCTACCACGAGTCCAGCGGAACCGCCGGGTCTCCGACGGCTTCGTACTACACCGCCGAGGACTGGGTGGACCTCGCCGAGCGGTTCGCCCGCAAGATGATCGGCATCTTGCCGACCGACGTCTTCCTAGTCCGCACGCCGTACGCGCTGCTGCTCACCGGTCACCTGGCCCATGCCGCCGGGCGGCTCTGCGGGGCCACAGTAGTGCCTGGGGACAACCGATCACTGGCAATGCCGTACTCGCGAGTGGTCCGGGTACTACGGGACCTGGGCGTCACGATCACCTGGTCGGTGCCGACCGAATGCCTACTCTGGGCTGCGGCGGCGCGGGCGGCTGGGCACGATCCCCGCACGGACTTCCCTGCCCTGCGTGGGCTGTTCGTCGGCGGTGAGCCGCTGAGCAGGGCCCGGCGGCGGCGGATCAGCCAGCTGTGGGGGGTGCCGGTGGTTGAGGAGTACGGGTCTACCGAAACCGGAAGCCTGGCCGGGGAATGCCCGGCGGGGCGGCTGCACCTGTGGGCCGACCGGCTGGTGTTCGAGGTGCACGATCCGCGGACCGGCAGGATGAGCCGGGAAGGATCGGGCCAGCTGGTGGCCACCACGTTGTACCGGGAGGCCATGCCACTGATCCGCTACAACCTAGAGGACACCGTGGAGGTGGACTACTCGGACTGCGACTGCGGATGGCATTTGCCCACCGTACGGGTGCTCGGCCGCTCCGCTTTCGGCTACCCAGTTGGCGGGGTCCCGGTCACCGAGCACCGGCTGGAGGAGATCGTCTTCGGGCTGCCCGACCGGTACGGCGTGCTGTTCTGGCGGGCCCGCGCCGAATCCGAGGTGCTCCGGGTGCAGATCGAGGTGACCCAGGAGCATCGAGACGCCGCAGTCGCCGACCTCACCGCGCACGTGCAACGCCAGCTCGGAGTGCGCTGTGTGGTTGAGGCGCTGGCCGAGGGATCCCTGGTTCCGACCGACGTGCTCACCCGCAGCCACGACGTGGTGAAGCCGCGCGGCCTATTCGGTGCCAACGAGGACTGGAGCAAGGCAGTTCTCTACTACTGAAGGCGCCGAAGTCGACGGTCACTTATGCGAGGTGAGTGGTGGGTACGGAACAGATTCGCATTGCTGTTGTGGGGGCCGGGATCGCCGGTCTCACGGTGGCTGCGGCGCTGACGCGTAGCGGATTGCGCTGCGACCTCTTTGAGCAGGCCCGGCTGCTCGGCGAGGTGGGGGCGGGGGTGCAGCTGGCGCCGAACGCGGCTCGGTTGCTGCATCGGCTGGGGATAGGTGAGCGGTTGCGGCAGGTGGCGGTCCGGCCACGGGCGATCGAGATGCGCCGGTGGGACGACAACTCGGTGCTGTGCAGGATGCCGCTGAGCCCGGATTGCGAGCAGCTGTTCGACGCGCCTTACTACACCGTGCTGCGCGCTGATCTGCACCGTAGCCTACTCGAGCGGCTACCGGGGGGAATCGTGCACCTAGGGCTGCACTGCACCAAGGTGACCGAGCGGCCCGACGATGTGGTGCTGCAGTTTGCCGACGGTTCCAGCATCACGGCGGATGTGGTGATCGGAGCAGACGGTATCCATTCCCGGGTGCGCGAGCTACTGTTCCGCGACGAGCCGCATTACTCGGGGCAGAGCATCTACCGGGCACTGGTGCCGGCCGATCGGCTGGCGTTCCTGTGCGAGGAGCCGAAGGTAGTGCTGTGGCTAGGCCCAGGCAAGCACTGCGTCTGTTACCCGGTGGCGGGTGGCCAGCAGATCAGCCTGGCCGCCACCGTGCCCGATCCGCAGTGGAGCGCGGAGTCGTGGTCGGCGCAGGGCTGGACCCGGGATCTCACCGAGGCCTACCACGGCTGGCATCCCGAGGTGCGCGCCGTGACGTCGGCCCCGGACACCATCAACCGCTGGGCGCTGCACGACCGGAAACCGCTGCGCCGGTGGAGTACGGACCGGATCACCCTGGTCGGCGATGCAGCGCACCCTATGCTGCCGTTCTTCGCCCAGGGCGCCAACCAGGCAATCGAGGACGCGGTCGCGCTCGCGGTGTGCCTGCGGAACATACGTCGTGGCGAGGTCGGCCAGATCGCGGCGGCGTTGGCCCGCTACGAGCAGGCCCGCATCCAACGCACCAGTGAGGTGCACCGGATCTCGCGGGCCAACACCACCGTACTGCACTTGCCAGACGGCGCTGAGCAGCGCCGACGGGACGACGCACTGGCTGCCCAGGTAGAGCTCGCGAGTCAAGACTGGATCTACGGATACGACGCTGAGGCGGCGGTTGCGGCATGACTGCAGCCATGCAACAGCGGACAGCCATGCAACAGCGGACTAGGAGTAAAGCGATGGAGGGAATTTACCGGAACCTCCAGCAGCCGGTGCTTGATTTCCATGTGCGTCTGTCGCCCCGGCCCGCCGCGACCGCCGAACTGCTCGAACTGATGGACCAGTGCCGAATCAATCGTGCCGTGGTGTGCGCGGGCGGAACGATTGACCTCGACCGGCTGTCCACCCAGCTGGTCGAGGGCGGCTATGTGGACACTGATGCGGACAACGACGCGGTGCTGGCCGGCTGCACGGGATCCGCTGGGCGTCTGGTGCCGTTCTTCTTCGCCAACCCGCACCAGGACGCGGATGAGTACCGCAGCAGGGCGGCCGAGTTCCGTGGCTTGGAAATCTCGCCCGCGGTGCACGGGGTTGCGCTGAACGACGAGCGGGTCGTCGAACTGGTGTCGGTGGCAGACGGCGCCGGGCATCCGGTCTATGTGGTCTGCCTGGCGCGCTCCGGTTCGGGCGTGATCGATCTGGTGCGCCTGGCTGAGCGGTTCCCGCAGGCGCAGTTCGTGCTCGGGCACAGCGGGATCGGCAATATCGACCTGCACGCGCTCAATCTCATCGCGCCGCACGCGAACATCTCGGTCGAGACCTCCGGCGGCTACACCTGCGTGCTGCGCGCCGCGCTGGATCGCCTCGGCGCGGACCGAGTGCTGTTCGGCTCGGAATACCCAATACAGCACCCCACCGTCGAGTTTGCCAAGTTCGCCGTGCTGGACCTGAGCCCGGAGTGCTGGCAGAAGGTCGCCTGGCGCAACGGGCACCGGCTGATCGGGGACGAGCCCATGCAGAAGTGACAGCACAGGGTGTGCTTGAGCCCATCGGCCCGACGAGCGGAACAGGACGCCCGGGACCGCCTGGGCTCCAACTGCCGATCTTTACCTAGGGCTACTCTTCGCGCACGCCTCGTTACCGGACCGGCCCTGGGGGAGAGCTTGCCCGATTCGTTCGTGCACCTGCATGTCCACACCGAGTACTCGATGCTCGATGGCGCAGCCAAGATCAGCCCGCTGTTCGCCGAGGCGCAGCGGCTGGAGATGCCCGCGGTGGCGATGACCGACCACGGCAACATGTACGGGTCGGCGGAGTTCTACCGGCAGTCCCAGAAGAGCGGCGTCAAGCCGATCATCGGTATCGAGGCCTACCTCGCGCCGGCCAGCCGCCATCACAAGAAGCCGGTCTTCTGGGGGCAGGCCAGCCAGCGCGGCAGCGACGAGTACGGCGAGGGCGGCGATGTCTCCGGTGCCGGCGCCTACACGCACATGACCATGCTCGCGGCGAACGCCACCGGGCTGCGTAACCTGTTCAGACTGTCCAGTCTGGCCTCGTTCGAAGGCTATTACCGCAAGCCTCGAATGGACCGGGACCTCATCGCTGAGCACGCCGACGGAATCATCGCCACCACCGGTTGCCCCTCCGGCGAGGTGCAGACCCGGCTCCGGCTCGGCCAGCGCACCGAAGCCATCCAGGCGGCCTCGGACTACCGGGACATCTTCGGCCCGGACAACTTCTTCCTCGAGCTCATGGACCACGGCCTGCCTATCGAGCGATCCGTGCGGGAGGGCCTGCTGGAGATTGGCCGGGCGCTCGACCTGAAGCCGCTGGCCACCAACGACAGCCACTACGTCACCCAGGACCAGGCCGAAGCACACTCGGCGCTGTTGTGCGTGCAGTCAGGCAAGACCCTTGACGACCCGAACAGGTTCAAGTTCGACGGCGACGGCTACTACCTCAAGTCGGCCGACGAGATGCGCGCCTACTGGGACACCCAGGTTCCCGGCGCGGCGGACAACACGCTGTTGATCGCCGAACGGATCGAGCCATACGACGAGGTGTACGCCGAGGTCAACCGGATGCCCCGGTTCCCCTTGGCCGACGGCGAGACCGAGAACTTGCTGCTGCGCCGCGAAGTCGAGCAGTACACGCCGTCCCGCTTCCCAGACGGGCTGCCCCCGGGATACTCCAAGCGCATCGAGATTGAGCTTGGCGTGATCTCCCAGATGGGCTTCCCCGGCTACTTCCTCGTGGTCGGCGACCTGGTGCGATGGGCCAAGTCCCAAAAGATCGCGGTCGGTCCCGGCCGTGGTTCGGCAACCGGGTCGCTGGTGTCCTACATCCTGCACATCACCGACATCGACCCAATCGAGTACTCACTGATCTTCGAGCGGTTCCTCAACCCGGAACGAGTCAGCCCGCCCGACATCGACCTCGACTTCGACGAGCGTCGGCGCGGCGAGGTCATGGAATACACCGTCAACAAGTGGGGCGCCGAGAACGTCGCCCAGGTCATTACCTTCGGCACGATCAAAACCAAAGCCGCCCTGAAGGACGCGGCCCGCGTGCTGCACGGCCAAGCGGGGTTCTCCATCGCCGATCGCATCTCCAAGACCTTACCGCCGCCGATCTTCGCCAAGGACATTCCGCTCTCGGGCATCTTCGATCCGCAACACGAGCGCTATGCCGAGGCCACCGAGGTCCGCGCGCTGGTCGAGTCCGACCCGCAGGCCGCCAAGATCATGGACACCGCCCGAGGCCTCGAAGGATTGACCCGTAACGCTGGCGTGCACGCCTGCGCGGTCATCCTGTCCGCACAGCCGCTGCTCGACGTGATCCCGTTGTGGAAGCGCGACGACGGCTCGATCATCACCGGGTGGGACTTCCCCGCGTGCGAGGAAGTCGGCCTGCTGAAGATGGACTTCCTCGGTCTGCGCACGCTGACCGTCATCGGCGACGCCGTCGAGGAGGTCCGTAAAAACCACGGCGTGGACATTGACCTGGCTACGCTGCCCCTGGACGACCCGGCCACCTACGAACTGCTGGGCCGCGGTGACACGCTCGGGGTGTTCCAACTCGACGGCGGCGGTATGCGCGATCTGCTGCGCAGGATGCAGCCTAAGAAGTTCGGCGACATCGAAGCAGCGCTCGCCCTGTACCGGCCCGGCCCGATGGCCACCAATGCTCATACCGACTACGCCGAACGTTCCAACGGCCGGCAGAAAATCAAGCCGATCCACCCTGAGCTGAAAGAAGCCCTCGAACCGATCGTCGGAAATACCTACCACCTGCTGGTCTACCAAGAGCAGGTCATGGCCATCGCCCAGCAGCTCGCCGGCTACAGCCTCGGCGGCGCGGATCTGCTGCGCCGGGCGATGGGCAAGAAGAAGAAGGAGATCATCGAAAAAGAGTTCGAGAATTTCCGGGCCGGGATGGCCAGCAAGGGCTTCTCGCCGGAGGCCACCCAGACCCTGTGGGACGTGATGCTCCCCTTCGCCGGGTACGGGTTCAACAAGTCCCACACCGCCGGCTATGGGCGCGTCTCGTACTGGACGGCCTACCTGAAGGCCAACTACCAGGCCGAGTTCATGGCCGCCCAGCTCACCTCGATCGGCGACAACAAAGATAAGTCCGCGATCTACCTCGCGGAATGCCGCCGCATGGGCATCAAGGTGCTGCCCCCGGACATCAACGACTCCGGTCTGTATTTCGCCGCCGCCGGGCACGACATTCGATTCGGCCTGGGCGCGATCCGCAATGTCGGTGCGAACGTCGTGCAGTCGATCATCACTACCCGCGAGAAGAAGGGCCGGTTCACCTCGTTCTTCGATTTCCTGGAGAAGGTCGAACTGGTGTGCTGCAACAAGCGCACCATCGAATCGCTGATCAAGGCCGGCTCGTTCGACTCGTTCGGTCACACCCGGCTGTCGCTCGTCCAGGTGCACGAGGAAGCCGTCGATGCGGTGACCGGCCTTAAACGGCAAGAGGCGATAGGCCAGTTCGACCTGTTCGGCTCCTACGGCGGTGCCGCGGCAGCGCCTGACGCCTCACCGCTGGCACACCTGGTGCTGCGACCCGAGGAGTGGCCGCGCAAAGAACTGCTCATGCACGAGCGGGAAATGCTCGGCCTTTACGTGTCCGCCCACCCACTGGACGGAGCCGAGCGGATCTTGCGCAAGCACGCACCTAAACCGATCGCCGCTGTGCTCGACGAGGCGCCCAAGGAGGGCGAGATTGTGGTGTCCGGCATGATCACCACGGTCGACCGGCGGGTGAACAAACAGGGTGAGCCGTGGGCGATCGTGACATTGGAAGACCTCGACGCCTCGATTGAGTTACTGTTCTTCGCCAAGTCCTATTCAGTACTGCACGAGAACCTCGTGGCCGACGCCGCCGTGGCCGTCAAAGGACGGGTGAACTGGCGCGAGGACAAAATGTCCGTCTTCGGATCGGAAGTGATCCCGCTGGATCTCGGCGAAGCCCAGCACACCCCTCACACGCCACTGCCGTTCGTGCTGCGCGCCGAAGCCATCCAGCTTGACCGGGACGTGGCAATGGAGTTACGCGGCGCGCTGGCGGCCCACAAGGGCGACACGCCCGTGCACCTCGTGCTGTGCAACAAGGGCAAGGAAACCGCACTGGCGCTCCATGACTATCCGGTGACCGTAGGCTCGTCCCTGCTCGGCGAGCTGAAAGCCATCTCCGGTATCACCGTGGCCTCCTGACGTGCCCTGGTGAGCCGGCGGTGGCCTGTTGAGAACGGCACAGTTCGTGAGACAGGGCTGTCTGTCTGGGCTCCTCGCCGATATGCTGCCTCGATAGAGGGTTCGCCGATCATGAGTTCGCGAGCCGCGGCGGCGGTGGGACTTCTGATCGAAGCAGTGCGCGCGCCAGGCCACGACCGTCACGTCCGTTTTCCTACGAGCCGAGGATTCGCCGATGAGTGCTCTGCCCGCTGACTTCTTCATCAAACCCGTCTCCGAGGTCGACCCCGAGATCGCCGAGGTGCTCTCGAACGAGCTCGCCCGCCAGGAACACACCCTGGAGATGATCGCCTCAGAGAACTTCGTGCCCCAGGCCGTGCTGGACTGCCAGGGTTCGGTGCTCACCAACAAGTACGCCGAGGGCTACCCGGGCCGGCGATACTACGGCGGCTGTGAGTACGTCGACGTGGCCGAGCAGCTGGCCATCGACCGGGCCAAGGCGCTGTTCGGCGCTGAGCACGCCAACGTGCAGCCCAACGGCGGCGCCTCAGCCAACGCCATCGTCTACAGCACGCTGATGGAGCCTGGCGACACGTTCCTGGGGATGAAGCTCGACCACGGCGGGCACCTCACCCATGGCATGCGGCTGAACTTCTCCGGCCTGTACTACAACGTGGTGCCCTACGGGGTGACCAAGGAGACCTCGCTGCTAGACATGGACGAGGTCGAGCGGCTGGCGAAGGAGCACCGGCCGAAGATGATCCTGGCCGGCTGGTCGGCCTACCCCCGGGAGATCGACTTCGCGCACTTCCGCCAGATAGCGGACGACGTGGGCGCGTACCTGTTCGTCGACATGGCGCACTTCGCCGGCCTGGTCGCGGCGGGTGAGTACCCCAACCCGGTCCCGCACGCGCACGTCGTCACCACCACGATCCACAAGACCCTGGGCGGTCCGCGCAGTGGGATGATCCTGTGCAAGGAGGAGTTCCGCAAGAAGATCAACTCTAGGACGTTCCCGGGCTGGCAGGGTGGTCCGCTGATGCACGTGATCGCCGCCAAGGCAGTGGCCTTGAAGATCGCCGCGTCGGACGAGTTCCGAGAGCGCCAGCAGCGCACCCGGGCTGGCGCGCGGGCGGTGGCCAAGGAAATGCTCGAGGGCGGGATCAACGTGCTCACCGGCGGCACCGACACCCATTTGGTGCTCGCCGACCTGCGGGAATCCCCGTTGAACGGGCAGCAGGCCGAGGACCGGCTCGCCGAGGTCGGGATCACTGTCAACCGCAACGCGGTGCCTTTCGACCCGCGGCCACCGGCTGTGGCGTCCGGGCTGCGGATCGGGGCGTCGGGGCTGGCCACCAGGGGCCTACAGGAAGGTGACTTCCACGAGATCGGCAAGGTGATCACCGAGGCGCTCACCGGCGATCTGGACGACGCCAAACGAACCGCGCTGACCGAGCGCACCAGCGCGCTGGCCAAGCGTTACCCGCTGTACCCGCAGCTCACAGGGCGGTGACCCGGCATGCCGAATGGACCCGTGCATTTATACATCCCTGGCCCGACCAACGTCCCGGACGCGGTGCGCCGCGCGATGAACGTCCCGAATGAGGACCACCGGGCACCGGACTTCCCTGAGCTGACCCTGCCGCTGTTCGCCGGCCTGAAGAAGGTCTTCGCCAACGAAACCGGCCGGGTGTTCATGTACCCGTCCTCCGGTACCGGGGCGTGGGAGGCGGCGATCAGCAACACCCTCAACCGGGGCGACCGGGTGCTGATGTCGCGCTTCGGCCAGTTCTCGCACCTCTGGGCCGACATGGCACAGCGGCTGGGGCTCGACGTGATCTGCGTCGATCGGGAGTGGGGCGAGGGCGTGCCGCTGGAGGACTACGCGCGCCACCTCACCGAGGACAAGACCATCAAGGGGGTCTTCGCCTGCCACAACGAGACCGCCACCGGGGTGACCTCCGATATCGCCGGGGTCCGGCGGGTGATGGACGAGGCCGGCTCGGACGCCCTGCTGTACGTGGACGCGGTGTCTTCGCTGGCGTCAATCCCGTTCGAGCAGGAAGCGTGGGGCGTCGACTTGGCGGTGACCGGTTCGCAGAAGGGCCTGATGCTGCCGGCCGGGATGGCCATGCTCGGGGTCAGCGCCAAGGCACTCGAGGCGCACAAGTCCTCGACGATGGAACGCTGCTACTTCAGCTTCGAGGACATGCTCAAGACCAATGACCTGGGCTATTTCCCCTACACGCCCTCGACGCCGTTCCTGCACGGCCTGCGGTGCGCGCTGGACCTACTGTTCGAGGAGGGCCTGCCGCAGGTGTTCGCCCGGCACCACCGGCTCGCCGAGGGGGTGCGCCGCGGAGTGGACGCGCTGGGCCTGTCGCTGTGCGCGCTGAGCCCACAGTGGTATTCCGACACCGTCACGGCGATCCGCACCCCCGAGGGCGTGGACGGCACGGAGGTCTGCCGGATCGGTTACTACCGCTATCGCACGGCGTTCGGCGCCGGCCTGTCCAAGGTCGCGGGCAAGGTGTTCCGGATCGGCCACCTAGGCGATCTCAACGAGGTCATGTGCCTGGCCGCGCTGGCCAGCGCCGAGATGTCCCTGGCCGATGCCGGGGCCAAGATCGAGCTCGGAGTCGGCGTCGCGGCTGCTCAGGACTACTACCGCAGCGCGCTGGAGGGCGAGTCGGGCATTGGCGGGGTCGCGTCAGCATCACCTCAGTAGTCGTTCATCCGCTCGCCGTTCACGTGAGGAGCCAGTGCGATGAGCCATACCCTCTACCCGATGCGTCGGCCGCGGTTGCAGCGCAGTGAGCTTGCGGTACCGGGGTCAAACACCAGCTTCATCGACAAAGCGGCAGCCTCCTCAGCTGATTTCGTGTTCCTGGACTTGGAGGACGCGGTGGCGCCCGGAGACAAGGTGCAGGCCCGCCGCAACGTGATCGAGGCACTGCGGGAGATCGACTGGGCCGGCAAGGGCAAGACGGTGTCGGTGCGGATCAACGGGCTGGACACGCATTACATGTACCGCGACGTCATCGACGTCATGGAACAGGCGGGCGACCGAGTCCATACTCTGCTGGTGCCCAAGGTCGGGTTACCGGCGGATCTGTACTGCGTGGAAACCCTGGTCAACCAGGTGGAACAGGCCAAGGGCTACCCGAAGAAGGTCGGTCTGGAAGCGCTGATTGAGACCGCGCTGGGAATGGCGAACGTGGAAGCCATCGCCGCCGCGCCCGGCCGGTTAGAGGCGCTGCACTTCGGGGTGGCCGACTACGCGGCGAGCAACCGGGCTCGCACGGTGAGTATCGGCGGGCTGAACCCCAACTATCCCGGTGATCAGTGGCATTTCGCGCTCTCCCGGATGATCGTGGCCTGCCGGGCCTACGGGCTGCGTCCGATCGATGGGCCATTCGGGGACTACTCCGACCCGGACGGTTTCCGGGCCAGCGCCCGCCGGGCGGCGGCTCTGGGGTGTGAGGGCAAGTGGGCGATCCATCCCAGCCAGATCGAGCTGGCCAACGAGGTGTTCAGCCCGCCGCAGGCCGAGGTCGACCGGGCCCGGCGGATCATCGACGCGCTGCGACAGGCCGAGTCGCAAGGCAAGGGCGCGGCGTCGGTGGATGGCAAGATGATCGACGCTGCTTCGGAGCGGATGGCCCAGACTGTGATCGCGATGGACGAGGCGATCAAGGCTGCCGCGGCGAGCCGGACCTGAAAGGGGCTGGGAGTGGACATTCACGAGTACCAGGCCAAGGAGATCCTGGCTCGCTTCGACGTCCCCATCCCGCGCGGAGGTCTGGCATACAGCCCCGAGCAGGCGTCCTACCGGTGTACCGAGATCGGCGGGTCGGCGTGGGTGGTGAAGGCCCAGGTGCACGCCGGCGGTCGCGGTGAGGCGGGCGGGGTGAAGATCTGTCACTCCGACCGCGAGGTGCAGGACGTCGCCAACGCCATGTTCGGCCGGCGGCTGGTCACCAAGCAGTCCGGACCGCGCGGCAAGCTGATCTACCGGGTGTACGTTGAGGAGGCCACCGAGATCGCCCGGGAGCTGTATTTCGGCGTCGTGCTGGACCGCCGCATCGAACGGGTGGTGATCATCTCCTCGGCCGAGGGCGGTATGGAGATCGAGGAGCTGGTCGCGTCGAAACCCGAGGCGCTGATCCGCACGACGATCGAGCCCGCAGTCGGATTCCTCGAATTCCAGGCCCGGGAGATCGCCTTCGCGCTGGGTCTGCCACCAGCGTTGATCGCTCAAGCCAGCCGGATATTCAGACGGGCTTACCGCGCTTTCAGAGACCTGGACGCCACCATGCTGGAAATCAACCCGCTGGTCGTGACGGGCAAGGACAGCCTGGTCGCGCTGGACGCCAAGATGTCCTTCGACGACAACGCGCTGTTCCGGCATCTGGAGATCTCCGAGCTGCGCGACCGCAGCCAGGAGGACGCTCGGGAAAGCCATGCCGCTGACCGGGGGCTGGCCTACGTCGGGCTGGACGGCAATATCGGCTGCATGATCAACGGCGCGGGTCTGGCGATGGCCACCATGGACATGATCAAGCTCGTCGGCGGGGAGCCGGCGAACTTCCTCGACATCGGTGGCGGCGCCTCCCCCGAGCGGGTGCTCAAGGCGTTCCGCGCGGTGCTCCAGGACAAGAACGTAGAGACGATGCTGATCAACATCTTCGCGGGGATCAACCGGTGTGACTGGGTTGCCCAGGGCATCATCGCCGCGTTCAAGGAGCTCGACGTCAAGATTCCGGTGGTGGTGCGGCTGGCCGGCACCCACGTCGAGCAGGGCCAGGCCATGCTGCGGGACTCCGGGCTGCCCATCATCACCGCGGACACCCTGGCCGAGGCGGCCCAGAAGGCCGTCACCGTCGCGGGCACCGTCGCGGCCAGCGCCTGAGATCTGGAGAGGGACATGGCGATCCTGATCGATGAGCACACCCGCGTGGTGGTGCAGGGCATCACCGGGCGCATCGGGCGCTTCCACACCGAGGAGATGATCGACTACGGCACTCAGGTCGTCGCCGGGGTCACCCCGGGCAAGGGCGGTGAGACGGTACTGGATCGCCCGGTGTTCAACACCATGAAAGACGCCGTCGCGCAGACCGGGGCCACCGCCTCGATCGTGTTCGTGCCGCCCCCATTCGCCGCCGACTCCCTGATGGAGGCCGCCGACGCGGGGATCCGGTTCTGCGTCTGCATCACCGACGGCATCCCGATGCAGGACATGATGAAAGTCAAGCGCTACATGCGCCGCTACCGGGCCCAGCAGAAGATGTGCCTGACCGGGCCGAACTGCGCGGGCACCATCTCACCCGGCCGGTCGCTGGTGGGCATCATGCCCGGCCACATCTACCTGCCCGGGCGGGTTGGGGTGATCGGGCGCTCCGGCACCCTGGGGTACGAGGCCGCATCCCAGATGAAGGCCCTGGGCATCGGGGTGTCCACCTCGGTCGGCATCGGCGGCGACCCGGTGAACGGGTCCTCCTTCCGCGACCACCTGGAGCTCTTCGAAGCCGATCCGGACACCGACGCGGTGGTCATGGTTGGCGAGATCGGCGGCCCGCAGGAAGTCGAGGGCGCCCAGTACGTCCGCGACCATATGACCAAACCGGTGATCGCCTACATCGCCGGCCTGTCCGCCCCCAAGGGCCGCAAGATGGGCCACGCCGGCGCGATCGTCTCGGCAGTGGGGGAATCCGCCCAGGAGAAGATCGAGGTCCTGACCGCGGCCGGCATCACCGTGGCGCCCAACCCGTCGTGCATCGGCGAAACCGTGGTGGCCGTGCTCGGAGAGCACGGCCTAGTTGGTGGAGGAACGCCGTGGACCAACCTGTCATCGTCGTCACCCGGCGCTGGCCGGAGCCGGTCGAGCAGGAGCTGACGCGGCGATTCCCCGACGTCCAGCTCAACGCCGACGACGTCCCGCTGGGCCGCGACGGGCTGCGCGCCGCGCTGGAGCGGGCCGACGTGGTGCTGCCCACCGTGTCCGACACGCTGCCGGCCGAGCTGTTCGAGGGTGAGCTGCGGACGAGGTTTTTGGGCAACTTCGGCGTCGGCTACAACCACATCGACGTCGAGGCCGCCGCGAAGGCCGGGATCGTGGTAACCAACACTCCACGGGTGCTCACCGACACCACCGCGGACACCGCGATGACCCTACTGCTGATGGTGGCGCGCCGGGCCGGCGAGGGGGAACGCGAGATCCGCGCCGGGCGCTGGACCGGGTGGCGGCCCACCCACATGATGGGCGCCGATGTCACCGGCAAGACGCTGGGCATCCTGGGCATGGGCCGGATCGGGGTGGCGGTGGCCCGCCGGGGTCATTTCGGCTTCGGCATGCCGGTGGTCTTCTACGACCCGGTCGACTTCGAACCCGACCACGGGATCCCCGGCGCCCGCCGGATCGGAACCATCGAGGAGGTGCTGGACGTCGCCGACTTCGTGTCCCTGCACATGCCCGGTGGCGGCGGGAACACCCACCTCATCAACACCGCGGCACTGGCCCGGATGAAGCCCACCGCGTTCCTGATCAACAGCGCCCGCGGCGACGTGATCGACCAGCAGGCCTTGATCGAGGCTTTACGCTCTGGCACGATCGCCGGCGCCGGCCTGGACGTCTACGAGGGCGAACCCGAGATCCCGGCCGAGCTGCTGGAACTCGACAACGCCGTCCTGCTCCCCCACCTGGGCAGCGCCACGCTCGAGACCCGCACCGCCATGGGCATGCTCGTCCTGTCCAACCTCCAGGACTTTCTCGAGGGCCGCGAGCCCTCCTGCCGCGTCGCCTAACTGTTCAGCGCTCGGTACTTGTCGGCGATTCGTTGTAGTTCAGCGCGGGCCTCGTCCCCGAAAACGGCGAGACGCTCAAGCGCCGTTAACATCGCCACGTAGCGGCTCACCCCGCAGGTACCGATGGAAGTCGTCATCGTCTGATGCGGCGTTGTAGAATGCCAGCGTTTCCAGCCGGAACAGGTCCCGGGTGTGGTGCTTAGCCACGAACTCGCCGAGTTGATCAATAGTGAGCATCTACTGGATCAGCCTTCCGCTCGTAGCTCGGCGGCGGCTTGGTGGATCAGTGTCACGGCATCATGATCCTTGGCAGCGTGGTTCCA
Organism: Pseudonocardiaceae bacterium; assembly: GCA_050699835.1. Classification (GTDB taxonomy): domain Bacteria; phylum Actinomycetota; class Actinomycetes; order Mycobacteriales; family Pseudonocardiaceae. The sequence goes on along the minus strand of JBOHFW010000308.1, from coordinate 5,781 downwards.
CAATCGGTCATAGAGAGTTCGGTAAAGGTCAACATCTCGCGGGTCGGTGACCTTCACTTGTGCGTGAGCAAGCTCGATTGTTACAAACGTCTCCTCTCCTTCGTAGATGACGAAGTTGCTCCACGGCGTCGCCACGGCACGACTCGCGGTGGACAGCACACCAATGTGCATGTTTTTCATCCTCGCGAGCGATGCGACCCGATCGAGTTGAGCGACAAGTAGATCTGTTGAGGAGGTCGGGTTGAAGCGCAGCGCGAAGTCACCGATAAGGAACTCGAACCGACGTCCGGAATCAAACAGCGCCTGTTGGCGCTCAAGCCTCGCGGCCGCCGATGCAGCGTGGTCGATCTCACCGCAAATGTCCGCTAAGGGGATGACCCGGTGCACGTACTCCGGCGTTTGCAGCAATCCCGGAATGACGGTGGGCTGAAAGTTGCGTACAGTCCGTGCCGCAACTTCCCTCGCTCGAGCCTGATCTTGCAGGTGTTTCTTACCGGCGCGGAGCGTATCCCGCCACGCAGCCACCTCAGTGAAGGCGGCTTCCGCCAGCTCGACCAACCGCGCCCGAGTGTCGATCGTCGCTCCCGTGGCATCAGCTCAAGCGTATACCTTGGGGCGGGTCCCCGGTGTCTCCCCACTTTCGATGCGAGAGACCTTCGACTGGTTGATGCCAATCCTCTCAGCGAGCACGCGACCGCTGAGCCCCGCGAACTCCCGCAGGTGCCGGAGTTCGCGACCCAATCGAGCGCGGGTATCGACCATCACTGGACGGGGTTTCGAGCGAGGTGCTCAGCAAGGCTCCATGACCGAGACCACACAAGATCACGGACTGTTTCGAGCTCAGCCACCTCAAGTGATTTGTCGACATATTCGTAGCCTAGGACCTCGCCGTCATCGCTGTAGTGCATCAGCACCGCGAACGCGCCCGGCGTGGAGGAGTCGAACAGCCAGAAGTCCACCAGTGCTGGACGCTCATCAGGAGGGTACGCCAGGCGGATCTCCTCCCCACAAGCGCAGGACTCCACGTAGCCGATCAACTCGTAGCGCAGGTACTCGGAGAGCGGCTCTTGAATGAGGTGCAGCCGACTCCACGCCTTCCCCGCCATGGTCGTGGCGGCAATTCGCTGCAGCCAGGGGCTTGTGCGCACGGATCGCTCAGGGCGTGGGGTTCCTTCACGGAAGGCGCGCATCCGCGCATCCTCGGCGGACACTGCGTAGCGCTGCAACACTTCCAGTCGGAACGCGGAGAATTCGAACCGATCAAAGGATTGATCGAACTCCTCAGGCGTCATCGTCAACTCCTCCGCTGTGGACAAGAACCGGACCCGTCCCACGCGTGGGCCGGGTCCAGAAGCGATGGATCAGGCTTGTACTTGCACCAGCAGGTGGGGGAGAAGTTGCGCGAGCAGCCTGAGCATGACGTCACCTGGTATCATCAGGATATCTTCTCCGCTCGGGAGGTCGGCAGGCAAGACAATCGTCCGGCAACAGGAGGATAACCCATGAGCAGCAGTGCGCAGATCGAGCCATTCGGCCTGACCTTTCGCGTTCCGGCACCAGCCTCGGCGATCCCGGCCGAGACAGTTCGTACCGCGGTGTACGACCAGCAGCGTCAAATGGCTCTGTTCAACGGTCGGCCGCTATCAGAGCTGAGCGCAGAGGAACAGATGGTCACGTCCAGCTCGACCGAAACTGACGGGAAGGACCCGATCTCGGTGGACACCGACCCGGTCTACGACTGATGGCGCGGATTCTCCGTCCACGGGTGCTGGTCCTCACCGCACCCGTGGATCCCACCGCAGACATGGTGCTCACCCACCTGAACACCGACAGAGTCCCCTTCCTGCGACTCGACTCTGCACAGTTCCCCGCGGGGATAAAGCTGATCAGACAGATCGGAGAGCACGCCCAGTGGCAGGCTGATCTCAATGGTGCGTCACTGGACGAAGTCCGGACTGTCTATTATCGACGGCCTGGGCGCTTCGAATTCGACACTTCCATCTCCTTGGAGGCAATTCCCTGGTGTGAGGGACAAGCACGTTTCGGGTTCTGGGGCGTACTGGAATCCCTGCCCGCTACGTGGGTCAACCCGCCCAGCAGTGTGCACCAGGCGGAATACAAACCCCGTCAACTGGCACACGCCACAGCGGCGGGCCTGATGGTGCCACCGACCCTGGTCACCAACGATCCGCAAGCCGTGGCGGACTTCGCCGCCCGCCAGCCCCACGGGATTATCACCAAGACCCTGTATGCGCGGATGCCCCGAGCTGAGGACGGACGGCTATCCGGCGTGGTCTACACCAGTGACGTGCCACCACACCGCTACCACGATTCCTCCATTGCCACCACCGCACACCTGTTCCAGGCGAAACTCGTGAAGACGGCCGACCTCCGGGTGACGGTGATCGGTGAGTCCGTCTTCGGCACCCACATTGATAACCCCGGTCCTACCAGCTACCCGATCCCGTGCTCGCCGGAGTTCGCCGGTTGATGCGCTCCCTTGGCCTGGTGTTCGGCGCCCTGGATTTCGTTCTCACCGACCAGGGTCATCAGTTCATCGAAATCAATCCGAATGGACAATGGGGATGGATCGAACATCAGACCGGCCAACCCATCTCCCACGCCCTCGCGGCCATATTGAAAGGGACACCTTGACCGATGCATCGGCCCTCGGCCAGGACCCGGGCGTGGACTCCAACGAGACCCGGACCCTGCGCCGCAGGATGGTCACCGCCTTGATCAACGATGGCGCGCTCACCGACGACCGCTGGCGCCGTGCCTTCCTGGCCGTACCCCGGCACGTGCTGGTACCGACCTTCTACCACGCTAACGAGCACTACGACGGCCAGGCGGATCGGGAGCGTTGGTTGCCGCTGGTCTACTCCGACACGACGTTGATCACGCAGTGCCGGCCCGACGCCGTCACCTCGTCGGGCACTATGCCCAGCCTGTTGGCCATGATGCTGCAGGCGCTTGAGGTCCAAGACGATCACCGCGTCCTGCAGGTGGCCACCGGCACTGGGTACACCGCGGCCCTGCTGTGCGAGCGACTGGGTTCGGCCCAGGTGACCAGTATCGACGTCGACCCTAACCTCACCACCGCGGCCCGGGACCGGTTACGGCGCTGCGGCTACACCCCCACCGTGATCACAGCCGATGGCGCACATGGCCACCCCGACCACGCCCCCTACGATCGGATCATCGTCACCTTCGGAGTGCGGCGCATCCCCCCAGCCTGGATCAGACAAACCCGAGCCGGGGGCATCATCCTGGCCCCGGTGTGCTCCGGCCTCGCCAGGCTCACCGTCAGCGGCCCGAGCAAGGCACAAGGGGCTTTTGTCGGGCCCGGCTATTTCATGCGGCACCGCGCCACCCCCGATGAATCGCCCCATCGGCACTCTGTTGCAGTTGCGGAAGGGCCACGCTGGCCCTCGCGTACCACCAACCTGCCCAGCAGTGTCTACTACGACAACGACTTCCGGTTCTTCCTCGACGTGACCGTTCCCGGGCTCGCGCACGGCTATCGCGACGGCGACCCAGACAACCTCATGATTAGCGCGCGCGACGGGTCACACGCTCACCTCACGCCCGAGGGCAACCTCACCCAGTCCGGGCCGCGCCGCCTCTGGGATGCCATCGAGACCATTCACCAGGCATGGCATGCACTTGAGCGCCCACCGCGCGAACGCTTCGGCCTGACCGTCACCCCGCAACACCAAACGATCTGGCTGGACACACCTGACAGCAGCCATCGATGGCCGCTGACTTGAACCCGCCGAGCGCGCGTCTGCGGACGGATCCGGCCTGGCTCCGCACCCCCACCAAGGGTAGGCGGGCCAGTCGCCGTCAACCTCAGGTAGCTGGAGACTGTCAGGGTGGGCCGCAACGATGCGACCATGTCCGCGACGGGAGGTGATGCAGCAATGGCCGCGCCCGTACCCGAGGTGTTCGAACGCCGCGATCCGTGGACCGAGGCGGAGTTCCTCGGTGGTCGCTGATCCGCGTGCCCTGCTACGAGCGATGTTCGACGTGGCGGTGGCCGCTGCCGATCCGTTACGCAGGGTGGCGGCGTTCCTGCCGGCGCGCCCTCCCGGACGGGTAGTGGTGGTGGTGGTCGGCGCTGGCAAGGCCTCGGCGCGGATGGCGCAGGCCGTCGAGAAGGCCTTGGTTCGCAAGGGCCGCGAGCCCTCCTGCCGCGTCGCCTAATCCCGCAACGGCAGTTGACACGCTGGACCGGACGAGGAGCGGGTCGATGCTGGCCGGCGCCAGGCGACCCAGCGGGCAGCGGCGCCGACCTGGCCGGCGGCTTCCGCGAAAAGTCAACTAGCCTTAGCGCGTTCTGCGCATCAGTGACGGCGCATTCTGTCAACTAGCGATATCCTGACGCCGTGTTAATCCCCCGTAGCGCCGCGCCGAGACTCCAGGAGCTGATGCGCACGTTTCGGATCGTGCTCCTCGGTGGTGCGCGCCAGACCGGCAAGACCACGCTGCTTCGCGATCTGCTCGATCTGCCCGCCACATCGCGCTTCAGCCTGGACGAGGAGGCGACGCGTCGGCGCGCCACCGACGATCCGGTGGGGTTCGTCGAAGCACTGCCGCGGCCGGCAGCGATCGACGAATTCCAGCGGGCCGGACAGGGATTATTGCTGGCGGCCAAGCACGCGGCGGATCAGGACCGGACCCGGGGGCGGCTGCTGCTCACGGGCTCGGCGAGCTACCTTGCCGACCGGAGTGTCTCCGAGACGCTTGCCGGTCGCGCGGGCCGGCTCACGCTGTGGCCGTTCTCCGAGGGCGAGCGGCGCGGTGTGCGGGAGACGTTCCTCGAGCGGCTCTTCGATGCCGGCGCATGGCCGGTGGTGTTCCCCGAGACGCCGGGCCGTTCCGAGCTCGTCGATCGGCTCCTTCGCGGTGCCTATCCCGAGGTCGTCACCGAAGCGCTGCCGGCCCGGGCCCGCCGCGATTGGTTCGAGGGGTACGTACGGGACGTGGTCTCCCGCGAGGCGCTGCGCCCAATGGCAGAGGTGCGGCTGGAGTCCGAACTACGGCGCGTGCTGCGGCTGCTCGCCGCACGCAGCTGCGGCGAGCTGGTGATCGCCGACCTGGCCCGGGATGCCGAGCTGTCCCGGGAGACCACCGCCAACTACGTGGCGCTGCTCGAAGCGCTCTACCTGGTCACGCTGATCCCGCCGTGGGCGACGAGCGCGACGACGCGGGCCAAGCGGCGCCCGAAGATCGTGGTGCTGGACACCGGGCTTGCCGCCGACCTGGTGGGAGCCGCAGAGGCGTCCTTCGCACCGTCGACCGACGGCGTGCTTGCCGGCGCCCTGTTCGAGACGCTCGTGGTGACCGAGGTGCTCAAGCAGGCAAGTTGGAGCGAAGCGTCCGTCGAGGTGGCCCACTTCCGTGATCGGGATGGCGCCGAGATCGACCTCGTGGTGGAAGACCGGCGAAGTGGCGCGGTGGCCGGCATTGAGGTGAAAATGACCTCGACACCGCTCGAACGGCACGCGCGCCACCTGGTACGGATGCGGGAACGCCTCGGTGTCCGGTTCACGGTCGGGCTCGTCGTGCACGCCGGGCAGGTGACGCTGCCTCTCGGAGAGGGTATCTGGGCAGTGCCGATCTCTGCCCTGTGGCGACACGACCGGTGACGCGGGTAGGCCTGCCAAGATCAGCTATGTTGGCAGGCGGATGTGGCGCACCGAGGCAGGGCCCGGTTGGACGTCGACGACTCCCAGCGACTTCGCACAGCTCTGGTGTCGCCGAGTTCGACATCAGAGC